>NZ_FNDI01000010.1:134858-306881 GCF_900100565.1 Paraburkholderia steynii | reverse complement strand
CAAATGCGACGCAGCAACCCGTCATGCCTGATGACCATAGCGAGTCGGTACCACCCCTTCCCATCCCGAACAGGACCGTGAAACGACTCCACGCCGATGATAGTGCGGATTGCCCGTGTGAAAGTAGGTAATCGTCAGGCTCCTTATTCAAGCCAAGACCCCGCCCTCAAAAGCGGGGTCTTGGCGTTTGTGGGGCGCGCGTTTTGACGTCGCTTCCCTAGCGGGCCGAGCCGCGGCGGCTTAAGCAAGTCTATTTCCACCATTCCCAGCGGCAGTCCGCCGCACAACCGTCACTCGGCTGGGCGGCGTCTGGTTCGCCAACTCGCGGCCACTTTACCGTTCACGAACCCGTTATCCTCAGCGGGACAGCAAACGCGCCGGTTCGCATATCCGTTCTGAACTCTCGGGTCCTAAGCTGTTCACGCCTCTGCCAAAAACCGCTGCGCCAACCGCACCCAGTACGTGGCTCCGACCGGCAGCAACTCATCGTTGAAATCGTAGCTCGCATTGTGCAGCATGCAGGGACCGGCGCCATGCCCGGCCTCGCGATGCCCACCGTTGCCGTTTCCAAGAAACGCATAACACCCAGGTTTCGCCAGCAGCATGAACGAAAAGTCTTCTGCGCCCATCGTCGGTTCGACGGTATCGTCAACCTTCTCCTCACCGACGACTTCCTTCATCACCGCCGCAGCGAATCGTGCTTCCTTCCCGCTATTGATCGTCGGCGGATAGTTGCGATGGAAGGTCATTTCGACCGAACACTCGTAGGCTTCAGCTGTGCTCTGCACGATCTTCCGCATCCGCGCCTCGATCAGATCGAGCGTCACCGTCGTGAAAGTCCGAACGGTCCCCGCAAGCCACGCGGAATCGGGCACGACGTTGACGGCATCGCCGGCATGAATCTGGGTGATCGACAGGACGGCGGTATCGAGCGGCTTCTTGTTTCGCGTGATCACGCTTTGCAGGCCATTTGCGATTTGCACGGCCGTGAACACAGGATCACGTCCGTTATGCGGCAAAGCCGCATGCGAGCCCACGCCCGTGATTTCAATGCGGAATTCGTTACTCGACGCCATGATCGGACCTTCGGTGACGCCGAAATGTCCGGCCGGCATGCCCGGCCAGTTGTGGATGCCGAATACGGCATCGACCGGAAAGCGCGTGAACAGCCCGTCGTCGATCATCGCCTGCGCGCCGGCACCGCCTTCCTCGGCCGGTTGAAAGATGAAGACGATCGTGCCGTCGAAATCACCGTGCTTGGCGAGATGGCGCGCCGCGCCCAGCAGCATCGCGGTATGTCCATCGTGACCGCAAGCATGCATCTTCCCTTTGTTTTTCGAGCGGTGATCGAAGGTATTCAGTTCATGGATCGGCAGCGCGTCCATATCAGCGCGCAAGCCGATCGACTTCGTCCCCGTCCCCCGCTTGAGCAGGCCAACCACACCGGTTTTTCCGATGCCTTCATGCACCTCGATACCCCATCCAGCCAACGTTTTAGCAACGAGTGACGCTGTCTGCGTTTCTTCGTATCGCAATTCGGGATTGGCGTGGATTGTTCGTCGGAGAGTCTGAATTTCGCCGCGAGCGGCTTGGATTTCAGGAAGCAGTTTCATGATGGATTGAGTGTCTGGCTGTGTGCAGTTTGATCCGGACAGTCGATTCCGGAGAAGATCAAAATCGATTCTACGCCCATCCCTATTTTTGACGGCCATGTGTCAGATCCGGACGCCGGAACGTAATAAAATCAACACCTTCATCCGCGCAGTCCCTCGATACAAAACATGAACGCTCCCGCTGAATTCGCCCGCGCCGTCTGTCCGCACGATTGCCCTGATACCTGCGCGATGCGCGTGACCGTCGACAACGGCCGCGCGATCAAGGTTGTCGGCGAACCAGATCACCCGCCGACACAAGGCGTCCTATGCACGAAGGTCAGCCGATATGCGGATCGCGTGCATCATCCACGCCGGCTGACGACGCCGATGCGGCGGATCGGGCGAAAAGGCGAAGGGCGCTTCGAGCCGATCAGTTGGGACGAAGCGCTGCGCCTCGCGGGCGAGCGTCTGTCGGAAATCGCGGGCCGCGCGCCGGAAGCGATCGTGCCGTACAGCTATGCCGGCACGATGGGTTTCGTGCAGGGCGACAGCATCGCGCAGCGGTTTTTCCATAAGCTCGGTGCATCGCAACTGGACCGAACCATTTGCGCAGCGGCTGGCGCGGCGGGCCTCAAATATACATACGGCGCAAGCCTCGGGATGCTTACGGAGTTTTTCTCCGAGAGCGAGGTGATTCTGATCTGGGGAGCAAACCCGATCGCGTCGAATTTGCACTTCTGGACGCGTGCGCAGGAAGCGAAACGCAACGGCGCGCGCCTGATCGCAATCGATCCGTACCGCTCGCTCACTGCCGAAAAATGCCATCAGCACATCGCACTCAAGCCGGGCACCGACGGCGCGCTTGCGCTCGGCATGATGCATGTACTGATCGCGGAAGACATGCTCGATCACGCTTACATTGCCGATCACACGCTTGGTTTCGATCAACTGAAAGCGCGCGCGCTCGACTATCCGCCTGCGCGCGTCGCTGAAATCTGTGGAATCGACGAGCAGGTGGTCGTGGATCTCGCGCGTCTCTATGGCGGCACGAAAAAGTCGGCGATTCGGCTGAACTACGGCATGCAGCGCGTGCGCGGCGGCGGCAACGCCGTTCGCGCGATCGCCTGTCTGCCGTCACTGACGGGCGCCTGGCGCGAGCGCGCGGGCGGTGCGCTGTTGTCATCGTCGGGCTGGGCGCCCGTCGATTCGCATGCGTTGTCGAGGCCCGACCTGATGCCGGGTTGGCCGTCGAAGCAGCCGCGCGTCGTGAACATGAACGCGATCGGCGACGCGCTGTGCCATCCGGGTGACGCCGCATTCGGGCCGAAGGTCGAAGCGATCGTCGTGTACAACTCGAACCCGGTCGCGGTGGCGCCGGACTCCGAACGCGTCGCCGCCGGATTTGCGCGCGAGGATCTGTTCACGATCGTGCTCGAGCACTTCCAGACAGACACGGCCGACTATGCCGATTTGCTGCTGCCCGCGACGACCCAGCTCGAGCATCTCGATGTCCACAAGTCGTACGGCCACACGCACGTGATGGTCAACTTGCCCGCGATCGCGCCTGTCGGCGACGCGCGTCCGAACACGGAAATCTTCCGCGGCATCGCGCGCGCGATGGGCCTCGACGAGCCGGCGCTGTATGAAAGCGATGAGGCGGTGGCGTCGACGGCGTTTCGTTGGGACGATTCGATGCTGGAAGGCTGCAACTGGGAAACGCTCAAGCGCGATGGCTGGGCAAAGCTGAATGTCCCCGATGCGCCGTTCGCGAACGGCGGCTTTCGCACGCCGTCCGGCAAGTGCGAGTTCTATAGCGAGCGTCTCGCGCAAGCGGGCCTCGAACCGGTGCCGGACTATCTGCCGCCTTATGAGTCGGCGGACGGTTCGCCCGAGCTCGCGGCCCGTTATCCGCTCGCGATGATCTCTCCGCCCGCGCGCAATTTCCTCAACAGTACGTTCGTGAACGTCGAAAGCCTGCGTGCGACGGAAGGCGAGCCGCACCTCGATATCCATCCCGACGACGCAAGCGAACGCGGCATCAACGACGGCGATCAGGTCCGCATCTTCAACGATCGCGGCTCGATGCAGGCACGCGCCCGCGTGACCGACAAGGCGCGTGTGGGGCTCGTCGTCGGCTTGTCGATCTGGTGGAAAAAGCTCGCGCCGGACGGCCGCAACGCCAACCAGGTGACCAGCCAGGCGCTGACCGACCTCGGCGGCTCCGCCACTTTCTACGATTGTCTCGTTGAGGTCGAACGAGCCTGAGTCGCTTTTTCGCACGCGCAGCGGACGCAAGTGCTGCGCCTTCGCGCCCCGATCCGCGCTTTCGAGTACGGCGTCTAACTGGGGGCTTATCCCGAATCTCGGCGCGTGTGCGCATGCTACGATGCGGGTTTTAGCACGACCATTCGAAAATCACGGAGGAGACGCCGTATGGAAAAAGTCTGGCTGAAGTCGTATCCGCCCGGCGTGCCAAAAGAGATCGATCCGACGCAATACGAATCGGTCACTGCGATGCTGGAGGAGAGCTTCCGCGAATATCGCGCAAAGCCGGCATTCGCCTGCATGGGCAAGCAGATCACGTACGGCGAACTCGACAGCCTGTCGACGCGGCTTGCCGGTTGGCTCCAGTCGAAGGGGATCGCGCGCGGCGCGCGTATCGCCATCATGATGCCCAACGTGTTGCAGTATCCCGTCGCGCTTGCGGCGATCCTACGCGCGGGTTACGTCGTCGTGAACGTGAACCCGCTGTATACGCCACGCGAGCTCGAGCATCAACTGAAAGACAGCGGCGCGGAAGCGATCATCCTGCTCGAGAATTTCGCGGTGACGTTGCAGGCGATCGTACGCAATACGTCGATCAAACATATCGTCGTCGCGTCGATGGGCGATCTGATGGGCGCGAAGGGATTGATCGTCAATTTCGTCGTACGTCGCGTGAAGAAGATGGTGCCCGCCTGGAATCTGCCGGGCCACGTCAGCTTCAACGATGCCATTTCCGCAGGCGCGCGCAGCAAGTTCACGCCCGTGAAGCAGAGTCCCGACGACGTCGCGTTTCTTCAGTACACAGGCGGCACGACGGGCGTCGCGAAGGGCGCAACGCTCCTGCACCGCAATCTGGTCGCGAACGTGCTGCAGTCGCATGTGTGGGTCGAACCGGCGCGCAAGAAGCGCGGCGATATCGACCAGTTCGTGACCGTTGTCGCGCTGCCGCTGTATCACGTGTTCGCGCTGACGGTTTGCGGTCTGCTGACGATCCGCACGGGCGGCCTCGGTGTGCTGATTCCGAATCCGCGCGATATCGCCGGCATGATCAAGTCGCTGCACGGCTACAAAATCACGACGTTCCCCGCCGTGAATACGCTGTACAACGCGATGCTCAATCATCCTGATTTCGCAAAGCTAGATTTCTCGAATCTGCTGGTCGCGAACGCCGGTGGGATGGCCGTGCAGGAAGCCGTCGCGAACCGCTGGTACGAGCGCACGCACGCGCCGATCGTCGAAGGTTACGGCTTGTCCGAGACGTCGCCGTGCGTTACCTGCAATCCGACCACGGTCACTGAATACAGCGGCACGATCGGTCTGCCGCTGCCGTCGACGGAAGTATCGATTCGCGACGACGACGGCAATGAACTGCCGCCCGGCCAGGCGGGCGAGTTGTGTATTCGAGGTCCGCAAGTGATGGCGGGCTACTGGAACCGGCCGGACGAAACGGCGAAGGTGATGACGTCCGACGGCTTCTTCCGTTCAGGCGACATCGCGACCGTCAACGACGACGGCTTCGTGAAGATCGTCGACCGGAAGAAGGACATGATTCTGGTGTCGGGCTTCAACGTCTATCCGAACGAGATCGAGGACGTGGTCGCCAAGCACCCCGGCGTATTCGAAGTGGCGGCTGTCGGCGTGCCCGACGAGCATTCGGGCGAAGCGGTGAAGCTTTACATCGTGAAGAAGGACGACGCGATCACGGACGCCGACATCTTCGCGTACTGCAAGACTCAACTGACCGGCTACAAGCGGCCGCGGATCGTCGAGTTTCGCAAGGAGCTGCCGAAGAGCAATGTCGGCAAGATCCTGCGTCGCGAATTGCGTGACGGCCGGGCGTGAAAATCGCACTCAGGTAAGAGCACAGGCGAGAGAGACCACTAGCGCATAGATCGACACGACAGTCGGCAAACGAGACCCGAAAAGGCCTGACGGTTCATCCCGTTGGGCCTTTTCTATTTGACAGGCTGACGGGCGCACCAATAAAAAAGGGCGCCCTAAGGCGCCCTCGAGGGTAACTACGCTTTCACAACTTATTAGAACTTGTGACGGATACCGACGCGAGCCGTCAACTGGTTGTTCGAGTTCGACGGCGTCAGACCGTTGATCGAAGCAACTGCTTGCTGGCCCGTCGAGTCCGTACCCGAAGCGTGCTGGTACACGCCGATCAGGTAGACGTCCGTGCGCTTCGACAGGAAGTAGTCTGCGCCGATTGCGCCCTGGTTGTAGTGCGCGCCGCCATGACCGTTGAACGAAGCGAGGCGCGTGTAATCGTATGCTGCGCCCAGAACGAGAGCCGGCGTCAACTGATACTTGAAGTTGATTTCGCCGTTGTTGAACGTTGCCGAGCCGCGGTAAGCCGGAGCCGTGACGTTCTCCGTGCCGAGGTTGCCGAACTGGATGAACGAATACGTCACGCCGACCGTTGCTGCGCCGAACGTGTACGCACCACCTGCGCCGCCGACCTGGTACGAGTTGGCCGTAGCGAAGCCCGAGATGACCGGGTTACCCTGGACGCCCGTAACCTTGCCGATGTTGTTCGTCGGGTTCGCGCCGCTGCTCGGCACGTTGCCCCAGAACGAGGTATTCGGATCGCGGACGTTCAAGTAGCCAGCACCCAACACCAGCGGACCGTTGTTGTAGCCAGCGCCCAACGACCAGATCTGGTTGCGGCCCGTCGCGCCTGCAACGCCACCGAGGCTATACATGCCGCCGAACGTCAGGCCGGCGTAGTTCGCGCTCGTGAACTTGATTGCGTTGTTCACGCGGTTTGCGTTGTTGAAGTTGTCCAGATCGTCCGGGTGAGCCGCGATGTAGCCGCCCCACTGGTCGCCGGCTTCCAGCGGACCGACGTAGTCGACCACGGAGTCATACTGGCGACCCATCGTAACCGTACCGAACTGGCTCGACAGACCAACATAAGCCTGACGGCCGAACAGCGCGCCGCCCTGACCAGACTTGCCGGAGTTCACGTCGAAGCCGCTTTCCAGCACGAAGACCGCTTTGAGGCCACCGCCCAGATCTTCGGTACCGCGCAGGCCCCAACGGCTGCCTTGCAGAACGCCGCTCGACAGGTTGTACAGGCTCGAGTTCGTACGGCCAGTGCCAGCTGCCGTCTGCACGTGGTTCGTGTAGTTAAAACCTTCGTCAATAATGCCGTACAACGTCACGCTGCTCTGAGCATGAGCGGCGCCAGCAAACGCGCCCAATGCTGCCAGAGCGAGAAGCGACTTTTTCATCGAAAGATCTCCAAGGAATTGCGAATTATTTTCAAGCAAGGCAAGTATTTATCTGTGTTGCGACCTTGCGTAACTTCTTCGAGAAGTTGCCACGTAATGTAGCAAAGACACCAAAGCGCACAAAGAAAAAGCGGGGCGGCGACCAGGCCGCTGTTTCGTTTACGCAACATGATCTAAAATCCAGAATCGGCTGTCCTAAACGCTTCGGAATTTTCCTTGCCACCGGCCGCAAAGCCTTGATGGACAGGGGTTTGCGCGAAGCGATCCGGACGCCGCGTCGTGGAGACCAGAATGCTGCTTGATGAGTTGATTAATGAGTTCGATCGGGGTTTACGCTCAATGACCGGGGTGTCGCGCATGTCGCGTCCGCTACCCGTTCCACCCGCGTCGACGGAGCCAGTCGAACTGACTGATGAGGAGCGCGCGCACGCGGCGGGCTTGATGCGCGTGAATCACGTCGGCGAGGTATGCGCGCAGGCGCTGTATCAGGCGCAAAAACTGGCGACGCGCTCGCCGGCGCTCAAGCAGGCCTTCGAGCATGCCGCGCGCGAAGAGGAAGATCACCTCGCGTGGACGTATAAGCGCCTCGAAGCGCTCAATTCGCGTCCAAGCCTGCTCAATCCGCTCTGGTATGCTGGCGCCCTCGCGATCGGTCTTGCAGCCGGCCGCCTTGGTGATCGAGTGAGTCTTGGCTTCATGGCAGAGACGGAGCGGCAGGTGGAACTGCATCTGGACGGCCATCTGACCACGCTGCCGGAAGGCGATCACGAGTCGCGCGCGATCGTCGAACAGATGCGTATCGATGAAGCCGCACACGGCAAGGCCGCAACGGATGCGGGTGGCGTCGAGTTGCCGTTCCCGGCGCGCGCGCTGATGCGGGCCGCGTCGAAGATCATGACCCGCACGGCGTATCACGTGTAATCTGGTTTAAAGCAAAACTGTTCGAAGTGGGTGGCGCACCCCGCGTCGCCCCGGAAATTCGCTCCAAATCTTCCGTCTTCCCGCGCTTTTCATCCGCCAGGAACGCTTTTATTCCACGCTCTTCCCTCGCACATTTCACGTATCACCTTCACAAGTTTCGTTAGTTCATTCATTTATAACGATTTTCCATTTTTAGGCGTCACCTGAGCAGGCGTCGCTAAGTCCTTGTTCTAGCAAACAAAATTCGTCAAAAAACCGCCAGTCTCCCTTGACCCGTGTTGGGGGTTACTCTAAAGTGGGAGACAGTGTGAGAAAGTGTATTTTTGTGTGATCCAACGCGCTTTCTTCGGTAAATTTCCAGAATCGGGCGACATCTTTCAGCGCCCTGAAAAAAGGGGAGTGAAGTGTTCCAAGGGGCGTCAGCGCTGACACTCGATGCGAAGGGGCGGATGTCCGTCCCGTCTCGCTATCGTGATGCGCTGCAAGGACAGGCAGAAGGCCGAGTGACGATTACGCGTCACCCGGACGGCTGCCTGTTGCTGTTTCCGCGCCCTGAGTGGGAAGTCTTCCGTGCCAAGATCGTCGCACTGCCGATGGAAGCCAAATGGTTTCAGCGCATCTTCCTCGGCAGTGCTGCGGATGTCGATCTGGACACGGCTGGCCGCGTGCTGATCGCGCCCGAGCTGCGCCAGGCGGCGAAGCTGGAAAAAGAAGTGATGTTGCTGGGAATGGGAAGCCGGTTCGAGATCTGGGACAAGGAAACCTACGACGCGCAGGAACAGGCGGCGATGTCGCAGGGCATGCCCGAGTCTCTGAAGAACTTCACATTCTGACCGCAGGTAATACATATGGCGCCTGCGATGAGTAACGAATTGCAGCATCGCACGGTGCTGCTCGAAGAAGCGGTGAATGCGCTCGTCACGCGCGCGGACGGTATCTATATAGATGGCACGTTCGGGCGCGGCGGGCATAGCCGCGCGGTGCTGGCAAAGCTGGGCGAATCGGGGCGTCTGATCGGCTTCGACAAGGACCCGCTCGCCATTGCCACCGCGCAGCAGATCGCCGATCCGCGCTTCGAGATCGTGCATGAAAGTTTCGCATCACTGCGCGACGCGATGAGCGAGCGCGGGGTAGGGCGTGTGTCGGGGGTGTTGCTGGATCTGGGCGTGTCGTCGCCGCAGTTCGACGACCCGGAGCGGGGTTTCAGTTTCCGCGCCGACGGCCCGCTCGACATGCGGATGGACCCGACGCGCGGCGAGTCCGCCGCGGATTGGCTGGCTCGGGCCACGGTGCAGGAAATGACGGAGGTGATACGGGATTATGGGGAAGAACGGTTTGCTTTTCAGATTGCAAAGGCGCTTGCTGCTCGCCGGGCAGAGTCCGACCGTCTTGGGCCTCTCGTCAGCACGGGCGAGCTTGCCCAAATCGTGGCTAACGTCGTCAAAACCCGTGAGAAGGGTAAGGACCCGGCAACCCGCACCTTTCAAGCTATACGGATTCACATCAATCAAGAGCTTGCGGAGCTGCAAGTCGTACTAGAAGCAGCATTGTCGTTGCTGGAGCAAGGGGGGCGGCTGGTCGTGATCAGCTTTCATTCGCTCGAAGACCGGATCGTCAAGCGGTTCATGCAGGCGCACTCGAATGCGCCTGCTGTCGATCGCCGTCTTCCGATCCGCGCCGTCGACCTGCCGAGCCCGCCGCTCAAACTGATTGGCCGCGTATTCGCGAGCGACGCCGAAGTCGCCGCGAACCCCCGCGCCCGTTCCGCCGTGATGCGCGTCGCGGAGCGGATCGCGCCATGAACCGCCTCAATATCTTCCTGCTGATCGTCGTGATGGGTTGTGCGCTTTCCGTCGTCAACGCGACCAATCAGCAGCGTCAGTTCTTTATCCAGTTGCAGCGCGCCCAATCGCAGGAGCGCCAGCTGCAGCAGGACTATTCGCAGCTTCAATATCAGCAGAGCGCGTTGTCGAAGACCTCGCGGATCGAGCAGATCGCGACTGATTCTCTCAAGATGCAGGGCGCGACCACGGGACGCACGCAATATCTGACGCTCGACGCCGGCTCCGCCAAGGCCGAAGACGCGCCGATCCCGGTCTCGGCGCCGACTCCGGCGTCGGTCGCGAAAGCTCGTGGAGCCACGCGATGAAGAAATCGTCGAACAAGAACAAGAGCGTCGCGTTCTCGGCGAATCCGATTCTCTCGGTGCGCCTGCCGATGTGGCGCTCGAAGCTCGTCGTGTTCCTGCTCTTCATGGCGTTCGTCGCGTTGACGGCGCGCGCGTTCTGGATTCAGGGCCCGGGTAACGGCTTCTATCAGAAGCAGGGCGAAAGCCGCTATCAGCGCCGCCTGGAGTTGCCGGCCACGCGTGGCAAGATTCTCGACCGTAACGGCCTCGTGCTCGCGACGAGCCTGCCCGTGCGCGCAATCTGGGCGATTCCCGAGTCGGTGCCCGACGACCTCGGTGCGGACAAGCTCGCCGATCTCGCCAAGCTGCTCGACATGACGCAGCCGGAGCTGCGCAAGAAGCTGTCGGAAGACAAGACGTTCGTCTATGTGAAGCGCCAGGTGCCCGTCGAGGTGGCCGCGAAAGTGGAGGCGCTGGGCATCCCCGGCATCTACCAGCGCAACGAGTACAAGCGCTTTTATCCGGAAGGCGAAATCACGGCTCACCTGATCGGCTTCACGAATGTCGAGGACGAAGGTCAGGAAGGCGTCGAACTCGGCGACCAGAAGATGCTCGCGGGCGTGGCGGGCAGCCGTCGCGTGATCAAGGACCGTCTCGGCCATATCGTCGAAGACGTGGACGAGCAGGTCGTGCCGCACAACGGCGCCGACGTCGACCTGTCGATCGACAGCAAGATCCAGTACATCGCGTACACGAACCTGAAAGCGGCCGTGCAGAAGTTCAAGGCCAAAGCGGGCGCCGCGATGGTGATCGACGTGCAAACGGGCGAAGTGCTCGCGCTCGTCAATTATCCGACCTATAACCCGAACGACCGCTCGCATCTGACGGGCGAGCAGCTGCGCAACCGCATCCTGACCGACACGTTCGAGCCGGGCTCGATCATGAAGCCGTTCACGGTGTCGCTCGCGCTCGATCTGCACCGCGTTACGCCGACTACACTGGTTGATACGGGTGGCGGCCGTTTCGTGCTGGACGGCGCACCCATCACCGACGACTCCGGCTTCGGCGTGCTGACGGTCGGCGGCGTGATCCAGAAGTCGAGCAACATCGGCGCGACCAAGATCGCGATGCAGCTCAGGCCCGAAGAGATGTGGAACATGTATACGGGCATTGGTCTCGGTCAGGCGCCGAAGGTCGGTTTCCCGGGCGCGGCGGCGGGCCGTCTGCGCCCCTGGAAGAGCTGGCGCCGTATCGAGCAGGCGACGATGTCGTACGGCTACGGTCTGTCCGTGTCGCTGTTCCAGCTGGGCCGCGCCTACACGGCCATCGCGAACGACGGCCGGATCCTGCCCGTGTCGATTTTCCGCACACCGAAAGACCAGCCGGCCACTGGCACGCAAGTCTTCGCGCCGACCACCGCGCGCGAAGTCCGCGCGATGCTCGAAACCGTTGTGTCGCCTGGCGGTACGTCGCCGGATGCGGCCGTGCCCGGCTATCGCGTAGGCGGCAAGTCGGGTACGGCGTACAAGCACGTCGGCCGTGGCTATGACCACAGCAAGTACCGCGCGTCGTTCGTCGGCATGGCGCCGATGCCGAATCCGCGCATCGTGGTGGCCGTGTCTGTCGACGAACCGACGGCGGGCAGCCACTTCGGCGGCCAGGTGTCGGGTCCGGTGTTCTCGTCGATCGTCGGCGACACGCTGCGCTCGCTGAACGTGCCGCCCGATCAGCCCGTCAAGCAGATGGTCGTGTCGGACGAAATGAATCCCGCGAAGCCTGCCGCCGCGTCGCAACCTGCCGCGAACGGCGCAAACAACGGTGCAAAGAAACTTTCGACGCACGCCGCGCCGAAGAAGCTGCAGATTTCAGACAGTACGAAGAACCGCCCCGGAGTTGTTAGATGAGTGCGCTGCGTTCTTCTCATCCAGCGCAACAGCAGATTGCTGACGCGCTAACCTGGCTGCGCGCACGCGTGCAGCCAGGCGCACATTTGCACGCCGATACCCGCAAGATCGCGGCAGGCGACGTGTTTCTCGCGTATGCCGTCGACGGCGCGGACAACCGTCCGTTCATCGCGAACGCGATCGAGCGCGGCGCGGCTGCCGTACTCGTGCAGTCGGACGGTTTTGCGGGCGATATCGACGCCGCGACGATGTTCGCCGTGCCGAGCCTGAACGAACTGGCAGGCACAATCGCGAGCGCGTGGTACGGCGATCCGAGCGACGCAATGCGCGTGATCGGCGTGACGGGCACGAACGGCAAGACGTCCTGCACGAACTGGATTTCGGCCGCGCTGACGGCGCTCGGCCAGCCGTGCGCGATCATCGGCACGCTGGGCAGCGGCATGCCGGGCCACCTCGTGTACACAGGCTTCACGACGCCCGACGCACCGCAACTGCAACGCAACCTCGCGCATTTGCGCGCCGCGGGTGCGAAGGCCGTCGCGATGGAAGTGTCGTCGCACGCGCTGCATCAGGGGCGCGTGAACGGCACCGCGTTCAGTGTCGCCGTGTTCACGAATCTCACGCAGGATCACCTCGACTATCACGGCACATTCGAAGCCTACGAAGCCGCGAAAGCGCGCCTGTTCGCGTGGCCCGAACTGAAGGCCGCCGTCATCAACGCCGATGACGAAGCGGGCCGCCGCCTGATCGCAAGCACGAAAGGTCACGCGAAAACCATCGCATACGCGCTTCAATCGCACGCCGACGTGCAGGCCGACGCGTCGATCGTCGCGTCCAATGTGCGCGCGACGGCGACGGGCACGGCGTTCCACATCGCGTCGGACTGGGGCAATACCGACATCGAGGTCAACACGCTCGGCACGTTCAACGTGAGCAATCTGCTCGGCGTGCTCGGCGCGCTGCTCGCATCCGACGTGCCGTTCGACGCCGCGGTCGCGCAACTCGCGAAGCTCGAATCGGTGAACGGCCGGATGGAGCGCCTCGGCGGCCGCCTGCAGAACGACGAGCCACTCGTCGTGATCGACTTTGCGCACACGCCGGATGCGCTCGAAAAGACACTGACAGCATTGCGCCCGATCGCCGATGCGCGCGGCGGCAAGCTGATCTGCATGTTCGGCTGCGGCGGCGACCGCGACGCGACCAAGCGTCCGTTGATGGGTGAAATCGCGGAGCGCTGCGCCGATGGCGTCGTTGTGACGAGCGACAACCCGCGCAGCGAAGATCCGCAAAGAATCATCGACCAGATCGCGGCCGGCATGAAGGACGCGTCGAAGGCGCGCCGCATTGAAGACCGCGCGAGCGCGATCCTGCAAGCCGTGCGTTGCGCGGCGCGCGAGGACGTCATCGTGCTGGCGGGCAAGGGTCACGAATCGACGCAGGAAATCATGGGCAAGAAGCGCGCGTTCTCGGATCAGGATCACGCGCGGCTCGCGCTGGCTGCACGCACCACGCACGCACGCGGAGGTAGCGAATCATGATGTTCACGCTGCGTGAAGCCGCCGCACTGATTCCTGGCGCAACAGTAACGGGCGACGAATCGGTCGCGTGCGAGCGTGTTTCGACGGACAGCCGTTCGTGCGGTCCCGGCGATCTGTTCGTCGCGCTGAAGGGCGACCGTTTCGACGCGCACGATTTTCTGGCCGACGTCGCCGCGCGCAACGTGAGCGCGGTGCTCGTCACCCGCACGCCGGACAACTTCAACGTGCCCGCATTGCGCGTGACGGGCGATACGCGCACGGCGTTGGGCGCATTGGCCAACGGCTGGCGTCGCCGCTTTGCGATGCCGCTAGTCGCGGTAACGGGCAGCAACGGCAAGACGACGGTCAAGGAAATGATCTCGTCGATCTTCGCGGCGGCTGTCGGTGAGCAATCGCGTCTTGCGACGGCCGGCAATTTCAACAACGACGTCGGCTTGCCGCTGACGCTGTTCCGTCTGAACGAAACGCACCAGCTCGCCGTCGTCGAACTCGGCATGAACCATCCGGGCGAAACGGCGCTGCTCGGCACGATCGCCGAGCCGACTGTCGCGGTCGTCAACAACGCGCAGCGCGAGCATCAGGAATTCATGGCGACGGTCGAGGCCGTCGCGCTCGAGCACGCGAGCGTGATTCACGCGCTTAAAGCCGAAGGCGTCGCCGTGTTCCCGGCCAACGATGCCTATGCCGGCATCTGGCGCGTCGCGGCAACGGGCAATCGTATCGTCGATTTCGCGCTGAACACGGACGAACGCACGACGGAAGCTGCGGTCCAAGGCACACTCGACGGCAATCAGTTGAGCATCGATACGCCCGAAGGCCACGTCGATGTCACGCTGCAAGTGCTCGGCGCGCACAACGCGCACAACGCTCTGGCAGCGACGGCGGCAGCGCTCGCCTCAGGTGTTTCGCTCGAAGCGATCAAGCGCGGTCTCGAAGCATTTGGCGCAGTGAAGGGCCGCTTGCAGGTGAAGCGCGCGGTGCTCGGCTCGATGGCTGGCGCGACCGTGATCGACGACACCTACAACGCGAATCCCGATTCGATGCTCGCCGCCATCGACGTGCTCGCTGAGCGTCCGTCGCCGCGCGTGCTGGTGATGGGCGACATGGGTGAAGTCGGCGACAACGGTCCGGAGTTTCATCGCGAAGTCGGCGCGTACGCGAAGGCGCGCGGCATCGATGCGCTGTATGCGCTGGGCGATGCATCCCGTGATGCCTGCGCCGCGTACGGCAGCGAAGCACACCATTGCGACGACGTGAACACGCTCGTCGCGCAATTGCAGCAGGCCGGTTACGGCGCGGCTGCGACGTATCTCGTGAAAGGCTCGCGCTTCATGAAAATGGAGCGCGTGGTGGACGCCGTTACGAGTCCACAACCCGCTGCACCGGGCTCGACGCCCGGCGCACACTGAAAGAGAAGGACAGAAGTATGTTACTGGCGCTGGCGCAATGGCTGCAGAACGACGTAGGCTTTTTGCGCGTGTTCAGTTATCTGACGTTTCGTGCTGTCGCGGCGACGATCACCGCGCTGTTGATCGGGCTCGTCTGCGGCCCGTGGGTGATCCGCAAGCTCGCGCAGATGAAGGTCGGCCAGGCCGTGCGCAAGGACGGCCCGCAGACGCACCTCGTGAAATCGGGCACGCCGACGATGGGCGGCGTGCTGATTCTGATCGGCATCGCCGTGTCCACGCTGTTGTGGGCCGACCTGACCAACCGCTTCATCTGGATCGTGATGCTCGTCACGTTCGGTTTTGGCGTGATCGGCTGGGTCGACGACTATCGCAAGGTCGTCTACAAGGACCCGCGCGGCATGTCGTCGCGCGAAAAGTATTTCTGGCAGTCGGTGATTGGTCTCTTCGCAGCCGTGTATCTCGCGTTCAGCGTGTCGGAAGCGAGCAACGTGCGCGTGTTCGACCTGTTCATGGCGTGGGTGCGCAGCGGCCTTTCGATGGGCCTGCCCGCGCGTGCCGACCTGTTGCTGCCGTTCCTCAAGTCGATGACCTATCCGCTCGGCGTGTGGGGCTTCATCGCGCTGACGTATTTCGTGATCGTCGGTTCGAGCAACGCAGTGAATCTCACCGACGGTCTCGACGGCCTCGTCATCATGCCCGTCGTGCTGGTCGGCTCGTCACTCGGCGTGTTCGCGTACGTGATGGGCAGTGCCGTCTATTCGAAATACCTGCTGTTTCCGCACATCGCGGGCGCGGGCGAAATGCTGATCTTCTGCTCGGCGATGGGCGGGGCAGGGCTCGCGTTCCTGTGGTTCAACACGCACCCGGCGCAAGTGTTCATGGGCGACGTCGGCGCGCTCGCGCTGGGCGGCGCGCTCGGCACGATCGCCGTGATCGTGCGTCAGGAAATCGTGCTGTTCATCATGGGCGGGATTTTCGTCGCCGAGACGGTGTCGGTGATGTTGCAAGTCACGTGGTTCAAGTTCACGAAGGCGCGTTTCGGTGAAGGCCGCCGCATCTTCAAGATGGCGCCGCTGCATCACCACTTCGAATTGTCGGGCTGGAAGGAAACGCAAGTGGTGGTGCGTTTCTGGATCATCACGCTGATGTTGTGCCTGTTCGGTTTGTCCACGCTCAAGTTGCGTTAAGCCGCATTCGAGTCGTACTTAAAGTCGCAAGCAAGTCGCAAAGCAAGGGGAAGCAGTCGATGTTTGGCGAGAAGTTTCGGGATCGGCAAAAGCCGATGGTGCTCGTGCTGGGGCTCGGTGAATCGGGCCTCGCGATGGCGCGCTGGTGCGCGCGGCATGGTTGCCGCCTGCGCATTGCCGACACGCGCGAAGTGCCGCCGAATCTGTCCGCGCTCGAAGCGCATGGCATCGACGGGGATTTTGTCGGCGGGCCGTTTTCCGAGGTGCTGCTGGAAGGCGTCGAGCTGGTCGCGATCAGCCCGGGCCTGTCGCCGCTCGCCGCCGATCTCGTGCCGCTGATCGCCGCCGCGCGCGAACGCGATATCCCCGTGTGGGGCGAACTCGAATTCTTCGCGCAAGCGTTGCGCACGCTTGGCGAAAGCGGTTACGCGCCGAAGGTGATCGCGATCACGGGTACGAATGGCAAGACCACGACGACAAGTCTGACGGGCCTGTTGTGCGAGCGCGCGGGCAAGAAGGTCGCGGTCGCGGGCAACATCAGCCCGGCCGCGCTCGACAAGCTGACGGAAGCGATCGACAACACCGCGCTGCCCGACGTATGGGTGCTCGAGCTGTCGAGCTTCCAGCTGGAAACTGCGCACACGTTCGAGCCGGACGCTGCCGTGATCCTGAACATCACGCAGGATCATCTGGACTGGCACGGTGGTCTCGATGCGTACGCAGCGGCGAAGGGCAAGATTTTCGGCAAGAACACGGTGCGTGTGCTCAACCGCGACGACGCTCGCGTCATGGCGCTCGCGCCGTCGCAGCCAGGCGGCGCGCAGGTGGTGACGTTCGGCACAGGCGAACCGGCGCGCGACGGCGACCTCGGCTTGATGCGCGAGAGCGGCATGATCTGGCTCGTTGATGCGCACGATCGCGACGCGACCGACGAACCCGCGCCCACGCGCCGTCGCAAGAGTGAATCCACGACGCCGCCGAACATCGGGCTGAAGCGTCTGATGCCCGCCGACGCGCTGCGTATCCGCGGCTTGCACAACGCGACCAACGCGCTGGCCGCGTTCGCGCTCGCGCGCGCCATCGGTCTGCCAGGCGCGCCGCTGTTGCACGGCTTGCGCGAGTATCGCGGCGAGCCGCATCGAGTCGAACTGATTGCGTCGATCGACGGTGTCGATTACGTCGACGACAGCAAGGGCACCAACGTCGGCGCGACGGTTGCCGCGCTCGACGGCCTCGCACAGCGCGTCGTGTTGATCGCGGGCGGCGACGGCAAGGGCCAGGAATTCGATCCGCTCGCCGAGCCGGTGATGCGCTGGTGCCGCGCGGTGATGCTGATCGGCCGCGACGCGCCGCAGATTCGCGCGGCGCTCGCGCATACGGGCATCGCGATGACCGATCACGCCACACTCGAAGAAGCGACGCGCGCAGCCAGCGCCGTCGCGCAACCGGGCGACGCCGTCCTGCTGTCGCCCGCGTGCGCCAGCTTCGACATGTTCAAGGGTTACGCGCATCGCGCCGCAGTGTTCAAGAGCGCGGTCGAAGACATCGCTGCCGAACGGGGGACGATGATATGAGCTGGACGGAACGCTTCGGGTCGCAACTCGGCAAACAGCGTGGCTCCGCAGGTGGCGCGGCGGCAGCCGAGCGCACGTCGCGCACGGGCGGGCTGTCGAGCGCCGTCAACGGTGTGCGTCCGCTGCGCTCGCGGATGCTCGACTACGACCACTCGCTGCTGTGGGTGGTCGTCGCGCTGCTCGGTCTCGGCATCGTGATGGTGTACTCGGCGTCGATTACGATGCCGGACTCGCCGAAGTACGCGGCGTATCACGACTATGCATTCCTCGTGCGCCAGATCCTCTTTGTCGTGATGGGATCGGTGGCGGGCGTGATCGCGTTCCGCATCCCCATTTCGACGTGGGACAAATACGCGCCCAAGCTCTTTCTGATCGCGCTCGTCACGCTCGTGATCGTGCTGATCCCGCACGTCGGCAAGGGCGTGAACGGCGCGCGCCGCTGGATTCCCCTCGGCATCACGAACATGCAGCCGTCGGAAATCATGAAGCTCGCCGTGACGATCTACGCGGCGAACTACACGGTGCGCAAGCAGGAATACATGCACAGCTTCGCCAAGGGCTTTCTGCCGATGGGCTTCGCCGTCGGCGTGGTCGGCATGCTGCTGCTGCTCGAGCCGGACATGGGCGCGTTCATGGTGATCGCGGCAATCGCGATGGGCCTGTTGTTCCTCGGCGGCGTGAACGGGAAGATTTTCGGCGGACTAGTGGCGACGGCTGTCGGTACATTCACGTTGCTCGTGTGGGCGTCGCCGTGGCGTCGCGAGCGGATCTTCGCGTACCTCGATCCGTGGGATGACCGTTATGCGCAGGGCAAGGCGTATCAATTGACGCACTCGCTGATCGCGTTTGGCCGTGGCGAATGGTTTGGCGTGGGACTCGGCGGCAGTGTCGAGAAGCTCAACTATCTGCCCGAAGCGCACACCGACTTCATTCTCGCCGTGATCGGCGAAGAACTCGGCTTCGTCGGCGTGCTCGTCGTGATCCTGATGTTTTACTGGATCGTGCGCCGTTCGTTCGAGATTGGCCGTCAGGCGCTCGCACTCGACCGCACGTTTGCAGGTCTGGTCGCGAAGGGCGTCGGCATCTGGTTCGGCGCGCAGACCTTCATCAACATGGGCGTGAACCTCGGCCTGCTGCCGACCAAGGGTCTCACGCTGCCGCTCGTCAGCTACGGCGGCTCGGGCATTTTGCTGAACTGCGTGGCGGTTGCGGTGCTGATGCGGGTCGACTACGAGAACCGGGTCCTCATGCGCGGGGGCAAGGTATGACGATGCAACAACGCACGCTGATGGTGATGGCGGGAGGCACCGGGGGACACGTGTTCCCGGGCCTCGCCGTCGCGCACCTGATGCAGGCGTGGGGCTGGCGCGTCGTGTGGCTCGGCAATCCCGCCGGCATGGAAGCGACGCTCGTCCCGAAACACGGCATTCCGATGGAGTACGTGCAGTTCGGCGGCCTGCGCGGCAAGGGCATGAAGACCAAGCTGATGCTGCCCGTGAATCTGCTGCGCGCGTGCATGCAGAGTCTGTCGGTGCTGCGTCGCGTGAAGCCCGATGTCGTGCTCGGCATGGGCGGCTACATCACGTTCCCGGCGGGTGTGATGACGGCATTGAGCGGCACGCCGCTCGTGCTGCATGAACAGAATTCAATCGCCGGTCTCGCGAACAAGGTGCTCGCGAAGCTCGCCAAGCGCGTGCTCGTCGCTTTTCCGGATGCGTTGCCGCATGCGGAATGGACGGGTAATCCAATTCGTGAGGAACTTGCGCGCACGCCAGCACCCAAAGCACGCTACGCGGCGCGTAGTGGACCGCTTAACGTGCTGGTGGTGGGCGGCAGCCTGGGCGCGGCGGCATTGAATGAAGTGGTGCCTCGCGCGCTGGCGCAACTCGCACCGCAAGAGCGTCCGCGCATCGTGCATCAGGCGGGCGCAAAGCATATCGACGCATTGCGCGCGAACTACGAAGCAGCAGGCATCGCGACGGGTGACGACGTACAACTCGTGCCGTTCATCGACGACATGACGAGCGCCTATGCGAACGCCGATCTCGTGATCTGCCGTTCGGGCGCGATGACAGTCGCCGAGATCGCGGCGGTGGGCGTGGCGGCATTCTTCGTGCCGTTCCCGTACGCCGTCGACGATCACCAGACAACTAACGCAGCGTTTCTCGCCGATCACGGCGCGGCGCTGCTCGTGCAACAACGCGACCTGTCGGTGGATAACCTCGCCGACTGGTTGCGCAGCCAGACGCGGGCGTCGCTCGCTGAGATGGCGGAGCGTTCGCGCTCGCTCGCGAAACCCGATGCCACCGAACAGGTCGCGCAGATCTGCGCAACGGTGGCAGGCGTGACACCGAGCCTGAGCCCGGAAGGAAAGCAGCAATGAAACATATCGTCAAACACATTCACTTCGTCGGGATCGGCGGCGCGGGCATGAGCGGCATCGCCGAAGTGCTCGTCAATCTCGGCTATCAGGTGAGCGGTTCGGATCTGTCGCGCAATGCGGTGACGGAGCGCCTCGCCGCGCTCGGCGCGCGTATCGCGATCGGTCACGACGCAGAGAACATCGAAGGCGCGAATGCCGTTGTCGTTTCGACGGCTGTGCGCAGCGACAACCCGGAAGTGCTGGCCGCGCGCCATCGCCGTATTCCCATCGTGCCGCGCGCGGTGATGCTCGCGGAACTGATGCGCCTGAAGCAGGGCATCGCGATTGCCGGCACGCACGGCAAGACGACCACGACGTCGCTGGTGGCGAGCGTGCTCGCGGCGGGCGGTCTCGATCCGACGTTCGTGATCGGCGGGCGGCTGATCAGCGCGGGCGCGAATGCGCGCCTCGGTACGGGCGATTTCATCGTCGCCGAAGCGGATGAATCGGATGCGTCGTTCCTGAACCTGTTCCCGGTGATCGAAGTCATCACGAACATCGACGCCGATCACATGGACACCTACGGCCACGACTTCGCGCGGCTCAAGCAGGCGTTCATTGAATTTACGCACCGTCTGCCGTTCTACGGTATTGCGGTGCTGTGCGTCGACGATCCGAACGTGAAGGAGATCCTGCCGTTCGTGTCGAAGCCGATCATCCGTTACGGCTTCGCGCCCGACGCGCAGGTGCGCGCGGTCAATGTCGAAGCGCACGAAGGCAAGATGCATTTCACGGCGATGCGCGAAGACGCGGCGCCTATCGACATCGTTTTGAACCTGCCTGGTCTCCACAACGTGCAGAACGCGTTGGCCGCAATTGCAATTGCGACTGAACTTGAGGTGAAAGATGCCGATATCCAGCGAGCGCTCGCGGATTTCAACGGCGTCGGCCGGCGTTTCCAGCGCTACGGCGAAGTGAGCGTGACGGGCGGCGGCGCCTACACGCTCGTCGACGATTACGGCCACCACCCCGTGGAAATGGCCGCGACGATTGCGGCGGCGCGTGGCGCATTCCCCGACAAGCGCCTCGTGCTCGCATTCCAGCCGCACCGCTTCACGCGCACGCGCGACTGCTTCGAAGATTTCGTGAAGGTGCTGTCGACGGTCGATGCGCTCGTGCTGACGGAAGTCTACGCAGCGGGCGAAGCGCCTATCGTCGCGGCGGACGGCCGTGCGCTCACGCGTTCGATCCGTGTGGTGGGCAAGGTCGAGCCGGTGTTTGTCGAATCAGTGGATGAAGTGCCGGACGCGCTCGCTGCAATTGTGCGTGACGGCGATGTGGTGATCACGATGGGCGCAGGTTCGATCGGCAGCGTGCCGGGTCGGCTTGCAGGAAACGAAGGTGCGAAATGAGCAGTATCGATCCTAAATCTTTTGGCAAGGTTGCGGTCCTTCTCGGCGGTGTGTCCGCCGAGCGCGAAGTGTCGCTGAACTCGGGCCGTCTCGTGCTGCAAGGGCTGCGCGATGCGGGTGTCGACGCGCATCCGTTCGATCCGTCCGAGCGTCCGCTTGCGGCGTTGAAGGACGAAGGCTTCGTGCGCGCGTTCAACGCGCTGCATGGCGGCTACGGCGAGAACGGTCAGATTCAGGGCGCGCTCGATTTCTACGGCATCCGGTATACGGGCAGCGGCGTGCTCGGCTCGGCGCTCGGTCTCGACAAGTTCCGCACGAAGCTCGTGTGGCAGCAACTCGGCGTGCCGACGCCGCCGTTCGAAGCGGTGCTGCGCGGCGACGACTACGCCGCGCGCGCGAACGACATCGTCGCGAAGCTCGGTTTGCCGCTGTTCGTGAAGCCGGCGAGCGAAGGTTCGAGCGTCGCCGTCATCAAGGTGAAGACGGCCGATGCGCTCGTGCCCGCGCTCGAAGAAGCGGTGAAGTTCGACAAGATCGTCGTCGTCGAAAAGAGCATCGAAGGCGGCGGTGAGTACACGGCGTGCATCGCGGGCGATCTCGATCTGCCCGTCATCCGCATCGTGCCCGCCGGCGAGTTCTACGACTATCACGCGAAGTACATCGCCAACGACACGCAGTACCTGATTCCATGCGGCATTGCCGCCGACGAAGAAGCGCGCCTGAAGAAGATCGCGCGCCAGGCGTTCGACGTGCTCGGCTGCACCGATTGGGGCCGCGCCGACTTCATGCTGGACGGCGAAGGCAATCCGTATTTCCTGGAAGTGAACACGGCGCCCGGCATGACGGACCACTCGTTGCCGCCGAAGGCCGCGCGTGCTGTCGGCATCAGCTACCAGGAACTGGTGGTGAAGGTGCTTGCATTGACGCTGAAGGACTAAGAGGATCGCGCCCGGATCATGTGGAACAACGTACGCCAGCTCAATCTCGCCGCCAACGCGTTGCACGCGTTGTTGCTGCTCGTGCTGCTGGCGGCGGGCGCGTACTGGCTGATCCAGCGCCCGAACTTCACGCTGCGCGAGATCCGTATCGATGGCGATACCGAGCACATCAACTCGCCGACGGTGCGCGCGGGTGTGGTCGGCCGGTTGAAGGGCAACTTCTTCACTGTCGATCTCGACACGGCGCGCCAGGCGTTCGAGCAGATGCCGTGGGTGCGTCACGCGAGCGTGCGCCGCGTTTGGCCGAATGCGCTCGCGGTGACGCTCGAAGAGTACAAGCCGCTCGGCACATGGGGAGCCGATCAGCTGGTGAGCACCGACGGAGAGGTGTTCACGGCGAACCAGGGCGAGCTCGAAGAAGAGCTGCCCGCGTTCGATGGCCCGGATGGGTCCGCGAAAGAAGTCGTCGCGCGTTATCAGGACTTCAAGAAGTGGTTCGCGCCCGTAGGGGCGACGCCGGATGAAGTGACACTGACACCACGCTTTGCGTGGACGGTGAAGCTGTCGAACGGCATGCAGGTCGAAATTGGACGCGAGCGCAATCAGGACACGCTCTACGACCGCTGCAAGCGGCTCACCGCGGCATGGGGCGCGGTGACGCAACGTTGGGGGAAGGACATCGAATATGCGGACTTGCGTTATCCGAACGGTTTCGCCATTCGTGCGGCAGGCATGCGCTTCATTACGGAACCCGACAAGGGCAAGAAGTAACAGGACATCACACGCAATGAGCACGCTATGAGTAAAGACTATAAAGATCTGCTGGTAGCCCTCGACATCGGCACGGCGAAAGTGGTCGCCATCGTCGCCGAGCTGAAGGGCGAAGGTCATTACGAGGTGATCGGACTCGGCCAGAGCGAATCGAAAGGGCTCAAGAAAGGCGTCGTGGTGAACATCGAGGCCACGGTGCAGTCTATTCAGCGCGCGCTCGAAGAAGCCGAACTGATGGCCGACTGCAAGATCACGAACGTGTTCACCGGGATCGCTGGCAGCCATATCCGCAGCTTCAATTCGAGCGGGATGGTCGCGATCAAGGAAAAGGAAGTGACGCAGACGGACGTCGCGCGTGTGATCGAGACGGCCAAGGCGATCAACATTCCGACCGATCAGCAGGTGCTGCACATCCTGACGCAGGAATTCATCATCGACGGCCAGGAAGATGTGCGCGAGCCGATCGGCATGAGCGGCATCCGCCTCGAAGTGAAGGTCCACATCGTGACGGGCGCGGTGAGCGCGGCGCAGAACATCGTCAAGTGCGTGCGCCGCTGCGGCCTCGAAGTGAACGATCTGATCCTGCAGCCGCTCGCGTCGTCGCTCGCGGTGCTGACGGAAGACGAGAAGGAACTGGGCGTGGTGCTGGTCGATATCGGCGGCGGCACGACTGACATTGCCATCTTCAGCGAAGGCGCGATCCGTCACACGGCCGTGATCCCCATTGCCGGCGACCAGATCACGAGCGATATCGCGATGGCGCTGCGCACGCCGACGCCGGATGCCGAAGACATCAAGGTCAGCTACGGCATCGCGAAGCAGGCACTTGCCGATCCCGACGAGATGATCGAGGTGCCGGGTCTGGGCGAGCGTGGTCCTCGCACGCTGTCGCGCCAGGCGCTCGCGGCCGTGGTCGAGCCGCGCGTCGAAGAACTGTTTTCGCTCGTGCAGCAGGTGGTGCGCGAGTCGGGTTACGAAGAGCTGCTGAGCTCGGGCGTCGTGCTGACGGGCGGCGCGTCGATGATGCCGGGCATGGTCGAGCTGGGTGAGGACATTTTCCTGAAGCCGGTGCGCATCGGCGTGCCGGAGTATGCAGGCGGTCTCGCGGACGTGGTGCGCAATCCGCGCTATTCGACGGCAATGGGTTTGCTAGTCGAAGGACGCTCGCAACGCATGCGTGGCCGCAAGGTCGCGGTGCAGTCGGGATCGATGGGTCAGGTGTTCACGAGGATGAAGGACTGGTTCCTCGGCAATTTCTAAAAGAATTCGAAGCAAAAGGGAAATTCGCGCCGGTGCCGGCGGCCGGCGCGCGACAGGAGGTTGCCCGATCTCTTGCCGAATAACGGCCGAGGAAGTGGTTCTTTTTTTCTTGACGGAGGCAACATGGAATTCCAGATGCTGGAAACGGAAACCAACGGCACCATCATCAAGGTGGTGGGCGTCGGTGGTGCGGGCGGCAATGCAGTCACGCACATGATCAATCGCGGCGTGCAAGGCGTCGACTTCATCGTGATGAACACGGACGCACAGGCGCTGTCGCGCTCGCGCGCGCCGAATGTCATCCAGTTGGGCAACACGGGTCTTGGCGCAGGCGCGAAGCCGGAAATGGGCCGCTCGGCAGCAGAAGAAGCACGTGAGCGCATCGCGGACGCACTGCGTGGCGCGCACATGGTGTTCATCACGGCAGGCATGGGCGGCGGCACGGGCACGGGCGCAGCACCCGTGGTCGCGCAGATCGCCAAGGAAATGGGCATCCTGACGGTTGGTGTCGTCAGCAAGCCTTTCGAGTTCGAAGGCGGCAAGCGCATGCGCGTCGCCGAAGCCGGTTCGCAGCAACTGGAGGATCACGTCGACTCGCTGATCGTCGTCCTGAACGACAAGCTGTTCGAGGTGATGGGCGATGACGCCGAGATGGACAAGTGCTTCCAGTGCGCTGACGACGTGCTCAACAACGCAGTTGCCGGTATCGCGGAAATCATCAACGTCGACGGTCTGGTGAACGTCGACTTCGAAGACGTGAAGACGGTGATGGGCGAGCAGGGCAAGGCGATGATGGGCACGGCGACGGTGGCTGGCGTCGATCGCGCGCGTCTCGCGGCGGAACAGGCCGTTGCGAGCCCGCTGCTGGAAGGCGTCGATCTGTCGGGCGCGCGTGGCGTGCTGGTGAACATCACGTCGAGCCGTTCGCTGCGTCTGTCGGAAACGCGCGAAGTGATGAACACGATTAAGAGCTATGCTGCCGATGACGCGACCGTGATTTTCGGCGCGGTGTACGACGACGCAATGGGCGATGCGCTGCGCGTGACGGTAGTGGCAACGGGTCTGGGCCGCGCTGCGAAGAAGCAGCAATCGGCACCGATGACGCTGCTGCGCACGGGTACGGACAACCAGCCGGTGGGCGCAATGCAACATGCGTACACGCCGCATCACGCAGCGACGGCGGACTACGGTTCGCTGGATACGCCGGCAGTGTGGCGCACCTCGCGTGATACGGCTGCTTCGCACGTGCAGGCGCTGCAGGAAAAGGGCGTCGACACGTACGACATCCCGGCCTTCCTGCGCAAGCAGGCGGACTGAGGTTCACGCAGGAGCGGGCTTTCTGCGGCGTAATCTTGATTGATGGTTGATTACGCGCAGCAGAACTGCACGAGCGTGGCGGGTGGAACGGCAAAAAGGCCGCGTTGGATTGCACGCGCGGCATGGACAAGTGCCCTCTTCGTGGTTGTGAAGCGGATCGGGTCACTGTCGCCGGATGAATACTCCACTGCGGCACGAGACCGTGCGAGCGTGCTCCGCATCGATGCGAAGGAACGAGCATGATTAAGGTAGGTGAAAAGCTTCCCCAGGCGACCGTTTACGAATTGATCGAAGACGAACGCGAGGGCTGCACGATCGGGCCGAACAGCTTCGACGTGCGCGAGCAGACGGCGGGCAAGCGCGTGGTGATCTTCGGATTGCCGGGCGCGTTCACGCCCACCTGTTCGGCGAAGCACGTGCCGGGCTATGTCGAGCAGGCAGAGAAATTGCGTACTGCTGGTATCGACGAAATCTGGTGCGTATCCGTCAACGACGCGTTCGTGATGGGCGCGTGGGCACGCGATCAGCACACCTCGGGCAAGGTGCGCATGATGGCGGACGGAAGCGCGGCTTTCACCCGAGCCCTCGGTCTGGAGCAGGATTTGTCGGCGCGCGGCATGGGAATCCGTTCCCAGCGCTACGCGATGGTGGTCGACGACGGCGTGGTCAAGACGCTGCACGTCGAGGCACCCGGCAAGTTCGAAGTGAGCGATGCGGCCAGTATTCTCGCGACGCTGAGCCAGCCATGACACGGCCTTGAAGCTTCGTCGCAGCCGCGCAGAGTGGTTTGTTGCGCTGCGGCAACGCTTTTCGTGACGCTGTTGTGACAGGCCGTAACGCGGGCCGATGACCGGAAACGCCTCCGTTCCGGGCATCGGCCCGTCACGCTTCCCGATTAGGTAACGTAGAGAAACAGATTGAAACGCCAGCGCAACGACGCTCCGGAAACGATTGGAGTATAATTCGTGCTATGAATTAAAAAATCCTGATTGGGATTTTCAATCGAATAGAAGACCATCATGTTGAAGCAGCGCACTATCAAACAAATCGTCAAGACGGTTGGCATCGGCCTGCATTCGGGGCGGAAGGTCGACCTGACGCTCCGCCCGGCGGCGCCGGATACGGGTATTGTGTTTTGCCGCGTGGATTTGCCCACGCCGGTGGACATTCCCGCGTCCGCAATGGCGATTGGCGATACGCGGCTCGCATCGGTGTTGCAGAAAGACGGCGCGCGCGTGTCGACGGTCGAGCACTTGATGTCCGCGTGTGCGGGCCTCGGGATCGACAACCTCTACGTCGACGTCACCGCTGAAGAAATTCCCATCATGGACGGCAGCGCAGCGTCCTTCGTGTTCCTGATCCAGTCGGCGGGCATCGAAGAGCAGAACGCAGCGAAGAAGTTCATCAAGGTCACCAAGCCCGTCGAAATCCGCGACGGCGACAAGTTTGCGCGACTCGACCCGTACTTTGGCTTCAAGCTGAAGTTCACGATCGACTTCCGCCATCCCGCTGTCGACAAGACGGGCCAGGCGCTCGAGGTGGATTTCGCGAACACGTCGTATGTGCGTGAAATCGCTCGTGCGCGTACGTTCGGCTTCGCGCATGAAGTCGAAATGATGCGCGAGCTGGGTCTGGCGCGCGGCGGCAGCATGGACAACGCGATCGTGCTCGACGAGTACCGCATCCTGAACAACGACGGTCTGCGGTACGACGACGAATTCGTGAAGCACAAGATGCTGGACGCGATTGGCGATCTGTACGTGGTCGGCCACCCGTTGCTCGCGGCATATGACGCGTACAAGTCGGGCCACGGCCTGAACAACGCACTGCTGCGCGAACTGCTGGCGCATGAAGATTCGTACGAAATCGTCACGTTCGACGATACGCAGAAGGCGCCGCGCGGTTTCGCGTACGATACGCAGACGGCTTTTGCCTAAGGCCAGTCTGTCGCCTCGGTGACAACCGGGGCTGAAATGAAAAAGCGACCTGAACGGTCGCTTTTTTCATTTCAGCACGTGATGCGCACACTCATTTCCGGTGACGAGCCGCCATGCGCGCCAGCGCTTCTCGCAACGGCGACGGTTCCAGCGTTTCGCTCAGTTCGTGCAGCGCGTCCGCGCCCGCGCGCGACATGCGCGCCTGCTTGACGCGCGGTGGCTCTTTCACAGATTGCGGACGCACGCGAATCTTCAGCGCATTGACGGCCCAGCCGCGCTGCTGCAATTCCGACAGCAGACGCGGTTCCAGATGCCGCAGCCGCGCGGCGAGCGCATTGTGGGCGGCAAACAGCGCCAGCACGCCGTCCTTGATGAAGCCGGGCTCGACGGTAGTCGCCAGATAGTCGGGCAGCAACTCGGCGAGATCGCGCTCCAGCGCGGCAACCTGCTCGACGCCCGCGCGCAGCGCGGCGAATGCATCGGTGCGGTTTAGGACCTCGACCACCGCCTGCGGCCTGCGTACGCCGAACGACTTCGAGCCCAGCTTCGGGCCGGGCTTGAGCGACTGCCTTGAAAACGGTGAGAAACGGCTCATCTGGGATTCTGGTGACGGCCCGCGCCCCGCGCGTGCCCGATGCCGGGATTGTACCGTGCGGAACTGGCGCGCAACCCCCGCCTCCCGACATGCGGGACGCCGACATCGGCAGCGCTTTCGCCCTGGCCGGATGGCCAGGCTTCTTGCCGCTGACACAGGCGTACGCGGGGGCGCGTGCTAAAATCCGTGATTCGAATTTACTCTTGGACCTAAGCCGCCGAGGCCCCTCCGACAACGAGTTGCAACAAGGTGAAAGGGTGTTAAAACCGGCCTTGCAACCCCCCGCCGAAGCCGCGACGCAACCACGATCCGATGACCACCGGTTTTCTACAAAAGATTTTTGGCAGCCGCAACCAGCGGCTCGTCAAGCAATATCAAAAGACCGTCACGGCGATCAATGCGCTCGAACCGCAGATCGAGCAATTGACGGATGATCAACTGCGCGCGAAAACCACGGAATTCCGGCAACGCGTGAGCAGCGGCGAGTCGCTCGACAAGCTTCTGCCCGAGGCGTTCGCGGTCTGTCGCGAGGCGAGCAAGCGCGTGCTGAAGATGCGGCACTTCGACGTGCAGCTGATCGGCGGCATGGTCCTGCACTACGGCAAGATCGCGGAAATGCGCACGGGCGAGGGCAAGACGCTGGTCGCCACGCTACCCGTGTACCTGAACGCGCTCTCGGGCCGCGGCGTGCACGTCGTCACGGTGAACGACTACCTCGCCCAACGCGACGCTGAGTGGATGGCGCGCCTGTACAACTTCCTCGGTCTGTCGGTGGGTATCAACCTGTCGCAGATGGACCACGGCATGAAGCAGGAAGCGTACGCCGCGGACATCACGTACGGCACGAACAACGAGTTCGGCTTCGACTACCTGCGCGACAACATGGTCTACGAGACCGATGCGCGCGTGCAGCGGGCACTGAATTTCGCGGTCGTCGACGAAGTGGACTCGATCCTGATCGACGAAGCGCGGACGCCGCTCATCATCTCGGGCCAGGCCGAAGATCACACCGAACTCTACGTGCGCATGAACGCGCTGCCGCCGCTGCTCGACCGCCAGATCGGCGAGGAGAAGGCCGACGGCACGGGCGTCGAAAAGCCGGGCGACTACACGCTGGACGAAAAGGCGCGCCAGGTGTTCCTGACGGAATCGGGCCACGAAAAGGCCGAGCGTCTGCTCGCCGAGTGGGGCCTGATCGGCGAGGGCGAAAGCCTCTACGCGCCGCAGAACATCACGCTGATGCACCACGTGTACGCCGCGCTGCGTGCGCACACGCTGTTTTACAAAGACCAGCACTACGTCGTGCAGAACAACGAAGTGGTGATCGTCGACGAATTCACGGGCCGTCTGATGGCGGGCCGGCGCTGGTCGGATGGTCTGCATCAGGCCGTCGAAGCGAAGGAACACGTGAAGATCCAGAGCGAGAACCAGACGCTCGCATCGATCACGTTCCAGAACTATTTCCGCATGTACGCGAAGCTGTCCGGCATGACGGGTACGGCCGACACGGAAGCGTACGAATTCAACGAGATCTACGGGCTTGAGACGGTCGTGATTCCGACCAATCGCCCGCCGAAGCGGATCGACAAGCAGGACCAGATCTACAAGACGGCGATGGAACGCTACAACGCCGTCATTCGCGACATCCGCGACTGCTACGAGCGTGGCCAGCCGGTGCTGGTCGGCACGACGTCGATCGAAAATTCCGAAGTGCTGTCGCAACTGCTGAACAAGGCCGGTTTGCCGCACGAAGTGCTGAACGCGAAGCAGCACGCGCGTGAAGCGGCAATCGTCGCGGAAGCGGGCCGTCCGAAGCGCGTCACGATCGCCACCAACATGGCCGGTCGCGGTACCGACATTGTGCTGGGCGGCAATGCCGAAAAGCAGGCCGCGTTCATCGAAGCCGATCTGACGATCCCCGAAGACGAAAAGGCGGGCCGCATCCAGAAGCTGCACGACGAATGGCAAGCGCTGCACGATCAGGTGAAGGCTGCGGGCGGTCTACACATCATCGGCACCGAGCGCCATGAATCGCGCCGTATCGACAACCAGTTGCGCGGCCGCGCGGGCCGTCAGGGCGATCCGGGCTCGTCGCGTTTCTATCTGTCGCTGGAAGATCCGCTGCTGCGCATTTTCGCGGGCGACCGCGTGCGCGCCATCATGGACCGCCTGAAGATGCCGGAAGGCGAGGCGATCGAAGCGGGCATCGTCACGCGTTCGATCGAATCGGCGCAGCGCAAGGTCGAAGCGCGCAACTTCGATATCCGTAAGCAACTGCTCGAATACGACGACGTGTCGAACGATCAGCGCAAGGTGATCTACCAGCAGCGCAACGAACTGCTCGAAGCGCACGACATCACCGAAACGATCGGCGCGATGCGTCACGGCGTGGTTAGCGACATCGTCCATCAGTTCGTGCCGGCGGGCAGCATCGAAGAGCAGTGGGATGTGCCTGAACTCGAAGAAGTGCTGCGCAACGACTGGCAGCTCGACCTCGCCATTCAGGAGATGATCAACGAATCACAGTCGATCAACGCCGACGAGATTCTCGAAGCCGTGACTGCGGCAGCGGACGAAGCTTACGAGTCGAAGGTCGAGCAGGTAGGCCGCGAGTCGTTCAGCGCGTTCGAGCGCTCGGTCATGCTGCAGACACTGGACCGCAGCTGGCGCGAACACCTCGCCGCGCTCGATCACCTGCGCCAGGGTATTCATCTGCGCGGCTATGCGCAGAAGAACCCGAAGCAGGAGTACAAGCGCGAAGCGTTCGAACTGTTTGCAGCGATGCTCGACTCGGTGAAGCTGGAAGTCACGCGCATCGTCATGAATGTGCAGATCCAGTCGCCGGAACAGCTGGAACTGGCCGCCGAGCAGATGGAAGAGCAAGGCAGCCATCTGGTGGACAACGTCGAGTTTCGCCATGCCGATTACGCAGAAGGCGGCGCGGCTGTCGCGGCGGCGCCCGTCGCGGCGAATGCGGCAGCAGCGATGATCGGCGATGCGATGGCTCACGGCCAGAGCGCCGCGGCGCCGCTGTCTGGCGACAACGTGCCGAAGGTCGGCCGGAACGATCCCTGCCCGTGCGGCAGCGGCAAGAAGTACAAGCAGTGCCACGGCAAGATTGCGTGACACACGAAGGCGGCGCGCGTTAAGCGCGCCGCGTCGTTTGAAGCGTGCATTGCTGGTGATTTCGCGGTGGCGCAGGTCCATCTGGCGCCATCACTTTTGATCCCTAATGCCGGCGTCCGCCGGCATTTCAGTCTCGACAGGTCGCAAACATGGCTGTCAATTTCCCCTTGATCGATCCCGCTCAACTCTATCCCGTCGCCGGCGTCACGCTAGGCTGGGCCGAGGCGAATATCCGCAAGCCGAACCGCAAGGACGTGCTCGTCATTTCCGTCGACGAAGGCGCGACGGTCGCGGGCGTGTTCACGTTGAACCGCTTTTGCGCAGCGCCCGTGACGGTGTGCCGCGAGCATCTGGAGCATGTACGCGCGGGCGGCAAGGGCATTCGCGCACTGGTCGTGAACACGGGCAATGCGAACGCTGGCACGGGCGAGCCGGGCATGGCGCACGCGCGCGAAACGTGCGACGAACTCGCGCGCCTCGCGGGTATCGCGCCCGAGCAGGTGCTGCCGTTCTCGACGGGCGTGATTCTCGAGCCGCTGCCTATTGATCGACTGAAAGCCGGTTTGCCGGCCGCGCTGGCGAACCGTCAGGCTGCCCACTGGTACGACGCCGCGCAGGCCATCATGACCACCGACACGCTGCCGAAAGCCGTGTCGCGCCAGGTCAAGGTCGACGGCCACACGGTGACCATGACGGGCATCAGCAAGGGCGCGGGCATGATCAAGCCGAACATGGCGACGATGCTCGGCTTTCTCGCATTCGATGCCAATGTCGCGCAACCGGTGCTCGACGAACTGGTCAAGCATGTCGCAGACCGCTCGTTCAACTGCGTCACGATCGACGGCGATACGTCGACCAACGACTCGTTCATCCTGATCGCATCGGGCAAGTCGACCCTGCCTGCCATCACGTCGACGGATTCGCCCGCCTATGTCGCCCTGCGCGATGCCGTGACGGAAACGGCGCAGACGCTCTCGCAACTGATCGTGCGCGACGGCGAAGGCGCGACGAAGTTCATGACGGTGCAGGTCGAAGGCGGATCGACTGTCGCCGAGTGCCGCCAGATCGCTTACGCGATCGGCCATTCGCCGCTCGTGAAGACGGCGTTCTACGCATCGGATCCGAACCTCGGCCGCATTCTGGCCGCCATCGGCTATGCAGGCGTGACGGACCTCGATGTGGGCAAGATCGACCTGTATCTGGATGATGTGCTCGTCGCGAAAGCGGGCGGGCGCAACCCCGAGTACAAGGAAGAAGACGGGCAGCGCGTGATGAAGAAGGCCGAAATCCTGATTCGCGTCGTGCTTGGTCGCGGCGATGCGCAAGCGACGATCTGGACGTGCGATCTGTCGCATGATTACGTAAGCATCAACGCCGACTACCGTTCCTGATTCACGCCGATCACGACATGGATAAACTCGAACAATTCCTGAGCCGCGCCGAAGCCGTGCTGGTGCGGCTCGAAGCGATGCTTCCGCCGGCTTCGCCGCAAATCGACTGGTCCGCGGCTGTTGCGTTCCGCTGGCGCAAGCGCCAGGGGCGCGGCTACTTGCAGCCGGTTCCCGCAATCTCGCTGATTTCGCTCGACGATCTGCAGAACATTGATCGCCAGAAAAACCTGATCGAGCAGAACACGAAGCAGTTCGTCAGCAAGCAGCCCGCCAACAACGTGCTGCTTACGGGCGCGCGTGGCACGGGCAAGTCGTCGCTGATCAAGGCGTGCCTGAACGCGTATTCGAAGGACGGTCTGCGTCTGATCGAAGTCGACAAGGACGATCTGCACGATCTGGGCGATATCGTCGATCTGATCTCGGCGCGTCCCGAACGCTTCATCGTATTCTGCGACGACCTGTCGTTCGAAGAGGGTGAGTCGGGCTACAAGGCGCTGAAGGTGGCACTCGATGGATCGGTGGCCGCGCAGTCGGACAATGTGCTGATCTACGCGACGTCGAATCGCCGCCATCTGCTGCCCGAGTACATGAGCGACAACGAGACGTACAAGCACACGTCCGACGGCGAAATTCATCCAGGCGAAGTGGTCGAAGAAAAGATCTCGCTGTCCGAGCGCTTTGGCCTGTGGGTCAGTTTCTACCCGTTCAAGCAGGACGACTATCTGTCGATCGTCGCGCACTGGCTGCATCACTTCGGCTGCAACGACGCCGATGTCGAAGCGGCGCGCGGTGACGCGCTGATCTGGGCGCTGGAGCGCGGCTCGCGCTCGGGGCGCGTCGCGTGGCAGTTCGCGCGCGACTGGTCCGGCAAGCGGGCACAGGCATGAGCGACGCAGCGCAAAGCCACGCTAGCGAGTTGAACGAAGCTGGCCGTCCCGTCACGGAAGTGGCCGTCGGCGTGCTCGTTCAGCCCGATGGCCGCTATCTGCTCGCGCAACGGCCCGCCGGTAAACCGTACGAAGGCTATTGGGAGTTTCCGGGCGGCAAGCTGGAGCCGGGTGAAACGGTGGAAGCGGCGCTCGCGCGCGAACTGCACGAAGAACTCGGCATCGACGTGCAGGCGAGCCATCGCTGGCACGTGCTCGAGCACGACTACCCGCACGCCTACGTGCGTCTCTATTTCTGCAAGGTGACGGCGTGGCACGGCGAGCCGCACGGGCGCGAAGGTCAGGCGTTCGCGTGGCAGACGCTGCCAGCGCAGGTGTCGCCGCTGTTGCCCGCGACGATTCCCGTGCTGGAGTGGCTCGCGGCGGAGTGACCTGAAGGCGGCGTCGCCTGGTGCGGCTTCCGCCTCGCTACGGATGGCGACGCGCGATGTGCCCGTTCAGTGCGAGCGGTGCTCGCCGGGCGTGTCGTCGGTTGGCGGTTCTTCGTCGGTGCCGCCGATCTTGTATTTCTCGGCAGCCCACGCGCCGAGATCGACCTGCTTGCAGCGCTCGGAACAGAAGGGACGGAAGCGGTTCTCGGGAGTCCAGCGGACATCTCTACCGCAGCTTGGGCATTTGACTACAGTGACCATTCGATAAAACGTTCAATCGCAAACAATGAAGCCAACTAAGTGAGGCTGTTCGCGTTAGTTTAAAGACTGCACAGCGTCAACTGGAACGGCACGTCGACATCGACCGCGCGCGGACGCAGATCGCCGTCCTGCACGGTGAAGCGCACCCACAACATGTACTTGTTGGCACTGGCCTCCGGAATCACCCGCAATTCCGGTGCCACGCGTACCTGCATCAGCTGATACGTGCGACCCGACAGCATTTGCTGGTAACTGCCCTGCATGGCCATCACTTTCGACGCCTGCCCCGATTCGCGCGCAAGCCGCAGCACGATGGCAGCTGCGTCACGTAGCGGCAGAAGCGGCATGACCCACTTGGCAATGTCCTGGCGACGCTGGTCGGGATGCGTCTGCTGCCACGCGTAGTACGACGGAAGATCAAACTTGCAGGTGCCGCCCGGGATGATCGCGCGGCTGCGAATGCTCGCGAGCCATTCGTTGTCAGCAAGATGCTGGCCAGTCTTGCCTTGCATTTGCGTCAGCCCGGCGAGCGTCTGTTCGATTTCGCCGAGGACGGCTTCGAGTGCGTTCTGCTCGATGCCGGGATTACCGCGAAACGGAGCGAGCGTTTGACGCTGCCGCTCCAGTTCCTTCATCAAATCGGACTTCAGATCCGCGCGGCCCGCGACTTCCGAGATTTCGAACAGCGTAGTCAGCGCGACGTGATGTTCCCTGGCATCTTCCTGAGTCAGAAAGAACGTGAAGCGCTCGAACAGATCTTCGAGGCGCAGCAGCGTCCGGATTCGCTCATTGAAGGGATACTCGTAAAGGATCAAGCGGGCTCGCCTCGGGCGTGGTCGGTGACGGAATTGCAGGACATTCTAATGCCGTGAGACTACCCTAGCAATCACACACTTTTTTGGCGAGCTTCTGTCAATTTTTGAGCGGTATTACGCGCATTCGTTGCGTGTAGATGCTGATCCCGACAACATGCGCGCACGCTACCGACAATGCACAGAATCGCTCACGGCTTAGGCACCCGCGAGCGAAACATACGTGCGATGAAGCTGATCGACGTCAACGTCGAGTTCTTCGAGGGAGCGGTTGTCGTTGACGATTACGTCGTCGGCGGCGGCAAGGCGCGCTTCGCGCGTGGCCTGGCGCGCGATGATCGCGAGTACCTGTTCGCGCGTGAACGCATTGCGGCGCATGACGCGCGCGATCTGCGTCTCGACGCTGCAATCGACGGCCAGCACGCGATTCACACGCGTTTTCCAGCTACCTGATTCGACGAGCAACGGCACGACGACGATCACATAAGGTCCCGGCGCCTGTTGACGCTGACGCTCTGTCTCCGCGCGGATCAAAGGATGCGTGATTGCTTCGAGCCGTTTGCGCGCATTCTCGTCGCTGAAAACCAGCGCGCGCATACGGGCGCGATCGAGCGAGCCGTCTGAGGCAACGAATGACGGACCGAACTCCGTCGCGATGGACGGCATGGCGAGCCCCCGCGGCGCGGTGATGCGATGCGCAATCACGTCGGTATCGACGAGGGTCACGCCGCGTTTTGCGAACAGATCGGCAACCGTGGACTTGCCGCTGCCGATGCCGCCCGTCAATCCAACAGCAAACATGCGTCAGCCTCCCAAAGCCATGTAAAGCGGCGTGCCGACGAATAGCGTCACGGCGCCGCCTGCCGCGAGGAACGGACCGAAGGGCAGCGGCTCTTCGAAACGCATGCGCCCGATCCATGTCGCCACCAGGCCGACGACGGCGCCCGTCACGGCGGCAATCAGAATGATCTGCGGCAGCGCGGCCCAACCGAGCCACGCGCCGAGCGCGGCGAGCAGCTTGAAGTCGCCATAACCCATGCCTTCGACGCCTCGCACGATCTTGAACACCCAATGTACGCACCACAGCGCCAGATAGCCTGCAATCGCGCCGATCACGGCGTCGTGCAGACTCGCGAACACTGCATTGAAATTGACGATGAGGCCGGCCCAGAGCAACGGCAAGGTCATCGAGTCCGGCAACAGGTGTGTGTCGATATCGATCGCGCTCATTGCCAGCAGCGTCGCGCATAGGGCGAACGCAGCGAGCGCGGTGCCCGTTGCGCCAAACGAGATGAGCGCGCCCAGGGCCAGCGCCGCGCTCGACAGTTCGAGCAGCGGATATCGAAAGCTCACGTGCGTCTTGCAGTGCGAGCACCGGCCGCGCAACAGCAGATAGCTGAGCACCGGGACGTTCTCCCACGCGCGCAGCACGTGGCCGCAATGTGGGCATGCGCTGCGCGGCAACCAGAGGTTGTAGCGCTCGGGCAGGCCGTCTTCATCGAATGCGTGGTCCGTCGCTTCGCTCACTTCGGCGCGCCATGCGCGCTCGAGCATGATCGGCAAGCGATGCACGACAACGTTCAGGAAGCTGCCGATCACCAGACCGAACGCAATCACGAATGCGATCTGCGCACCCGCAGGCAACATGCCGAAGGCCGCGCCGAGGCTGTCTGCGAAACGGGCGAGCGGGCCGCTGAAGGAAGGTTCTGACACGGACGTGAGCGTGGTCGGCATGATCGATTGTCTGGATTCGGCTGCGATGCTACTACACCACGTTGCCAAGTTGGATGATGGGAAGATACATCGCGACGACCAGCCCGCCGACCAGCCCGCCCAGCACGACGATCACGAGCGGCTCGCACAGGCTCGCGAGGCCCGCAATCTTTTCGTCTACCTGACGATCGCTCAGCGACGCCACGTCGAGCAGCATCGTATCCAGCGTGCCCGACTCTTCGGCGATGGCGACGGGTTGCACGATTTCTTCGGGGAAACATTGCGCTTCACGCATCGCGGGCGCGAGCCGCACGCCGCGTCTAAGTTGCGCTGAGATCGCGACTGTCGCGCGATCGAACCAGGCGTTGCCGGTTGCATGCGTGAGCGAATCGAATGCATCGGCGAGCGGCGTGCCGGCCGACAGTAACGTGCCGAGCGCGCGGCTCCAGCGCGCTGCGCACAGCGTCGTGAGCAGCGAGCCGGCGACGGGCAGACGCAGCATCGCGCGGGCGAACTGAAGACGAGCCGCTTCCGAGCGCCGCAACACGCGACGCATCGCGAACATGAGCACGCACGCGAGCGAGGCGAGTGGCACGCTCCAGCGGCCAGCCGCGGCGGACATCGCGAGTACGAGTTGCGTCGGCGCCGGCAGCTTCGCGCCGAAGCCGTCGAAGATCTGCTTGAACGTCGGGACGACCCACACGAGCAGCGCGGCTGTGATGGCGAGCGCGAGCAGCAGGATCGCGACGGGGTAGGTGAGCGCGGCGCGCACTTTCGCGCGCTGGGCGGCAGCGCGCTCGCGGTCGTCGGCGAGCCGTGCAAGGACGGTCGACAGCGCGCCCGATGCCTCGCCGACCTCGACCAGTTGGCAGTACAACGCGCCGAACTGCGCCGGGTGACGGGCAAGCGCCGACGAAAAGCCCAAGCCCGCGGTGATATCACGCGCTAACGCGTGCAGGATGCGCGGCATGCCCTTGGTTCGCGCGTGCTCATTCGATGATGCATGCGCCAACAGTTCGAGCGATGGCGCAAGCGGCAAGCCCGCGCGCAGCAGACTCGACAGCTGGCGAGTGAACAATGTGACGTCGGCGGCGCGTGCTGTGGGCTGAGGCGCTGCGCCGCGCGCAGTCCATTCGACGGCATAGAGTGCGTCCTGTTTCAGCAACGCGCGCGCTGTCGAGAGATGCGGCGCGATTACCATTCCGCGCCGACGCACGCCTTGCGCGTCGAACGCACGCCACTCGAAGCGCTGTTCCTGGATGGTCGTAGCCGTCATGCGACCTCCGTTGCGCTCAATGCTTCGGCGAGGCTCGTCGTGCCGTCGAAAGCGCGGGCCAGCGCGGCTTCGCGCAAGGTTTGCACGCGCTCGATGTGTGCCTGTCGCGCGATCTCATGCGTACCGGCGCGCGCGACGATGAGTTCGCGCATCGCGTCCGAAACGGGCATGGTTTGATGAATGCCGATTCGTCCGCGAAAGCCGATCCCATGACACGCTTCGCATCCCTGTGGAACGTAGGGGCGCCAGTGCGCTATCTGATCGTCGGACACGCCGGCCGCGCGTAGCGAAGTGGGCGTTTCCGGCGCAGCTTGCCTGCATGCAGGACACAGACGCCGCACCAGCCGCTGCGCCGTGACAAGTCGCAGCGCGGCCGCGAGGTTGTAGGGCTCGACGCCGATGTCGATCAGACGCGCGATGGCCGCGGGCGCATCGTTCGTATGCAGTGTTGACAGGACGAGGTGCCCTGTTTGCGCTGCCTTGACTGCGACGTCGGCTGTCTCTTCGTCACGGATTTCGCCGACCATGATGACGTCCGGGTCCTGACGCAGGAACGCCCGCAGCGCGACGGCAAACGTCAACCCGGCCTTGTCGCGCACGCTGACCTGGTTGATGCCCGCGAGCTGGATTTCGGCTGGATCTTCGACCGAACAGAGATTGCGCGACTCGGCATTCAGCAGTTGCAGGAAGCAGTACAGCGACATCGTCTTGCCGCTTCCCGTCGGACCCGTGACGAGCACGAGCCCGTGAGGTGAGCGGATCGACCGGTCCACGATGTCGCGCTGCCCGGGCGCGAGTCCGAGCGAATCGAGCGAGAGATTTGCGGGCAGCGCTTCGAGCCGCCGCAGCACGAGTTTTTCGCCGAACAGCGTGGGCAGCGAGTTCACGCGATAGTCTTCGACGCGACCTGCCGCGATTGGCAGGCGCAAGCGGCCGTCCTGCGGCACGCGCCGCTCAGCGATATCCATGCGCGCCAGCACTTTCACGCGCGTGATGAACGCGTCGCGCAGATGCGCGGGTGGCCGCCCAAGCTCGTGCAGCACGCCGTCGACGCGCAGACGCATCCGCCAGCCGTGCTCCATCGGTTCGATGTGCAGATCGGATGCGTTGAGGCGCGCGGCTTCCTGCAGCGTGTCGGCGAGCAGGCGTACGGCGGGCGGGCTGTCCGCGTCAGGCGTGGTGGGTTGAAGCGCCGGCCTGTTCGTGGCGACGTTGGGCGAGGGTGCTGCGGACAGAGAAGAGGTGCGCATGGGAAGCCGGCTGCGAGCCGCCTGTAAAACATGACGGCTCATCATCCGGTATCGCGCAGGGGGCCGCTATTCAGCCGAATGGCCAGGTGCGCGGTCAGCGGCCGACAAGCCGCTTGATCTTCGACCCCGGTGCGGGACCGGGGCGAAAGATCTTAACTGTTCTGATTGCCTGATCGTCGCTGCGAAGAACTTCGATTTTGATGTCGTTGATCTTTACGCAGACATCGCCTTCTGGAATTTCTTCGAGAACTTCCAGGATCAATCCGTTCAGCGTTTTCGGGCCGTCCGTCGGCAACTTCAGTTGCAGCCAGCGGTTCAACTCGCGCAGCGGCATGCTGCCAGCGACGATGCATTCACCTTCCTCGTTCCAGCCGCCGCGCGAACTGGCGCTACGCGGCACGGACGTCGTGAACTCGCCGATCAGTTCCTCGATGATGTCCTCGGGTGTCACGAGTCCCTGCAGTTCGCCGTACTCATCGACGACGAGCGCAGTGCGATGACGGCTTTCCTGGAAGAACTGGAGCTGCTGGAAAACGGGCGTGCCCGTCGGCACGAAGTACGGCTCCGCGAGCAGTTCGCGCAGCGTGTCGCGTTCCAGTTCCTGGTTGTGCAGGGCGGATAGCGTCTTGCGCACGTGGAGCACGCCGAGCACTCGGTCGAAATCGCCTTGATAGACGATCAGCTTGTTGTGATAGCAGGTTTCGAGCTGATGCATGATCTGCTCGAATGGCGCGTCGAAGTCGAGGGCTTCGATGCGGCGGCGCGGGATCATCACGTCGTCGACCGTAATGTTTTCGAGGTCGAACAGGTTGAGCAGAATGCTGCGGTGCTTGGTCGGCATGAAGCTGCCGGACTCGAGCACGATGGTGCGCAGCTCCTCCGTCGACAGCCGCTGGTCGTGCGCGCCCTTGGTATTGATATGCAGCACGCGCAGGATGGAGTTCGCGAACAGGTTGACGAACCAGATCAGCGGCTTCGACACGCGCATGAGCGGCGCGATCAGCAGGCTGGCGGGAAGCGCGATCTTTTCCGGGAACGTTGCGCCGACGATCTTCGGCGTGATTTCGGCGAACACGATGATGAGAAACGCGACGATACCCGTCGCGATCGACAGCACGACGTTATTGCTGCCGAAGGTGTGCAACGCGATCGACGTGGTCAGCACGGGGATGATCGTGTTGAACAGGTTGTTGCCGATCAGGACGGTGCTGAGCAGTTCATCCGTGCGCGCGAGCAGGCCTTGAGTGGTCTTCGCGCCGAGCGCACCCTTGGTCGCGAGATGTTTCAGGCGATGGCGGTTGATCGCCATCATCGCTGTCTCGGAAATGGCAAAGAAGCTGGAGCAGATGAGAAGCAGGACGACGGCGCCTATTTGCGCCCATAAGGGAAGTTGTTCCACGCGACGTGAATAAGAGAAGGGGAGGGATTGGGAGAATATAGCAGAGGGGCTGGGAGCCCTCAGTGGGCGGACGGGCAGCTTGGATCTCGCGCAGCCTTTCAATGCGCGGCAGTACGCGATTGCCCCTGTCCGTACGACGGACGAAAAAAAACCGCGCAATGCGCGGTTTTTTCATAATCTGGTCGGGGTGAGAGGATTCGAACCTCCGGCCTCTACGTCCCGAACGTAGCGCTCTACCAGGCTAAGCTACACCCCGATTTGGTACTGCGGTTCACTCGATCCGGACTAATCCGGCGTTTCAGTCTTATTTAAGACTGCCTCGTCGTCGAGTAAGAACATAATTCTAGCAGGCTTTCTTTGTAAATGGAATCGGGAAACGAAGAAATTGCTGCAACTGCGGCCTGTGCTTCCTGCTTCGCGCATTCGAGCGTGTGATCCAGCGCGCCGGAACGCGTGATGGCCTCGAAAATTTCGTCGAAGCGGTCCGTGCCGCCTTGCTCGATTGCCTCGCGCGCAAGCGCCGCCTGCTCTGCCGTGCCGCGTTCGATCAGATAGATGAGTGGCAGCGTCGGCTTGCCTTCACGCAGGTCGTCGCCGGCGTTCTTGCCCATCGATTCCGGCGTGCCCGTGTAGTCGAGCCAGTCGTCCATGATCTGGAATGCCGTGCCGATGCGCCGGCCGAATTCTGCTGCGGCAGCTTCAATGGTCGCGTCCGCGCCCGCCAGCACAGCGCCCAACTGAGCCGCCGCCTCGAACAGTTTCGCCGTCTTGTAGCGGATCACCTGCATGTAACGCGCTTCGTCGACGTCGGCGTCGTGCATGTTCAACAACTGCAGCACTTCGCCTTCGGAAATGATGTTGGTCGCTTCCGAAAGAATCTCCATCACACGCATCTTCCCCACGCCGACCATCATCTGGAACGAGCGGGAATACAGAAAGTCACCGACCAGCACGCTCGCCGCGTTGCCGAACAGCGCATTCGCCGTCTGGCGGCCACGGCGTAGATCGGATTCGTCGACGACGTCGTCGTGCAGGAGCGTGGCCGTATGGATGAACTCGACGACGGCCGCCAGTTCGTGCCGATACCCCGTCCTGTCGCCGAGCGCGCCTGACACGAGCAACAGCAGCGCGGGCCGCAGGCGCTTGCCTCCGGCACTGATGATGTACTCGGAGATCTGGTTGATCAGCATCACCTCGGACGCCAGACGGTGCCGGATGACGCGATTCACCTGCTGCATGTCTTCGGCGATCGGAGCGAGCAGATTTGCTGCGTTGGGGGTGGGGGTGGCGGTTGACGACATGGTGGCGAATTCGGGTAGTGCCGCGAATTATAAGGCGAACTGCGGCATTTCCGCGCCGGACACCATTAGTTCATGGCCGTTTTGACCCGTTTGCGGATGGATCGCCTGCATTTGTCGCGCACGGGACGGGTGATCGCGGTCGTTGTCAACTGATTTTGACCGCGCAGCTAACTCTATGTATAATCGAGGGTTTCCGCGCGTGGTGCGTGGGGAAAATGAATCCAGAGTGAGGTTTTCAATGTACGCGGTCATAAAAACCGGCGGCAAGCAGTATAAAGTTGCTGTCGGCGAAAAACTTAAAGTAGAACAGATACCGGCAGACATTGACGCTGAAATCACGCTCGACCAGGTTCTCGCAGTGGGCGAAGGCGAATCGATTAAGTTCGGTACGCCGCTGGTCAGTGGGGCTTCCGTCAAAGCTACCGTCGTGTCTCAAGGTCGTCACAAGAAAGTGACCATCTTCAAGATGCGCCGCCGGAAGCACTACCAGAAGCATGGCGGCCACCGCCAGAACTACACCGAACTGCGCATCGACGCGATCAACGCGTAAGCGCATCGGGCAAGGAGCTAACAAATGGCACACAAAAAGGCAGGCGGATCGTCCCGGAACGGCCGCGACTCCGAGTCGAAGCGACTTGGCGTGAAAGTGTACGGCGGTCAGGCGATCCTGGCTGGCGGCATCATCGTGCGTCAACGCGGCACGCGTATGCACCCGGGTGAAAACGTCGGCATCGGCAAGGACCACACCTTGTTCGCGCTGACGGACGGCCACGTCAAGTTCACGACGAAGGGCGCCGGCAAGAAGCATCTGGTCAACGTCGTCCCGGCTGCTGTCTGAGCTTAGTCAGGCACGGGCTTCAGGACCGGAAAAAAGGCCCCGCGAAGTTTGCGGGGCCTTTTTGTTTGCAGGCTTTTCGGACTTCTATTCGCGGACCTGCGCCGTTGCGGCATCTCGTTGTCGCGATGGGACAAGAATCAGACTCAAACTGGCCGTTTGGCCAATGGTGCGCGCGCGTCACGCGCGGCAAAATAGCAATACCTACGGGACGGAGTAACGCATGAAGTTCATTGACGAAGCGAGGATTGAAGTCATCGCCGGCGACGGAGGAGATGGCAGCGCGTCGATGCGCCGCGAGAAATTCGTCCCGTTCGGCGGTCCGGACGGCGGCGACGGCGGCCGCGGCGGCAGCGTCTTTGCAGTCGCAGACCGCAACATCAACACGCTGATCGACTACCGCTACGCGAAAAAGCATCAGGCGCGCAACGGCGAAAACGGTCGTGGCTCGGATTGCTATGGCAAGGGCGGCGACGACATCACGTTGCGCATGCCCGTCGGCACGATCATCACCGACATGGATACGGGCGAGCTGATCGCCGACCTTACCGAGCACAACCAGACTGTGCAGATCGCGCAGGGCGGCTCGGGCGGCCTCGGTAACCTGCATTTCAAGTCCAGTACGAATCGCGCGCCGCGTCAGAAGACGGAAGGCAAGCCGGGCGAGCGCCGGATGGTGCGCCTCGAATTGAAGGTGCTGGCCGACGTCGGTTTGCTCGGTATGCCGAACGCAGGCAAGTCGACGTTTATCTCGTCGGTGTCGAACGCGAAGCCGAAAATCGCGGATTATCCGTTCACCACGCTCGCGCCGAATCTCGGCGTCGTGCGCGTCGGGCCGAGCCGCAGCTTCGTGATCGCCGACATTCCGGGGCTGATCGAAGGCGCGGCGGAAGGCGCTGGCCTGGGTCATCAGTTCCTGCGGCACTTGCAGCGCACGGGCTTGCTGCTGCATATCGTCGATCTCGCGCCGTTTGACGAAGCTGTAGATCCCGTCGCGGAAGCGAAGGCGATCGTCAACGAGCTGCGCAAGTACGACGAAGAGCTGTTCGGCAAGCCTCGCTGGCTCGTGCTGAACAAGCTCGACATGGTTCCTGAAGACGAGCGCGAAGCACGCGTGGCCAAATTCCGGAAGGGCTTCGAATGGGATGGCCCGGTCTTCGAAATCTCGGCGCTCACGGGCCAAGGCTGCGAAAACCTGTGCTACGCCGTGTACGACTACATCTCCGAGCATTCGGATGCGCACCGCGAGGCGGAAGCCGAGGATCTGGCCGCTGACGTGCGCTTCCGCGAGGGGCAGGCGGGCGGTGCCGCGGGAACACCCGTCGAGCCGCAGGAGTAAGCAGCCGTACCCTGGACGCCGGCGCACTCCCAGCATGCGCCGGCCTTACGAATCATCTTGGAGACCGCGCACAATGCGTTCCGTTATCGCAGATTCCAGGCGATTGGTGGTGAAAGTCGGTTCGAGTCTCGTCACGAACGACGGGCGCGGGCTCGATCACGCGGCGATTGGCCGCTGGGCCGCGCAGATCGCCGCGCTGCGCGAGCAGGGCAAGGAAGTCGTGCTCGTCAGCTCGGGCGCGATCGCCGAGGGTATGCAGCGCCTTGGCTGGACCAAGCGTCCGCGTGAAATCGACGAACTGCAGGCGGCCGCGGCCGTCGGTCAGATGGGGCTGGCGCAGGTCTATGAAAGCCGCTTCGCCGAGCATTCCATTCGCACCGCGCAAATCCTGCTGACGCATGCCGACCTGGCCGATCGCGAACGCTATCTGAACGCGCGCTCCACGCTGCTGACGTTGCTGCGCCTTGGCGTGGTGCCGATCATCAACGAAAACGACACCGTCGTCACCGACGAAATCAAGTTCGGCGACAACGATACGCTCGGTGCGCTGGTCGCGAATCTGATCGAAGGCGATGCGCTGATCATCCTGACCGACCAGCAAGGTCTCTTCACCGCAGACCCGCGCAAAGATCCCACTGCGACGCTCGTCCAGCAGGCCGATGCGGGCTTGCCGGAACTCGAGGCGATGGCGGGCGGTGCAGGGTCGAGTCTCGGCCGCGGCGGCATGCTGACGAAAATTCTCGCGGCGAAGCGCGCGGCTCACAGCGGCGCGAATACGGTGATCGCGAGCGGCCGTGAGGCGGACGTGCTCGCGCGGCTCGCATCGGGCGAGGCGATTGGCACGCAACTGATCGCGCGTACGGCCCGCATGGCCGCGCGCAAACAGTGGATGGCGGACCACCTACAGGTGCGCGGGCATGTGGTGATCGACGATGGCGCCGTTGAAAAGCTAACGGAAGGCGGCAAGAGTCTGCTGCCGATCGGCGTGGTTGGCGTGCAGGGCGCGTTCGCGCGCGGCGAGGTGATTGCGTGTCTGAGCCCGTCGGGGCGCGAGGTGGCGCGTGGGCTGACGAACTACAGCAGCGCGGAGACGAAGCTGATCCAGCGTCGTCCGAGCGGCGAGATCGAATCGGTGTTGGGTTACATGCTGGAGCCCGAACTCATCCATCGGGACAATCTGGTGCTCATCTAGAAGCGCTCCCGTCCGCGACGCCCAGAAAAAAGCCGTTCCATCGCAAGATGGAACGGCTTTTTGTTGCGCCTGCATCGAGCCGCGGAGCCTTCCGCGGGCGGATGATAGACCGTCGTGTCAGCCTCCGCGAATCAACGTGCTGTTCACGCGCTTGTACCTGATATTGTTCAGAATCGCATCCGCCTTGCCGACGGGCAGCTTGCTCGTGCAGAAGTAATCCTGATATAGCGCCGCGTGATACGCGTTCAGATCGCCGTTTTCGATGCGCGACCAGTCGTTTTCGACCGTCCGGTCCCAACCGTCGTGATCGGCGTTGAGTCCTGCGTACAGCTTCCACGAGTAGTCCTCGCAGCGAATCCCTTCGTAGTTCACGTTGCGCGCGCCGCTCGGGCTCGTGACCACCACCGTGTAGCGAATCACGCCGTCGCTGTCGACCGTCAGCGATTTTGCATCGAGCGCGAACTGCAGCGGTGTGTTCTGCGAGACGGTGAACGGCAGCAGATCGCCGGGCTGCGGCATGGCCGGGAGCGTATCGACTTTCTTTTCGGTCCACGTCGACGGCCGGTCGAACAGATACTGAAAGTCGCTCTTGGGTCCCTCGGACTTGGAAGCGTCAGTCGGCGTGGAACTCTTGGTGCTCGAACAGCCAGCCAGCAGAACGCCCGCGGCGACACACGCCGCGGCGAAAGCAAATACTTTCAATGTGATTTCCTCGAAACGCCGGCGCAGCGTGTCACACGCCGCACCGGCAGATGCGGCCTGGACAGCCGCTTAGCGTCAGTCGCGTAGCCCCGGTGCCTGAACGGCCGCGGGATCTTCCGTCGACGAACAGTCAGACCCGATTGTCGCACGCAGCGTAGTCTCGACTACAAATGACGTCGTGACGGTCGTCACGGACGCTGCGGACTCCATCGACGCCCCAGGCGGCGCATTCACCGACGATGCCATCCGTGGATAGCGCTGCCCGTGATGATGTCCACCGGGCCGTTCCGTGCGCGGCGCAGGACGCCGCAGGAAACGGGACAATTCCGTTAACGCCAGCTGATACACATCCCGCTTGAACTCGATCACACAGTCGAGCGGCACCCAGTATTCGTTCCAGCGCCAGGCATCGAACTCAGGGTGATCGGACGCGCGCAAACAAATGTCGCAATCGCGTCCAACCATCCGGAGCAAGAACCAGATCTGCTTCTGGCCGCGGTAATGGCCGCGGACCTCACGCTTGATGAACTTGTCAGGCACCTCATAACGCAACCAGTCACGCGTGCGACCGATAACCTTGACGTGCTCCGGAAGCAGGCCGGTTTCTTCGTGCAATTCCCTGAACATCGCCTGCACGGGGGTCTCACCATACTTGATGCCCCCTTGCGGAAACTGCCAGGAATGTTCACGCAGACGCTTGCCCCAAAACACCTCGTTGTGCGCGTTCAAGAGGATGATGCCGACGTTCGGGCGAAAGCCTTCACGATCCAGCATACAACCACCTTCGAATCCTTTAAAATTGCTTTGATTATAAACAGATAACGGGTCTGACGCACCGCCTCGCACCAGATTGGCGCGATTGCCCGCAACAAGCCTCGTCCAACGCCTCGAAAGCCGCTTTCCGGCGCTTTTGGCGCGTCGTCGGACAAGTGCTCGCGCATGCGACAATCGCTTTTCGGCCTGTCGCAGCGTGCGCCGGCATGACCAGGCGCTCAGGCGCGCGAACCCATCGTCTTACCCTTTCGGGCGGCCACTTTGGTCCGCCGCTTTTGGAAAATTCTGAATGAAAGCCTCCCGATTCTTTATTGGCACCCTGAAGGAAGCGCCCGCCGACGCGGAAATCGTCAGTCACAAGCTCATGGTGCGTGCCGGCATGATCCGGCGCGTCGCTGGCGGCATCTACAACTATCTGCCAATTGGCCTGCGTTCGATCCGCAAGGTGGAAGCGATCGTGCGCGAGGAAATGAACCGGGCAGGCGGGATCGAACTGCTGATGCCGGCTGTGCAGCCGGCGGAGCTGTGGCAGGAATCGGGCCGCTGGGAAAAATATGGTCCCGAACTGCTGCGCTTCAAGGACCGCAAGCAGACTGACTTCGTGATCGGACCGACGCACGAAGAAGTCGTGACGGACATCGCGCGCAACCAGATCAAGAGCTACCGTCAGTTGCCCGTGAACTTCTATCAGATCCAGACGAAGTTCCGCGACGAAATCCGTCCGCGTTTCGGCGTGATGCGCGGCCGCGAATTCATCATGAAGGACGCGTATTCGTTCGATAAGGACATGGACGGCCTGAAAGAGTCGTATCGCAAGATGTACGACGCTTATGTGCGCATTTTCACGCGCCTCGGCCTCGATTTCCGCGCGGTCGCGGCGGACAACGGCTCGATCGGCGGCAGCGGCTCGCATGAATTCCACGTGATCGCCGATACGGGCGAGGACGACATCGCTTACTGCCCGACGTCGGACTTCGCGTCCAACGTCGAAGCGGCTGAAGCGTTGCCGCTGATTGCGGAACGCGCTGCACCGAAGGAAGAACTCAAGAAGACGCCGACGCCGGGCAAGGCCAAGTGCGAAGCCGTCGCCGAATATCTGGACATTCCGCTCGAAAAGACGATCAAGTCGATCATCCTCGCCACCGAAAACGAAGGCGCCGAGCCGACCATCTGGCTGCTGATGCTGCGCGGCGACCACGATCTGAACGAGATCAAGGTCAACAAGCTGCCGGGTCTCGCCGAGTTCCGCTTCGCGACGGAGGAAGAAATCGTCGCGTGGTTCGGCACGCCGCCGGGCTACCTCGGGCCGCTGAACACGAAGAAGCCGATCAAGGTGATCGCGGACCGCACGGTCGCGAACATGAGCGACTTCGTGGTCGGCACGAACGAAGTCGATTACCACACGACGGGCGTCAACTGGGGCCGTGATCTGCCCGAGCCGGTCGTCGCGGACATCCGCAACGTGAAGAAGGGCGATCCGTCGCCGGACGGCAAGGGCGTGATCGACATCTGCCGCGGCATCGAAGTCGGCCACGTGTTCCAGCTTGGCACGAAGTATTCGGAAGCGATGAACGCGACGTGCCTCGACGAAAACGGCAAGCCGCAGCCGATGCAAATGGGCTGCTACGGCATCGGTGTCACACGCATTCTCGGCGCTGCGATCGAGCAGAATTTCGACGACAAGGGCATCATCTGGCCGGAATCGATCGCGCCGTTCGAAGTCGTGCTGTGCCCGATGGGTTACGACCGCAGCGACGCCGTGCGCGAGCAGGCGGACAAGCTGCACGACGAACTGACGGCAGCGGGCATCGACGTGATTCTCGACGATCGCGGCGAGCGTCCGGGCGTGATGTTCGCGGACTGGGAACTGATCGGTGTGCCGCATCGTCTCGTGATCGGCGATCGTGGTCTCAAGGACGGCAAGATCGAGTATCAGGGCCGCCGCGACGCGGAAGCCACGCTGCTGCCCGTCGAAGGCGCGGCGCAGGCCGTGATCGACAAGATCAACGCAGCGCTCGCGCGCTGACGGGAGCGGACGGTGGAGTACAACTTCCTGTCCGCGACCATCCTGCTGATTCTCATCACTGATCCACTCGGCAACATCCCGCTCTTCATCAACTGCTTGCGGGGTGTTGCGCCTCACCGGCGCATCCGCGTGATTCTGCGCGAAGTCGCCATCGCGTTCGTGATCCTGCTGGTCTTCATGCTCGTCGGCGACCGCTTTCTGCGGATGATGAGCCTGACCGATCTGTCGTTGCGCATCGGCGGCGGGATCGTGCTGTTCCTGATCGCGCTGCGGATGATCTTTCCGCATCCCGACGGCCCGTTCGGCGCGGACACGCGCGCTGCCGAGCCGATGATCGTGCCGCTGGCGATTCCGGCGCTCGCGGGTCCGTCGGCGCTGGCGACGGTGATGCTGCTGACATCGCAGGCGCCGAACAAGATGTTCGAATGGGTGGCGGCGCTGACGGTGACGATGATCGTCTGCGCGATCGTGCTGGTGCTCGCGGAGCGCATCCAGCAATGGCTCGGCGAGCGCACGGTGATGGCGTTCGAGCGGCTGATGGGTCTCGTGCTCGTCGCGATTTCAGTGGAGATGATGCTCGGTGGCATCCGCACTTTCGTGCATCAGCTCGAAAAATAGCAGTTGATCGAAGCAACAAAAAAGCGACCCCGAGAGGTCGCTTTTTTTCTGCGGCGTGAGGAAGCGTCAGGCGACTTCCGTCAGCGCGCGGATAGTCGGCAGATTGCGCCAGTAGCCCTTCGCGTCCATCCCGCAGCCGAATACGTAGCGGTCCGGCACTTCGAAACCGCAGAAATCGGGGTGCAGCGGCTTCGCCTTCTGAAGAATTTTCTCGCACAGCACCGCGCTCATGAAGCGCTTCGCGCCCATATCCATGATGCGGTCGCGGATCGCGGCCATTGTCTCGCCTTCATCGAGGATGTCGTCGAGCACGAGCACGACGCGGTCCTTCACCGAACCCGAAGGCGCGACGCGCCATTGCATCTCGGCGCTGCCCTTGATCGCGTTGCGATAGCGGGTGAGGTGGATGTAGTCGAATTCGAGCGGGAAATCGAGGTGCGGCAGCAGCATGCCTGTGAACACCGCTGCGCCGCCCATCACCGACAGCACGAGCGGAAAGTCTTCGGCCATTTCGGCGCGGATCGCCTCGGCCATGTGGCTGATGGAGGCGTTGACGTCGCTGGCCGAAACGATTTCTTCGGAGTGACTGAAAATGTGGAGAGCTTCTTCGCGATTCATGACGTCTGACGGGCGGTAACTGTATACATAGTGTGAAAGACAACGACCCTGCGCGCTACAGCATATACCCGCGCCTTGGTTCGGCATACGCGCCGGGCCGTGGTGGCCGCCGCGCGCTCGCATTTGGCGGCGAGCGCACAACGGCCGGCAAGGATCAGCGCATGCCCGGCAACATGCCCTTCATGCCGCGCATCATCTTCTGCAGATTGCCGCCCTTGAGCTTTTTCATCATGGTGCGCATCTGGTCGTACTGATTCAGCAAGCGGTTGACTTCCTGCACCTGCACGCCCGCACCTGCGGCGATGCGGCGCTTGCGCGTCGCCTTGATCAGATCGGGCTTCGCGCGCTCCTGCGCGGTCATCGAGTTGATGATGCCTTCCATGCGGCGCATCTGCTTTTCAGCCTGGCCCATGTCGGCATTCGACGCGGCCTGCTGGAACTGCGCGGGCAGCTTGTCCATCAGCGACGACAGACCGCCCATCTTCTTCATCTGCGAAAGCTGTGCGCGGAAATCGTTCAGATCGAAATCGCCGCCTTTCTTGACCTTGTCGGCGAGCTTCTGCGCGGCCTGCACATCGACGCCGCGCTGCGCTTCCTCGACGAGCGCGAGAATGTCGCCCATGCCGAGAATCCGGTTCGCCATGCGATCCGGGTAGAAAATCTCGAGGCCGTCGAGCTTTTCCGCGACGCCGACGAACTTGATCGGCTTGCCCGTCACGTGACGCACGGACAGCGCCGCGCCGCCGCGCGAATCGCCGTCGAGCTTGGTCAGCACGACGCCCGTGAGCGGTAGCGCGTCGTTGAACGCCTTCGCGGTGTTCACTGCATCCTGACCGAGCATGGCGTCGACGACGAACAGCGTTTCGGCCGGATTCAGTTCCTTATGCAGCGCGGTGATCTCGTTCATCATCGCTTCGTCGATGCCGAGACGGCCGGCCGTGTCGACGAGCAGAACGTCGTGATAATGGCGCTTCGCCCAGTCGACGGCGGCGCGCGCGATATCGACGGGTTTCTGGTCCGGCTGCGACGGGAAGAAGTCGGCGCCGACTTGTTCGGTCACCGTCTTCAACTGCGCGATAGCGGCGGGGCGGTACACGTCGCACGACACCGTCAGCACTTTCTTCTTGTACTTCTCGCGCAGCAGCTTCGCGAGCTTGCCGACCGTGGTGGTTTTACCGGCACCCTGCAGGCCGGCCATCAGGATAATGGCGGGCGGCGTGACGGCGAGATCGAGTTCGGCGGCCTTGCCTTCGTAGTCGCCGCCGATCACGGCCGTCAGCTCGCGCTGCACGACGCCGACCAGCGCCTGACCCGGCGACAGGCTGGCGATCACTTCCTCGCCGAGCGCCTTCTCCTTCACCTTCGCGATGAAGTCGCGCACGACGGGCAGCGCCACGTCCGCTTCGAGGAGTGCGAGGCGCACTTCGCGCAGCATCTCCTGGGTATTCGCCTCGGTGAGCCGGGCTTCGCCGCGCAGCGTCTTGACGACGCGCGCCATCCGTTGAGTGAGGTTGTCGAGCATGGGGGGCGATGAGCAGTGCGGCCGGCTCCGTCACCGCGCGACAGCGGCGGACTTTGGAGGGCCTGGTGTAAACTTCGAATATGGATATTGTACTGTATGCCCTCACTGCGCTCCTGTACGGCGGTCTCGCCGTCGCGGGCTGGCGCGCGCACCGGCAGGCGTCGGCCGCGCCGCTGCTCGAGAGCGTGTCGCCGCTGTCTCCCGCTGCGCCGCTGCCCGCGGGCGGGCGAGGGCTCGCGGCCGCCTCCGCCGGCATGTCGATGACGACGCGCATCGTGCTGCTCGTCGCGCTGCTCGCGCACGGCGTGCTGCTGCACACCACGATTTTCCCGCACGACGCGATGGTGTTCGGCTTCGCGTTCGCGCTGTCCGCGATGTTCTGGCTCGGCGCGGGCATCTACTGGATCGAGAGTTTCTTTTTTCCGCTCGACGGCCTGCGTCTGCTCGTGCTGCCGCTCGCGTGCGTCGCGTCGCTGCTGCCGCTCGTGTTCAACGGCGTACACGTGCTGTCGTACGCTGCCGATCCGCTGTTCAAGCTGCACTTCCTGATCGCCAACGTCGCCTATGGTCTGTTCGTGATCGCCGCGCTGCACGCGGTGCTGATGCTGCTCGTCGAGCGACGTTTGCACGCGATGCGCGGCGGCGGGCTTGCGCGTCAGAGCGCCGCGAGCAACGACGGCTGGCTGTCGAGCTGGCTCGACACACTGCCGCCGCTGCTCACGCTCGAGACGCTGCTGTTCCGTCTGATCGGCGCGGGTTTCGTGCTGCTCACGCTGACGCTGGTATCGGGCATGCTGTTCAACGAACAACTGCTCGACCGCGCGCTGCAGCTCGATCACAAGACCGTGTTCGCGCTGCTGTCGTGGGTCATGTTCGGCGCGCTGCTGACGGCGCGCAAGGTGTCGGGTTGGCGCGGCCGCGCGGCATTGCGCTGGGTGCTCGCGTCGTTCGTCGCGTTGCTGCTCGCGTATGTCGGCAGCCGTTTTGTCTTCGAGGTGCTGTTGCACCGTCCTGTGGTCTGAGTGTCATGCGACAAATTTTTCTGCTGATTCTGTTGTTCATCGTTGGCCAGTGGCTGGTGAAGGCGCTGCGTCGTGCCGAAGCGTCGCGCACGTCGGCGCGTACGGGTGCGGGCGGCGACGCCGGCGCCAACGCGCGCACGGGCGCGCGCGCCAATGGTCAAGCGAGCGGTAGCGCAAACGGCAAACCCGCCGCTCAACTCGCCGAGCCGATGATCCGTTGCGCCCAATGCGGCGTGCATGCGCCGAAGAGCGATTCCGTGCTCGTCGCGGGCCAGACGTTCTGCTCGCACGATCACGCGCAGCGTTACTCCGCTCGCCCGACGGGCCGCGACGCGCGATGACGGCACACGCCACCGCGCGTTTCACCGTCGATGCAAACGGCTGGATCAACGAAGCGCGCAAGCTGCCGTCGCCGAATTTCGAGGTGCGGCCGAACGGCGCACGTCCTACGCTGATCGTCGTTCACAACATCAGCCTGCCGCCGAACGAATTCGGCGGCACGGGCATCACCGACCTCTTCCTCAACCGTCTCGATTGCGACGCGCATCCGTACTACGACGCTCATCTGCGCGACGTGCGGGTGTCCGCGCATTTCGTGATCCATCGCGACGGCGCGCTGGAGCAGTACGTATCGTGCGACGAGCGCGCGTGGCACGCGGGCGCATCCAGCTTCTTCGGGCGCGAGCGCTGCAACGACTTTTCGATCGGCATCGAGCTCGAAGGGAGCGACGCATCGGCGTTCGAAGCGGCGCAATACGAGACGCTCGCGCCGCTCGTGCAGGCACTTGCCGCGCACTATGCGATCGAGGCGCTCGCGGGCCATTCCGACATCGCGCCGGGCCGCAAGACCGATCCCGGCCCGCACTTCGACTGGCCGCGTCTGCAGCGCGATACCGCGCTCGCCGATCAGTACTTCCCCTATCTGCATCCGTCGACGCGCGCGCCGATAACCCCGTAAGCGCGTGACTTTTTCTGCGCGGTATCCAACAGACAGCGCAAGCGCGCTGTGAGCGCACGTCATTTCCCCGACAGCTTTTTCCGACGCGGGCATCGCAAAAGTCAAGATCGTCAGACCAAATAAAAGAATTTGCGATCACGGTTCAGTACACTATACTTCGTGCCGTTAATCAGTTTTTGCACAAGATGTAGTGTTTGTCAGGCGGCGCCCCGCTCCATGAGCATGGCGCCGTCAGCATTACCGGCACTGAAAAATCTGATGCGGCGCAACCAGTTACGACAACCGGTGCGTCGGCAAATTCGAAGAAAAGGCGCAGCCAAGTGATCGCGACACACACAACGTTGAAGTACGTCCCGACGGATCTGTCGCATCCGGCCTCTCTGTTTCAAGGTTCCCGCTGTTCCTCTTCTTCACCCTCATCGCATGCGTCCGGGGTGGCGCAGCGTTTGTACTAATCCGCGGTAACTCCGCACTATTCCAAGACCAGGAGCTTTGCACATGCAAACCACCGACAACGTGACGACCCGGTTCGAAGGCGCACCCGCTGGCCGCCCCGAAGCGCTCGCACAGGGCGCCGCAGCGCTCGCGCCGCAGACGAGCTACGCCGACTACAAGGTGATCCGTCGCAATGGCAGCGTGGTGTCGTTCGAGCCTTCGAAAATCGCCATCGCCGTGACGAAGGCATTTCTGGCCGTCAACGGTGGTCAGGGCGCGGCGTCGGCACGCGTTCGCGAACTGGTCGAGCAACTCACGCAGAACGTCGTGCGCGCGTTGGTGCGCAGCCGTCCGAACGGCGGCACGTTCCATATCGAAGACATTCAGGATCAGGTCGAACTCGCGCTGATGCGCACGGGTGAGCACAACGTTGCTCGCGCTTACGTGCTGTACCGCGAGAAGCGCAGCCAGGAGCGCAGCCATGAGCCGGAAGTCGCAGCAGGTGCTTCGGGTCTGAACGTGACCGACAACGGCATCACGCGTCCGCTCGATATGGCAGCGCTGCGCGGCATCATCGAATCCGCTTGCGCGAATCTGGGCGACGCAGTGAGCGCCGAGCCGATCGTTACGGAAACGATCAAGAACCTGTACGACGGCGTGCCGATGACCCAGGTCTACGACTCGGCCATCCTCGCTGCGCGCACGATGATCGAGAAGGACCCGGCATACAGCCAGGTCACGGCTCGCATCCTGCTGCACACGATCCGCCGCGAGATCCTCGAAGAAGAAGTCACGCAAGCCGAAATGGGCGAGCGCTATGCCGAATACTTCCCGCTCTTCATCAAGCGCGGTGTGAACGCCGAACTGCTCGACGAGAAGCTGCTGCAGTTCGACCTGAAGCGTCTGGGCGCCGCGCTCGACGCGAACCGCGACCTGCAATTCGGCTACCTCGGCCTGCAAACGCTGTATGACCGCTACTTCCTGCATAGCGACGGCGTGCGTATCGAAATGCCGCAGGCATTCTTTATGCGTGTCGCGATGGGTCTGTCGCTGAACGAGATCGACCGCGAAGCGCGCGCGATCGAGTTCTACAACGTGCTGTCGTCGTTCGACTTCATGTCGTCGACGCCCACGCTGTTCAACTCGGGCACGCGCCGCTCGCAACTGTCGTCGTGCTACCTGACGACGGTCGACGACGACCTCGACGGCATCTACGAAGCGCTGAAGGAAAACGCGCTGCTGTCGAAGTTCGCCGGCGGTCTGGGCAACGACTGGACGCGCGTGCGCGCGCTCGGCTCGCACATCAAGGGCACCAACGGCAAGTCGCAAGGCGTCGTCCCGTTCCTGAAGGTCGTCAACGACACGGCCGTTGCCGTGAACCAGGGCGGCAAGCGCAAGGGCGCAGTGTGCGCGTACCTGGAATCGTGGCACCTCGACATCGAAGAATTCCTCGAGCTGCGCAAGAACACGGGTGACGACCGTCGCCGCACGCACGACATGAACACGGCGAACTGGATTCCCGACCTGTTCATGAAGCGCGTTCACGAAGGCGGCGACTGGACGCTGTTCTCGCCGTCCACCTGCCCGGACCTGCACGACCTGTTCGGCGCGGACTTCGAGAAGGCCTACACGGCTTACGAAGAGAAAGCGGCGCGCGGCGAGATCAAGCTGTTCAAGAAGATCCCGGCGGCGCAACTGTGGCGCAAGATGCTCGGCATGCTGTTCGAAACGGGCCACCCGTGGATCACGTTCAAAGACCCGTGCAATGTGCGCTCGCCGCAACAGCACGTCGGCGTCGTCCACTCGTCGAACCTGTGTACGGAAATCACGCTGAACACGAGCGACACCGAAATCGCCGTCTGCAACCTCGGCTCGGTGAACCTCGTCGCGCATCTGAAGGAACAGGCGGACGGCACGGTTGTGCTCGACCACGACAAGCTGAAGCGCACGATCAGCGTCGCGATGCGCATGCTCGACAACGTGATCGACATCAACTACTACGCGGTCGCGAAGGCGCGTAACTCGAACCTGAAGCACCGCCCGGTGGGTATGGGCATCATGGGCTTCCAGGATTGCCTGCACGTGCTGCGCACGCCGTACGCATCGCAGGAAGCCGTCGAGTTCGCCGACCGTTCGATGGAAGCCGTTTGCTACTACGCATACTGGGCGTCGACGGAACTGGCGGAAGAGCGCGGCCGTTACGCGACCTACCGCGGCTCGCTGTGGGATCGCGGCATCCTCCCGCAGGACACGCTGAAGCTGCTCGAGGAAGCGCGCGGCGGCTACATCGAAGTGGATTCGAGCGAATCGATGGACTGGGCGTCGCTGCGCTCGCGCATCTCGACGTACGGCATGCGCAACTCGAACTGCGTCGCGATCGCGCCGACGGCGACGATCTCGAACATCATCGGCGTGTCTGCATGTATCGAGCCGACGTTCCAGAACCTGTATGTGAAGTCGAACCTGTCGGGCGAATTCACGGTGGTGAACGACTACCTCGTGCGTGACCTGAAGGCGCGCGGCCTGTGGGACGAAGTGATGGTCGCCGACCTGAAGTACTTCGACGGCTCGCTGTCGCGCATCGACCGCGTGCCGGGCGACCTGCGCGCAATCTACGCGACGGCGTTCGAAGTCGATGCAACGTGGCTGGTCGAAGCTGCGTCGCGCCGTCAGAAGTGGATCGACCAGGCGCAGTCGCTGAACATCTATATGGCAGGCGCGTCAGGCAAGAAGCTCGACGAGGTCTACAAGCTCGCATGGCTGCGCGGCCTGAAGACGACGTACTACCTCCGCACGATGGCGGCAACGCACGTCGAGAAGTCGACGGTCGCACACGGCGCGCTGAACGCAGTGCCGTCGAGCGACGGCGGCGCGGGTGGTGCGGGTGGTGCGGGTGGCGCAGCGGGTGGCTTCGGTGTCGGCGGCGGCGTGGGTTCGTCGGGTGTGACGGGCGGCTTCCAGGCATCGGCTGCGCCCGCAGTCGAAGCAGCGCCCGAAGCGGATGGTCCCGTGTGCATGATGCGTCCGGGCGATCCTGGCTTCGAAGAGTGCGAAGCCTGCCAGTAAGCGCAGCGCTTCATATAGTAGAGAGTCAGCCGCCGGCTCCCGCCGGCGGTAGTAGCAAAGCAGCAGACAGGAAGTAGCAGATCAGCAACACGCGATGAGCGGAGTCAGCCGAACGCGCCGCTCATCGCGACACGAAGCCAGCGTGGCGCTCGTTGCAGTCGGAAGAGCAGCAAGCGACGCAGCGAGGAACATCACGTGCTACACCTCATCGACACGTGCGAGGAAACCCTGAACGGCGCTCGCATGATGAAGTCGTAGAGTGAGCGGCGAGATGCCGATACATCACGCACCCGACACGCTTCGCACGACACGCGCAACGCAAGCGAAGCAGCAACGTTTCGAGTTCGGAACAACGCAGAAGCAACGCATACGCATCACTGAAGCAACGCGCTTTCGATCGTGCATCGTGCTTCATCGACACACGTTTCGATCGAATCGCAACGAGTGACCTTCACACACCGATGAACAAAGTGTTGTATGTAGGTCGCAACGCGATTCGAAAACAGGATTTTTCATGAGCGAGCCCTTTTAACGCTCGTGAAAAGATGGTACAAACCGATCTAAATTGATGGTGACATTTATGCTCAACTGGGATGACGAGATCACTGCCGTAACTCCCTCGAGTGCTTCGCAACAAAACGTGTTGCGCAACGCTGCGGGAACGGCCGTCGGTTCGCAAGTCGAAACGCGTTCCGCTCATCAAGCTCCCTCGGCTCAAAACATCTTCGCGAACGACTTCGCAGTCGCTCCGCTGGCAGAGATCAACTCGCCGGCAGTCGCTTCCGAAGCGCGCGTGAATGTCGCCGACAAACGCATCATCAACGGCCAGACTGACGTCAATCAGCTCGTGCCGTTCAAATACAAGTGGGCGTGGGAGAAGTACCTCTCCGGTTGCGCGAACCACTGGATGCCGCAAGAAATCAACATGTCGCGCGACATCGCTCTGTGGAAAGACCCGAACGGTCTGACTGAAGACGAGCGCCGCGTCGTCAAGCGCAACCTCGGCTTCTTCGTGACGGCCGACTCGCTCGCTGCGAACAACATCGTTCTCGGCACGTACCGCCACATCACGGCGCCCGAATGCCGCCAGTTCCTGCTGCGCCAGGCGTTCGAAGAGGCGATCCACACGCACGCATACCAGTACATCGTCGAGTCGCTCGGTCTCGACGAGGGCGAAATCTTCAACGCGTATCACGAAGTCAAGTCGATCCGCGACAAAGACGAATTCCTGATTCCGTTCATCCACACGCTGACCGACCCGGCCTTCAAGACGGGTACGCTCGAGGCAGACCAGAAACTGCTCAAGTCGCTGATCGTGTTCGCGTGCGTGATGGAAGGGCTGTTCTTCTACGTCGGCTTTACGCAAATCCTGGCGCTCGGCCGCCAGAACAAGATGACGGGCGCGGCGGAACAGTACCAATACATCCTGCGTGACGAGTCGATGCACTGCAACTTCGGCATCGACCTGATCAACCAGATCAAACTCGAAAACCCGCATCTGTGGACGGCTGAGTTCCGCGCGGAGATCCGCGAAATCTTCAAGCATGCGGTCGACCTCGAATATCGCTACGCAGAAGACACGATGCCGCGCGGGGTGCTCGGCCTCAATGCGTCGATGTTCAAGAGCTATCTGCGCTTCATCTGCAACCGCCGTTGCCAGCAGATCGGTCTCGATCCGCTGTTCCCGAACGAGGAAAACCCGTTCCCGTGGATGAGCGAGATGATCGACCTGAAGAAGGAACGCAACTTCTTCGAGACGCGGGTTATCGAATATCAGACCGGTGGCGCGCTGTCCTGGGAATAACCCAACGCGTCGCATATGTATTTGATGGGGTTGCCGCTGGCTGTGCCGCGGCAAGTTTGGTGAGGAGCATGACCGCCTGATGCAGAGCGTGCCCGGTGCGCCGTGGATAACCACGGCCTATAAAGATCACAGGCACTTTGCGAACCCTTCAGTGGGATGGGCAAACTTCCCCCCGGAAAAAGCCGTTCGCCGTAAAGCGAGCGGCTCGATCAAACGATTCGCGGCGTCGAGATTGGGCGCCGACTGGACTTGGCGCGCTGTGCCCGATGGCACGGCGCGCCTTACCGTATTCATTAGCGTAAGCGCGCTGGAGCTGCGTACGCCGATGAATAGCCCGCTTCGCAGTGGCCGCCGTGAGAAGCGTCCGCGGGAAGCGGGTTTTGACGAAGGGTGTAGTTTGAACTGACTCTCATCTGAAAACCTGAAGGAGAAAATGATGGCACTCGCCAAGAAGAAACCGGCAGCCAAGAAGGCTGCAGCGAAGAAGGTCGTTGCGAAGAAGGCTGCTCCGGCGAAGAAGGCAGCGGTGAAGAAGGTTGCCGTGAAGAAGGTCGCTGCGAAGAAAGTCGCCGTGAAGAAGGTTGCTGCGAAGAAGGCAGCACCGGCGAAGAAGGCAGCTGCGAAGAAGGTCGCAACGAAGAAAGTTGCAGCGAAGAAAGTTGCAGCGAAGAAAGTCGCCGTGAAGAAGGTTGCTGCGAAGAAGGCAGCACCGGCGAAGAAGGCTGCAGCGAAGAAAGTCGCCGTGAAGAAGGTTGCTGCGAAGAAGGCAGCGCCGGCGAAGAAGGCTGCAGCGAAGAAGGCCGCTGCTAAGAAGGCGCCTGCGAAAAAGGCTGCCGCCAAAAAGGCTGCCCCTGCGAAGAAGGCTGCCGCGAAGAAGGCCGCTGCGCCTGCGCAGAAGGCTGCGCCTGCGAAGAAGGCTGTTGCGAAGAAGGCAGCACCTGCTCCGGCTGCGCCCGCTGCTTCGACGGCGCCTGCTGCTACGGTGAAGACGGCGCTGAACCCGGCTGCAGCATGGCCGTTCCCGACGGGCAGCCGTCCGTAAGAAGTGACGCACGTGAGTGCGTCGGTTGATTGAGTAGCGGTTGTTGCTCGATCAGCGTTGATCCCGTCGCCGGGTGACTGGTGGCGGGATTTTTTGCTTTTTGGTTTTGCGTTTTGCTGCGCAGGCAGTGTGGTTTGTTTGTGTTTGCGCTGGCATCCGCAATTCGTTAGCTTGCTTCAAGCGTCGCCCCTGTGCGGGGCGGCACCTACTTTTCTTTGCCGCCGCAAAGAAAAGTAGGCAAAAGAAAGCGGCTAACACCGCCAGTGCTAGTTCCTGCCTGCGGGCCCCCAACGGCCGCGCGCTTCACACGGTAACGCGCTGGTTCGCGTATGTTGCCAACGCTCTCTCTTTACGCCTCACCCACTTCATGTACCCGCGTCGCAGCACGCCATGTCAGATAGTGCTCTGCCGCCCAGGTGGCAAACTGTGTGTAGGCTTTCGCGCCGTATGCGCACCACTCCGGACTGAATCGCAAGATTGGTGTTTCTGGTAAGAGCGCTAACCTGTGCGGTGCGACAACCTACACACAGTTTGCCACCTGGGCGGCAGCAACCATTCGCTGCCGCCAGCCGTTGTGCGGGTATTTGAAGTGGGTGAGGCGGTCATTCAGTGCGTTGGCAACGCACGCGAACAGAAATGTCGCCGCGTGAAGTGTGGGACCGGTTGGGGGCCCTCAGGCAAACACAAGAACTGGCGGTGTTAGCCGCTTTCTTTTGCCTACTTTTCTTTGCGGCGGCAAAGAAAAGTAGGTGCCGCCCCGCACAGGGGCGACGCTTGAAGCACGAAGGCAAAACGCGGATGCCAGCGAATCGGCAAACGCACAGCGGTGACACATGGAAGCACGAAGGCATGACGCGGATGCCAGCGAATCGGCAAACGCACAGTGGCAACACATGAAGCACGAAGGCATACCGCGGATGCCAGCACAAACGCAAAACCCGGATGCCACAGCAAGAGCAAAACGCGGTTGCCACCGCAAAGGCAAAAAAACCAAAACCACCGCCTCGCAGAAACGCGCAAACCACAAACCCCGATCAACAGACAAATCAAGCGCAACCAGGGAGGGGGCCCGCCGCCCCAGAAGGCAAAAAAAAACGCATGCACAGGGGAGCACATGCGTGTGAGGTTGCCGTCACGGCGCTTCCACGCCGCCGGCAGGGAAAACAGAAAAGCTCAATGCGTAACGCGAGTCACACCACCACTCGACAACAGTCGAACCCGCTCGCCTGCGCGAAAAATCTCACCCGTCGCGCTTTGCGTAATGGCGCGCATATCGCCATTATCGAGCCGCACGGTAATCTCGACGCCATCTCGCATCGCCGTGCTGTTCTCGATCGTATTACCCGCGACAGCGCCCGCCAGGCCGCCAACAATACCCGTCAGTATCGACCCGCGCCCGCCACCGATCGCGCTGCCCGCCACCGCGCCGAGCGCACCGCCACCAATCGCCCCAATGCCGCTAGGCTGGCCATTGTTCGAACTGATCTTGACCGCGCGCACGCTGTCGACAACGCCCATGCGCACCGTCTCTTCGCGCTGCGCTTGCGACGACGTATAGACATCAGCGGAACTGCTGTTGTACGCACAGCCCGTCATGGCGAGCGAACTCGCGATCACCGCGCCCAGTACCAGGCGACTCAACGTACGACTCGTTGTTTTCATTCCCTTGACTCCAAACGGGCTCGTTTCGAGCCCCTCAAACCCGACCGGTCAAGCGCGGCGTATGCGCAGCAGGCTTTACCCGACTACATCAGGCGCCCTGCGGCAGTTCGTAACCGAATGCCTGCTTGAACCGTTCGTTGATCTCCGCGCGCGACGGCGCATAATTCTGCGGCCCTTGATGTTCGATCTTGAGCGCGCCCATCAGGCTCGCGAGACGGCCGGTGGTCGCCCAGCCCAGACCCTTCTCGATGCCGTACAGCAGACCACCCCGGAACGCATCGCCGCAACCCGTGGGGTCCAGCACCTGCTTTGCCTTGACGGCCTGAATCTCTTCGATGCCGCCTGCGTGGTGAATCTGCGCCCCGTGCTCGCCGCGCGTCACGATCAGCGCATCGACGTGGCTCGCGATCTCTTCGATCGACCAGCCCGTCTTGTTGCTCACCAGCGCAGCTTCGTAATCATTGACTGCGACGTAGGTGGCAAGTTCAATCATGCGGCGCAGCGACGCGCCGTCGAAGAGGGGCAGCCCTTGGCCCGGATCGAAAATGAACGGCGTGCCCGCCGCCGCGAACTGTTCGGAGTGCTGGATCATGCCGTCGAAGCCATCCGGCGCGACGATGCCGAGCGTTACGCCAGGCTGGTCCGCGCGGTTCAGATGCGACTGCATCATCGCGCCCGGGTGGAATGCCGTGATCTGATTGTTCTCGAGATCGGTCGTAATCATCGCCTGCGCCGAGTACGTGTCGGGCAGCACGCGCACGTGCGTTTTCGACAGGCCGAGCGCGTCGAGACGGTCGATGTACACCTGCGCATCGACGGCGCCGAGCGTCGCCATGATATGCGCATCGCCGCCGAGCAGATGCAGCGAGTAGGCGATATTGCCCGCGCAGCCGCCAAACTCGCGGCGCATCGTCGGCACGAGGAAGCTGACGTTCAGGATGTGGACCTGCTCCGGCAGGATGTGCTCCCGAAAGCGCCCTTCGAAGGTCATGATGTTGTCGTAGGCGAGCGAGCCGCAAATCAGCGTAGCCAAGGCGAGCGTTCCTATAAGTGTCGTTCGGATGGAAAAAGGGTGCGACGATGTGACAGCGCCGCGCCCGGAGTGAAACGGGCGCGGCGCTGTGTCGACGCAAATATAAAGCTTACTTCAGCGCGGCGAGCGCTGCGTCGTAGTTCGGCTCGTTCTTGATTTCGCTGACGAGTTCGGCATGCACGACCTTGTCGTTTTCGTCGACGACGACCACGGCGCGTGCCGTCAGGCCGGTCAGCGGACCGCTCGTCACGTCGACGCCGTACGCCTGCGCGAACTCATGGCCGCGGAAGGTCGATGCCGTCACGACGTTTTCGATGCCTTCCGTCGTGCAGAAGCGCGAAGCCGCGAACGGCAGGTCGCCCGACACGACGATCACAGCTGTGTTGCTCAGCTTCGCGGCGGCTTCGTTGAACTTGCGCGTGGAGGTTGCGCAGGTCGGCGTGTCGAGGCTCGGGACGATGTTCAGCACCTTGCGCTTGCCCGCAAAGTCGGCGAGCGTCAGCGGCTTGAGATCCTTGCCGACCAGCGAGAAGGCAGGCGCTGCCTGGCCCACGGACGGGAACTTGCCAGCGACTTCGATCGGGTTGCCACCCAGCGTGACTTGACTCATGTTGTGCTCCGAAGATTCGTCAGGGATTGACGGGATGCGCGCCCGGTTCGTGCCGGGCGCGCGGAAAACCTGCGCGCGCCGCAGAGCTGTCAGTTACGGATAGAAGATCTGCACGCGGAAATTCGAGGCGACGGCATCGCCGGTGTCGAGGCGCACGATCATCGTCTGCGTCGTGCGGGCGGGTAGGCCCGCCGCGATCGGCGTACCGGGTTTCACATAGTCTTGCGGCCACAGCACACGCCGCACGGCGATGTTGTTGTTCTCGTCGAGCAGCGTCAGTTCGACGGCAGGATACGCGAGCGCGAGATCGAAGCGGTTGCGCAGCGGCATCTTCAGTTCGAGCCTGTGCGGACCATCGACCTGCCGCAGATCCGACGGCTCGACCAGCAAACCGTCGATATCGCGTGGCGGCTCGACCTTGCAGCCGAGATGCGCGCAGGCCTTCACGAACAGCGACTGCGCATCGGGCCACGCGACCATCACCGTTTCGCGCTGCCACCAGGCGAGCTGCACGAGCAGCAGGCAGCCAAGCAGGCCTGCCGCGACGCCGCCCAGAACCTGCCACACGAAGCGGCTCGACTCGGGCTGGCGCGGTTCGCGCGTGACGGCGAATGTGTCGCTGTCGCTGTCGGGTGTGGCGGCGAAAGGGGCGTTATAGGGATCGCGCGCGGCCGCGCCGAAGCGCGGCTCAAGATCCGGTTCGGCCGACGGCGCGCCGAAGAAGGGTTCGTGCTCGCGGTTTTGTGCCGCATGTCCGGCAAGTCCAGCGTGCTCGGCGGACGGGACGACGGTGCCGTCCTCGTCCTCGAACACGGGCTTGGCGTGCTCGTCCCGACGCGATTCGCGCAACGCGTCGTCGAACGATTCGTGCTGCGGCGCTTCCGGTTCGCGCTTCGTTTCGTTCGCGGCCTGATCGTGGCGTGCCTCCGCCGGCTCGCGGAGAGACTCGGGTTCGCGCCACGCGTGCGGCGGCGCGTGGATTGCAGGCTCGGCTTCGTGTGCGGGCGTTGCGCCGAAGGTCGGTTCCGCTTTCTGGTGCGCTTGCGGCTCCGCTGGTTGTTCGAACGTCGGCTCCGCTTGCGCTTCGACAGCGGGCTCGACGTTTGCCGCAGCTTGCGCGGCGGCGGGCGCTTCCGGTTTCGCTTCGACAGGCGCTTCGCTGTGCGGCTCGGGTGCGACCGGTTCACGCGCGATCGCCTTATCGAGGTGCATCGGTTGCGATTCGGTGAGTTCGAGCGTCAGCGGCGGCTGCGCGGAACGCGGAATCGTGACCGGGTTGAACGGGATCGTCGACGCGTTGTGGCGGATGCGCCGGTCGATCGATGCGTCGGGTGCGGGCGCCCACGGGTTCCATGCCTCGGCGCGGAAGTCGGGCTTATCCGCCGATGACGCGGGTTGAGTTTCGCCGGCAGGGAATGACGGTTCGACACGCGCCGTGTCGGCTTCGACTTCGGCGGACGCCGCCGCTACGGGCGAAGCCTGGACGGCCGCTTCGTGTCGAGCCTCGACAGCGACGTCCGGCTGCGCGACTTGCGCAGCGGCGTGCTCAGCGGCGTGCTCAGCGTGTTGTTCGGCGGGTTTTTCCTCGGAAGCCAATTCCGCGTGGGCATTGCCACTGCCGATATGCGGCTCAGCCACGCGCGCATCGAACGCTTCTGCCGGCTGCGGCGTGACCGCTTCTTCCGTGTGCGTCACAACGGGCGTCGCGAAAGGCGCGCGCGGTACATCGACAGCAGGCTTCGTTTCCGGCGCCGGCGCGATGCCGCCGTTCGCGAGCGTTTCGAGCGTATGCGCCGTCACGTCGTCGATCGTGACGTGCTTCGCCTTGTCGACGCTCACGCCGCCGCTCACGTCGAACAGGCTGCTCGATGCGTCGAACACTTCTTTGCAGTGGCCACAACGCACGAGTCCGCGGCGCAGCGTGAGCTGCTCCGGCTGGAGCCTGAAAACGGTTTCGCAGAAGGGACAGCGTGTCGCTAGAAGCATATCGAGCCGAAAGACCGGTTAGCCCTTAAGGGGCCGGAAGCAAACAAATATGCGTTATTCTAATTGCTTTCGCGTCGCGTACCCGCAAGGCATACCCAGCCTTCGTGTTCGCGCCACACTGCAATGTCGATCCACTGCTGATAGACACGTGCTACTTCATCCGCCTGTCGCGCGAGAATGCCCGACAGCGCAATGCGTCCACCCGGCTTCACCCTCGACGACAGCATCGACGCCATCAGCTTCAGCGGGTTCGACAGGATATTCGCGACAACGATATCGAACTCACCCGCGGGGCAATCATCGGGCAGACCATACGTGACTTCGGCGCGATTGCGCTCGCTATTGTGGCGCGCGGACTCGACCGCTTGCGGATCGATGTCGATGCCGACCACGGGGTTCGCGCCACACTTCTTCGCGAGTATCGCAAGGATGCCCGAACCACAACCGTAGTCGAGCACCGATTGATCCTGCTTCACGTTTTGCTCGAGCCACTCCATGCACAGACGCGTGGTCGGATGGCTGCCCGTGCCGAACGCGAGGCCCGGATCGAGTTCGAGCACGAGCGCATCAGGATCTGGCGCGGCGTGCCACGACGGCACGACCCAGATGCGCTCGCCAATCGGAATCGGATCAAACTGGGATTGCGTGAGGCGCACCCAGTCCTGTTCCTCGACTTCGCGCACGCTGAACGCCGGCGCATCGGCGAGGCCGAGTTCATTCGCAGCGGCCGCAAGCAGCACGGCCGGTTCATGTTCCGGCGCCAGCAACGCGATCACGCGCGAATGCGTCCATGCGGTGCGGTCCGGCGTGAGACCGGGCTCGCCGAACAGCGGCTGCTCGTCGGGCGTGTCGGCATCCGCGTCTTCGACGGACACCGACAGCGCGCCCAGTTCGAGCAACGCATCCGACAACGCTTCCGCGTGCTCGCGCGCGAGTTCGACGACCAGTTCCCGGTAGCTCATTGCTTACGCTTCTTCCGGTGCGGCTTGCAGCTTTGCCGCCAGCCGGTTTTCGAGGTAATGGATGCTCGTGCCGCCCTCGACGAACTTCGCGTCGAGCATCAGCTCGCGATGCAGCGGAATGTTGGTCTGAATGCCTTCGACCACCATTTCCGACAGCGCGATGCGCATCCGCTTGATCGCCTGTTCGCGCGTCGCGCCGTAAGCGATCAGCTTGCCGATCATCGAATCATAGTTCGGCGGCACGAAATAGCCGTTGTACGCATGCGAATCGACGCGAATACCGGGGCCGCCCGGCATATGCCACGACGTAAGACGACCCGGCGACGGCGTGAACTTGAACGGATCTTCCGCGTTGATACGGCATTCGATCGCATGTCCGCGGAACTGGATGTCGCGCTGGCGCATGGCGAGCTTTTCGCCCGCCGCGATGCGGATCTGTTCCTGAACGATGTCGATGCCCGTGATCAGTTCGGTGACGGGATGCTCGACCTGCACGCGCGTGTTCATTTCGATGAAGTAGAACTCGCCGTTTTCGTACAGGAACTCGAACGTGCCTGCGCCGAGATAGCCCATCTTCTTGCACGCGTCCGCGCAGCGGTCGCCGATGCGCTCGATCAGACGGCGCGCGATGCCCGGCGCCGGCGCCTCTTCGATCACCTTCTGGTGACGGCGCTGCATCGAGCAGTCGCGTTCGCCGAGCCACAGCGCGTTCTTGAACGAGTCGGCGAGGATCTGGATTTCGATGTGCCGCGGGTTCTCCAGGTATTTCTCCATGTAGACCTGCGGATTGCCGAACGCGCGGCCGGCTTCTTCGCGCGTCATGTTGACGGCATTCACGAGCGCGGCTTCCGTGTGAACGACGCGCATGCCGCGGCCACCGCCGCCGCCTGCCGCCTTGATGATCACCGGATAGCCGACCGCGCGTGCAATTTTCACGATCTCTTTCGGATCTTCCGGCAACGCGCCTTCGGAACCAGGCACGCAGGGCACGCCCGTCTTGATCATGGTCTGCTTCGCGGTGACCTTGTCGCCCATCATGCGGATCGTGTCGGGGCGTGGGCCGATGAACACGAAGCCCGATTGCTCGACGCGTTCTGCAAAGTCGGCGTTTTCCGACAGGAAGCCGTAGCCGGGGTGAATCGCTTCGGCGTCCGTGACTTCCGCCGCGCTGATCAGCGCGGGCATGTTCAGGTACGAGAGGTTCGACGGCGCCGGTCCGATGCAGACCGCCTCGTCGGCGAGCTTCACGTACTTGGCTTCCTTGTCGGCTTCGGAATAGACGACGACCGTCTTGACGCCGAGTTCGCGGCACGCGCGCTGGATACGGAGCGCGATTTCACCACGATTGGCAATGAGGATTTTTTCAAACATAGCGGATATTCGACTCATCAATGGGCGCCGCGGGCCAGTTCGGACGGGCGGCTGCCTCAGAGGATCGGTGGCGCGCCCGAAGAAGGCGGGCGCGCGGATGGCGAATGGCTACAGCGCGCCGCGTCAGCCGATCACGAAGAGCGGCTGACCGTATTCGACTGCCTGGCCGTTCTCGACGAGGATTTCCTTGATGACGCCGGCCGCATCCGATTCGATCTCGTTCAGCAGCTTCATCGCTTCGATGATGCAGATGGTCTGGCCTTCCTTGACCGTATCGCCGACCTGCACGAACGGATCGGCGCCCGGCGACGGTGCGCGGTAGAACGTGCCGACCATCGGCGACGTCACGACGTGGCCTTGCGGCGCCACCGCTGCGGGCGTCGCCGGCGCGCCGACGGCGGGTGCTTCACCGCCGTGAGCAGCGGGCGCCATGCCGGGCGCGGCGTATTGCGGCGCGTAGTTGCCAGGCTGCTGGACGTAAACCGGCGGCGCGTTCTTGACGATGCGCACCTTGCCTTCGCCCTCGGTCACTTCGAGTTCGGAGATGCCGGACTCGGAGACGAGGTCGATCAGAGTCTTCAGTTTACGTAGATCCATGGGCTTTCCCCTTCAATGCGTGAAGCGCCGGCGGTTTGCCGCCAGCGCCGAATTCGTGTTTTGGGTTGTCAGTTGCGCGACGATCCGGCCGTCCCAGCGGCCAACCGGTCGAGCACATATTCGAGTGCGTACAGATAGCCCTTCCAGCCGAGGCCGCAAATGACGCCCTCTGCCTGGTCGGAGAAATACGAGTGATGCCTGAACGGTTCTCGACGATGCACGTTCGACAGATGAATCTCGACGAACGGGATGCCGACGCCCGCTAGTGCGTCCCGGATCGCCACGCTGGTATGCGTGTACGCAGCGGGATTGATCACGATGAAATCGGTCTTCTCGGTCCGAGCGGCCTGAATGCGATCGACCAGCGCGCCTTCGTGATTGCTCTGGAAGGTGGCCAGTTCGACGCCGGCATCCGCTGCGCGGTCGGCCAGCGCCTGATCGATCTGCGGGAGCGTGACGCGGCCATAGACCTCGGGTTCCCGGGTGCCGAGAAGGTTGAGGTTGGGGCCGTGCAGAACCAGCAGTCGCGTCATGGTCGGTTCGTTTTCCGTGGAATTGGGCGCACTTTAGCGCTGATTAGAGAAATTTGTCTAGTTTCTCAAACGCGCGGCACGTCTCGTGGCCTTACCGGGATCGCAGCAACTCGCCGAACTTCTGACATCTTATTGTGAATATCGCCCAATCTGAGGCAAAAAGTTCTCAACTAAATGTCAAAAAGTTGTCGGAATCAGAGCGCGTCGAGCGTGCGTTTCAGCTCGTCCGGCTTGATCTGGCCGAGTTTTGTCGACCGTACGACGCCTTTTGCGTCAATTACGACCGTGTAAGGCAAACCACCCGCGTTGTTGCCGAAGGCGCGCGCAAGGTCCGCGCCGCCGAACCCGGCGACATAGATCGGGTAGTTGACGGGCACTTTTTGCAGGAAAGCCTTGATGTTCTTGTCGGAATCGACGCCCAGCCCGACGAACTCGATGCCCTTTTTCGAGTATTCCTTGTGCAGCGCCGATAGCGACGGCATTTCCTCGACGCAGGGCCCGCACCACGACGCCCAGAAGTTGATCACGACCGGGTGTCCCTTGAAACCGGCGAGCGACTGCGGCGCGCCGTCGGCATTGGTCACTTTCGCCGCCCACAGTTGATTGACGGCGTTGTTGCTGTCGGCGGGTGCCGCGTTTGCGACACCAGCGAGGTCGTTGTTGCCGAGCAGCCAGTGGCCCGCCACCGCGCCGCCCGCTGTCGCGACGACAGCCACCGCCGCGATTGCCAGAATCCGCTTCATATAGAGAGTGTGTCTGTTAAGGGTTCAGTTCGTGGAACGCGCGGCGTCGCTTTCGTCGATCAGCGCCTGAACCGCGCGGACGTCGGCGCGCGCGGATCGTCCGCGCGCGTCAGCGCGGACTGCGCCGCGCAGATCGTCGGTACCGTAGAGCGCGAGGTGAATACCCACGGGCTCGGCGTCGCGCCCTTCATTCACCGGACGCCAAAGAAAGCTCAATGTTTCGACGTAGCCGCGACCCGCAAAGTGCCGCGTTTCGGAAACGTCGTACTGAATGTTCGCGTTCAACAGATAAATGGCAACTTCCTTCGGGTCGTCGCAGAAGGCTTGCAGATGAACATCGGAATGCTCACCCGCCGTCCCGCCCAGCACCGCGCCGGTCAGATACGGATTGAACGGCGCGAGCCGCTGCATCCAGTCCAGCGCGACTTCGCGCAGCCGGCGCAACACGGCCGACTGGCTGTCGCCCTGGAACAGCGACTGATATTCGCGGATTTCTTCCTCGATCTGGTCGTTATCCGGCAGCCATTCGCCGGCGACGCGCGTTTCCCCGACCACCTGCCGCGCAGCCTTGCGCTTCGCAGTCGAGTAGTCGAGCCCGTCCTCGGCGATCATCCGCGCAGCCGCGATGGCGATTTCCTCGCGCACGCGCTGCGGATCGAAATGTGATTTGCGAACCATTCGCCAATCATACTAGAGAAAGCCTGACGGTCTTTTTACGCCGCCGTCGCGTCGGCGGGCCTTGAGCGGCTTTCCGGCGGCCGCGCGGCGTCGCCCGGAAAAGCACGCCCGATCAAGATCAGGCGGGCCTGTCGGTTACAATAGTCGTCCTTCGCGCGAGGGCTTTCCGGCCCCTGGCGCATGTCATCTTTCCACGCAAAACACGCCTTGCGGCGCGACAGCTTTATGCACATTCACATCCTCGGCATCTGCGGCACGTTCATGGGTGGTCTCGCGGTTCTCGCGCGCAACGCCGGTCACACGGTGACGGGCTGCGACGCCGGCGTCTATCCGCCGATGAGCACGCAACTGGAAGCGCAGGGGATCAAGCTGATCGAAGGTTGGGGTGTCGAGCAGCTCGACCTGAAGCCGGACCTCTTTGTGGTCGGCAATGTCGTGACGCGCGGCAATCCGCTGATGGAAGAAATCCTCAATCGCGGCCTGCCGTACACGTCCGGCCCGCAGTGGCTCGGCGAGCACGTGCTGAATGGCAAATGGGTGCTGGCCGTAGCCGGCACGCACGGCAAGACCACGACGAGCTCGATGCTGACGTGGCTGCTCGAAGACGCGGGCATGAACCCGGGCTTTCTGATCGGCGGCGTGCCGTTGAATTTCGGCGTTTCGGCGCGGCTGACAGATTCGAGCTTCTTCGTGATCGAAGCCGATGAATACGACACGGCGTTCTTCGACAAGCGCTCGAAGTTCGTCCACTACCGGCCGCGCACCGCGGTCCTGAACAATCTCGAATTCGATCACGCGGACATCTTCGCTGATCTCGCCGCGATCGAAACGCAATTTCACCACCTCGTGCGCACGGTGCCGGGCATTGGCCGCGTCGTGTCGAACGGCCGCGAAGCTGCGCTGGACCGCGTGCTGACGCGCGGCTGCTGGAGCGAAGTGGAACGCTTCGGCGTCGACGGCGGCTGGCAGGCGCTGCCCGCTGAAGACGGCATCGCCATCGACGAGCGGTTTGCCGTCTATCACAACGGTGAGCGCGTCGGCGTCGTCGACTGGCAGGTGCAGGGCGAGCACAACCGCATGAACGCGATCGCCGCGATCGCCGCCGCGCGCCACATCGGCGTGCCGCCCGCGCAGGCCGCGAAGTCGCTGTCGACCTTCCGCAACGTGAAGCGGCGGATGGAAGTACGCGGCAGCGTCGACGGCGTGACTGTCTACGACGATTTCGCGCATCACCCGACAGCCATCCAGACGACGGTCGCCGGTTTGCGCACGCGCATCGGCCGCGATGAAAACGGCAAACGCGCGCGCATTCTCGCCGTGCTCGAACCGCGCTCGAACACGATGAAGCTCGGCGTGATGAAGGCGCAATTGCCCGCCAGCCTCGTCGACGCCGATCTCGTATTCGGCTACGGCGCGCACACGGGCAAGGACGCGCTCGGCTGGAACCTGGCCGAAGCGCTCGCGCCGATGGGCGACAAGGCGCAAGCCTTCAACGACATCGACACGCTCGTCAAATCCGTCGTCGCGGCCGCGCGGCCGGGCGATCAGGTGCTCGTGATGAGCAACGGCGGCTTTGGCGGCGTACACCAGAAACTGCTCGACGCGCTGTCGGCGCGTCCGACGGCGCAGGCGCGGGGCGTCGCGTGATTCTCTATCTGCACGGCTTCCGCTCGTCACCCAATTCGTTCAAGGCGCGCGTGATGGCCGAGCGTCTTGCGGCGCTTGGTCGCAGCGTCGAATGGTGCTGTCCGATGCTGCCCGTGTCGCCGCTGGAGACCGTGGCGCTCGTCGAAGAACGGGTCGCGGCGGCGAATCCGGAGCAGGTGACGGTGATCGGCAGTTCGCTCGGCGGCTATTTCGCGACGCATCTCGCCGAGAAGCACGGCTGGCGCGCCGTGCTGCTGAATCCCGCGGTCGTGCCGGAGCGCGATCTCAGCCACTATCTCGGCGAGCAGCCGCTGTGGCATGGCGGCGGCAGCATCGTCGTCGAGCCGCGTCATCTTGATGAGTTGCGTGCGTTAGGCGTCGCGCGCATCACCCGCCCCGAACGCTATTATCTGTTTGCTGCCACCGGCGACGAAGTGCTCGATTACCGCGAAATGCTCGCGCACTATCCCGGCGTGCAGACCAGACTGATCGAAGGCAGCGACCACGCGATCAGCGAGTTTCCCGACTATGTCGACGACGTGCTCGCGTTTTGCGACGCCGCCGGAGCCGACACTGAGCCGCCCGCACCACGCGAGGCGGCATGATCCGATGATCCGCACACGCCGCCCACGATGAAGCACAAGGCACGCGCGTTGCGGAACACCACACCGAACACGACGCCGACGCGCGAAGCAACCGCACTGCGCGCCGGCCGACGCAAGCCAGAACGAGAGTATTGAGTGAACGTTTTCTTCGAGGAATCGGGTAGTTTCAAGGCCGGCAACGTGATGTCGCGTCAAGGCGACGCGTTTCAGGTCGAGCTGCCGGGCGGGCGCCGCGCGAAAGTTCGCGCGAAAGACGTGCTGATGGAGTTCGAGAAGCCGTCGGCGGGCGAACTGATGGAACAGGCCGATGCCGCCGCACAGGACATCGATCTGGACTTCCTGTGGGAATGCGCGCCTGAAGACGAATTCCCGTTTGCCACGCTCGGCGCCGAATACTTTGGCGAGTCGTTCGGGCCCGTCGAGCGCGCCGCGCTGATTTTGCGCATGCACGGTTCGCCCATCTATTTCCGCCGCAAGGGGCGCGGCCAATATCAGCGCGCGCCGGAAGAGCAGCTGAAGATGGCGCTCGCGTCGCTGGAGCGCAAGCGTCAGCAGGCGCTCGTGCAGCAGGGCTACGAAGAGGAACTGAAGGCGGGCCGTCTGCCGGACGGATTCCAGAGCAAGGCGCTCGGCCTGTTGACAAAGCCCGACAAGAACGCGATCGAATACAAGGCGCTCGAAGCGGCAGCGGCGGCGCGCGGCATTTCGATGGCGCGTCTGATGCTTGAGTGCGGCGGCATTCCGTCGGCGCGCGCGCTGCACGAAGCGCGCTTCCTGTCGGAATTCTTCCCGCACGGCACGGGTTTCCCCGCCGTGACGATCGGTGCGCTGCCGGAAGATCTGCCGCAAGCCGAAATCGAAGCGTTCTCGATCGACGACGTGACCACGACGGAAATCGACGATGCGTTCTCCGTCGAGCATCTGTCCGACGGGCGTGTGCGGATCGGCATTCACATCGCGGCGCCGGCGCTGGGCATCGAACGCGGCGATGCCGTCGATGCGATCGCGCGCGGCCGCTTGTCCACCGTCTACATGCCGGGCGACAAGATCACGATGCTGCCCGATTCCGTCGTGGAAAAATTCACGCTGGCCGAAGGCGGTTTGCGCCCGGCGCTGTCGCTGTACAGCATCGTGAACCGCGAGACGCAGGAAATCGTCGTTAGCGAAACGCGCGCCGAACTCGTCTACGTGAAGAACAATCTGCGCCACAACACGCTCGACGAACTCGTCACGGAAGAGGCGCTCGCCAATGGCACGGGCGACTATCCGCATAAAGAAGACATCGCAGTGCTGTGGCCGTTCGCGCAGGCGCTGTTCGAGAAGCGCCAGCTGGCGCGCGCCGGTTTCGGCCTCAAGCGCGAAGTGCAGCGCAATACGGACTTCAACTTCTACGTCGAAGGCGAGCACGTGAGCATCACGCCGCGCCGCCGCGGTTCGCCGCTCGATACGATCGTCGCCGAACTCGCCATTCTCGCGAACTCGACGTGGGGCGCGTTCCTGCACGATCACGGCGTGCCCGGCATCTATCGCTCGCAGCGCGCGTTCGGCGCGCCGACGGGACCGAAGCGCACCCGCATGCAGACGACGGCCGCGCCGCACGAAGGCCTCGGCGTGTCGCAGTACGCGTGGAGCACCTCGCCGCTGCGCCGCTACGTCGACCTCGTCAACCAGTGGCAACTGATCGCGTGCGTGCAGCACGGCGTGACGGCGAAGCTCGCGGCGCCATTCAAGCCGAAGGACGCCGACCTGTTCGCCGTCGTGCAAGGCTTCGACGACACCTACACCGCGTACGCCGATCACCAGCGTCGCATGGAGTATTTCTGGTGTCTGCGCTGGCTCACGCAGGAAGGCAAGAAACAGGTGGTCGCTTCCGTCGTGAAGGGCGATCTCGTGCGTCTCGAAGACGTGCCGCTGCTGCTGCACGTGCCGGGTCTGGGCGTGCATGCGCGCGGCACGCGGCTGATGCTCGAAGTGATGTCGGTGGATGAACTGACGGTCGAGGCATCGGTGCGGCCGTTGCACGTGCTCGACGCGCCGACCGTGACGAGCGGCGCGGAAGAAGAGGAAGAGGCCGAAGAAGAACTCATCGACGCCGCCGACGAATCCGCCGAAAGCGAAGCCGAAGCGCAAGCCGAAGCCGATACGGCTGCCGCTGAGGGCGACCAGCCCGCCGACTCGAACGATTCAACGCAACACGCGACGGAGCAGGGCCAATGACGACCGACACGACGACTCAGCGCGACCGCTACGCGGTAATCGGCAATCCGATTGCGCACAGCAAATCGCCGCTCATCCACGCGCGCTTCGCCGAACAGACGGGCGAACCCGTCGAATATGGCCGCCTGCTCGCGCCCGTCGATCAGTTTGAGTCGCACGTGCGCGCCTTCATCGCCGAAGGCGGGCGCGGCATGAACGTCACGGTGCCGTTCAAGCTCGACGCGCACGCGTTCGCGACCACGCTGTCGCCGCGTGCGGCGGCGGCGGGCGCGGTGAATACGCTGCGCTTCGAGAAAGACGGCGGCGTCTACGGCGACAACACGGATGGCTTCGGCCTCGTGCGCGACATCGAAGTGAACCTGGGCGTGTCGTTGAAGAATGCGCGCGTGCTGCTGCTCGGCGCGGGCGGTGCGGCGCGCGGCGTCGTGCTGCCGATGCTCGAACGCAAGCCGCAATCGCTCACCATCGTGAACCGCACGGCATCGAAGGCCGAGGCGCTGGTTGCACAATTCTCCAGCGCGGCCAGTGACGCCGCATGCCGTCTGACGGGCGGCAGCGCGCAGACGATTGAAACGGGCGCCTATGACGTGATCGTCAACGCGACGGCAAGCAGCCTCGACGCGTCGCTGCCCGAGTGCGACGACGGCGCGTTCGGCGCGTGTACGCTCGCGTACGACATGATGTACGGCGCGCAGCCGACCGTCTTCATGCAGCACGCCAGCCAGCTCGGCGCGCGCGCGGCCGACGGCCTCGGCATGCTGGTCGAGCAGGCGGCGGAATCGTTCTTCGTGTGGCGCGGCGTGCGTCCCGACGGCGCGCCCGTGCTCGCCGCGCTGCGCGAGATGCTGCGCGCGCCGCAAAGCGCGTGAGCGGCTGAGCGGCCGAGCAACTCATCGCAAGCGACGCGCCTCCAGATTCCACGACATGGCGACGACAATGACGAAGACGAGGCGCGCGAAGGGGCAGCGGGCCGGCGCGAGTCCCGCACGCTGGGTGATGTATGCCGGCGCGGTCTTCGTCGTCGCGTGGGTCGCCACACAGCTGTTCTATTTCGCGCAGATCGCCGTGTGGAACTCAGTGAATCCGCAATCGACGGCCTTCATGCGCTCCGATGCCTGGCGTCTTTCCCAAGACCGTCCCGATCTGTCGATCCAGCACACGTGGGTTTCCTACGATCAGATCTCACGCAATCTGAAGCGCGCGATCATCGCTTCGGAAGATGCGAACTTCGCCAATAACAACGGCTACGAGACGGACGCGATTCTCCAGGCATGGGAGAAGAACAAGGCGCGCGGCAAGATCGTCGCGGGTGGCTCCACGATCACCCAGCAGCTCGCGCGCAATCTGTTCTTGTCGCGTGAAAAGAGCTATATCCGCAAGGGCCAGGAACTGATCATCACCTGGATGCTCGAGACGCTGATGGACAAAGAGCGCATCTTCGAGATCTATCTGAATTCGGTCGAATGGGGTAATGGCGTCTACGGTGCGGAAGCGGCGGCGCGCTATTACTTCAAGACGTCGGCGGCGAAGCTGACGGCCGGGCAGTCGGCCCGGCTCGCAGTCATGCTGCCGAGGCCGAAATACTTCGACGAGCATCGTACTTCCAGCTATCTCACGCAACGCGCGCGGGTGATCGCGCGCCGGATGGGCGCGGCGGAACTGCCGGACTGAGTTCCGCACACCCAATGGCCACAGAAACGGCGGGTCCCATAACGGGACCCGCCGTTTTGCTTTCTGCACGCGCACGCATCATCCGATTCCACGCAATTCCCAAAATATGGACGTCACGCTCATATGTTGGTGAATCTCAAAAAAGCGCCCTACAATCCGGTTCAACAAGCCGACACCGGCCAGAAACACCGCCTCGTCGCCAGCGCAAAACCGCGCGGCGCACGCAGCGGGACGAAAATCGGAGACACCACGCCATGCCTTCCAGCACCTTGCTGCACAACCCGCTCGCGCCAAGCCGCGCGAATCACGCGCAGCTTCGAACCACGCCCGACGCGCGCCGTCACGCCGGCATTTCGCGGTAACTCACCTTTTGTCTGTTGCCAGTCGCCATGAACAAAGCGATGACCTCTCACGTCGAGTCCGAAGCGCCCGAGGCGCCTGAAGTCGAAGCGCCGCGCAAGCCCGCCACGCGTCCCGCCAACGGCGCCGTCGTGCCGACGCCGCCCGCCGACACGATCGGCCTGCCGAGCACGCTGCTCGACATCACGCCGCAGCAAGCCGGCACGCAAACGCTGCTGCGCGGCCTCGCGATTCTCGAAGCCGCCGCCGCGGGCGTGCGCGATCTGCGCACCTTCGGCGCCGCGCTCGGCACGACGCGCAGCACCACGCACCGTCTTGTCAGCAGCCTCGTGCAGGCGCGCTATCTGCGCCAGGTGCAGGGCGGCTACCTGCTCGGCCCGAAGCTGATCGAACTCGGCACGATCGCGCTCGAGCAGATGCCGCTCACGACCGTCGCGCGTCCGCATCTGGCGTCGCTTGCCGAACTGACGCACGACACGATCCACCTCGGCGTGCGCGACGGCGACGACGTGCTGTACATCGACAAGATTCCTGGCACGCGTGGCCTCGAAATGCGCTCGCGCGTCGGCCACCGGATGCCGCTTGCATCGACGGGTATCGGCAAGGCGATGATGCTCGACCTCGGTCCCGACCAGTGGCAGTCGCTGTTCGACGCGTCGCGCCGCGCGCTGGCGGGCGTCAGCTTCAAGCCCGACAACCGGCCTGACCAGCAGACCTTCATGCAGCGCATGACGAACTACTCGGCAGGCGGCTTCACGTTCGATCTCGAAGAGAACGAAGCGTCGATTCGCTGCGTGGCCGCGCCCGTGCGCGACGCGTCGGGTTCGATCGTCGCAGCGCTGTCGGTCGCAAGCACGATTCCGTACATGTCGCTCGAGCGCATGGACGAGCTGATTCCCGTCGTGCAGCGTGAGGCGCGCGCGATTTCGGAAGAACTGGGCTGGCGTGTTCCGCAACCGACTACCCGCAGGATCAAACGATGACTCAGACGGGCTCGACCCTGTCCACGGAACAAGCCCAGCCGGCGCAGACGGCAGCAGCGGCGGGTCATGCCGCATCGGCCGCACTGATCGCGCTCGACTGGGGCACGACGTCGCTGCGCGCCTATCTGTTCGACGCGAACGGCGCAGTGCTGGAAACGCGCGCGTCGACGGCGGGCATCATGAATCTGCCGCGCCCGGCGGCGGAAGGCGGTTTCGACGCGGCGTTCGATGCCGTCGTCGGCGCGTGGCTGGACCGCGCGCCCGAACTGCCTGTGATCGCGGCTGGCATGGTCGGCAGCGCGCAAGGCTGGAAGGAAGCGCCGTATGTGAATGCGCCCGCGAGCGCCGATGCGCTCGTCGACGGCATCGTGCGCGTGCAGACCGCGCGCGGCGTGACGCTGAATATCGTCCCCGGCGTGCTGCAGAACGGCGAACTGCCGAACGTGATGCGCGGCGAGGAGACGCAGATTTTCGGCGCGCTGGCCTGCGCGGAACCGTCGGCGGCGGGCAAGGGCCTGCTGATCGGCCTGCCGGGCACGCACGCGAAATGGGTGATGGTGCGCGACGCGCAGATCGAGCGCTTCGACACGTTCATGACGGGTGAAGTCTTCGCGGCGCTCTCCGAGCACACGATTCTCGGCCGCACGATGCTCACGCCCGACCAGCCCGACACGGAAGCCTTCCTGCGCGGCGTGCGAGTCGCGCGCGACAAGGGCAAGGCTGGCGTACTTGCAACGATTTTCAGCACTCGCACGCTGGGCCTGACGGGCCAGCTTGCGCGTGAGCAGCAACCCGATTATCTGTCCGGCCTGTTGATCGGCCACGAACTGAGCGGCCTCGAAGCGGCGCTCGCGCAACAGCAATCGACGCTCGCCGGCAGCGCGCTGCAACTGATCGGCAACGAGGCGCTGTGCGAACGCTACCGGCTCGCGCTTGCGCAATTCGGCTGCCATCAGGCGGACCTCGTAAAGCAGGCGACCGAGCGCGGTTTGTGGCGCATCGCGGCGCAAGCGGGGCTTGTCAGCGAAGCGTCGGGCGCCGCGCAGGCCACCTGAAGCGCGGACCGGAACGCGACCTGAACAAGACCCGCGCCGGCGCGCAACGAACCCAAGGAACCGACATGTCACTCGATCTGAATCTGCCCGCACCGTACCAGCCGCACGCCGGCCTGATGGCTGCGTTCGAAGCGTGCCCGCTGGTCGCGATTCTGCGCGGCATCACGCCCGCCGATGCCGCCGATCACGGCCGCGCGCTCTACGAAGCGGGCTTTCGCATCATCGAAGTGCCGCTCAATTCGCCGAACCCGTTCGACAGCATCGCGGCGATCCGCCAGGCACTGCCCGCCGATGCCATCATCGGCGCGGGCACGGTGCTGCGCGGCGAACTCGTGCATGACGTGAAGGCGGCGGGTGGCGAACTGATCGTGATGCCGCACAGCGACCCCGAAGTCGTGACGACGGCGAAGTCGCTCGCGATGGCCTGCGCGCCGGGCGTCGCAACGCCGACGGAAGCCTTTATCGCGCTGAAGAACGGCGCGGACGTGCTGAAGATGTTCCCCGCCGAACAGCTCGGCTGCCAGGTCGTGAAGGCGTGGCGCGCGGTGATTCACAAGGACGTGCCGCTGCTTCCCGTCGGCGGAGTCTTGCCGGACAACATGGGTCCGTTCCTCTCCGCAGGCGCGAATGGATTCGGCCTCGGCTCGGCGCTGTACAAGCCCGGCCAGCCAGCGACGACGACGGCTTCGCATGCGAAAGCGTTCATCAACGGCCTGCGCATCGCGCGCGCGGGCGTGAACAAATGAAACGGCTGCAAGGCAAGGTCGCGCTGGTGACGGGTGCGGGACGCGGCATCGGCGCGGCGATCGCGACGGCGTTCGCGCGCGAGGGCGCCTCAGTCGTGCTCGCGGAACTCGACATCGAAACCGCGCAGTACACGGCCGCCGACATCGCTACGCAAACGGGCGGCAAGACGCTCGCCGTGCAGACGGACGTCACGCAATCGGCTTCCGTACAGCGCGCGGTGAGCGAAGGCGAAAGCGCCTTCGGCCCGATCGACGTGCTGGTGAACAACGCAGGCATCAACGTGTTTTGCGATCCGCTCACGATGACCGACGACGACTGGCGCCGCTGTTTCGCCGTCGATCTGGACGGTGTGTGGAACGGCTGCCGCGCGGTGCTGCCGGGGATGGTCGAGCGCGGCGCGGGCAGCATCGTGAACATCGCGTCGACACACTCGTTCAAGATCATTCCGGGCTGCTTCCCGTACCCGGTCGCGAAGCACGGCGTGATCGGCCTGACGCGCGCGCTCGGCATCGAATACGCGCCGCGCAACGTGCGCGTGAATGCGATCGCGCCGGGTTACATCGAAACGCAGCTGACGCGCGACTGGTGGGACGGTCAGACCGACCCCGCCGCTGCGAAGCAAGCGACGCTCGATCTGCAGCCGATGAAGCGCATCGGCAAGCCGGAAGAAGTGGCGATGACAGCTGTCTTTCTCGCGTCGGATGAAGCGCCTTTCATCAACGCGAGTTGCATCACGGTCGATGGCGGGCGCTCGGCGCTCTACCACGACTAAAGCGGTATCGAAGAATAAAGCAGTAGCGAAGGAAACAGAAAAAGCAGCAAAGCCGCCCCGCAAACGGGGCGACGGTGTGAACCGCCTGACGCGCTGGCCGCGTGTGTCGGTGGCGGTACAAGAAGACGCGGCCAATAACCTTCTCGTTACTCATTAGTCAGGAGACACGCATTATGAAACGCAGAATTTTCCTCACGCTGGCAGCAGCGGCGACGGCGGTGCTCTTCAACGCACCTGTCGCGCAAGCCGCCGACCCGGTCAAGATCGGCTTCCTCGTGAAGCAGCCGGAAGAGCCGTGGTTCCAGGACGAGTGGAAGTTCGCCGAAGCCGCTGCCAAGGAAAAGGGCTTCACGCTGGTGAAGATCGGCGCGCCGTCGGGCGAGAAGGTCATGAGCGCAATCGACAACCTCGCTGCGCAAAAGGCACAAGGTTTCGTGATCTGCACGCCGGACGTGAAGCTCGGACCGGGCATCGTCGCGAAGGCGAAGGCTGACAACCTGAAAATGATGACGGTGGACGACCGCCTCGTGGATGGCGCAGGCAAGCCGATTGAATCGGTGCCGCACATGGGCATCTCGGCATACAACATCGGCAAGCAGGTTGGCGAAGGCATCGCGGCTGAAATCAAGAAGCGCGGCTGGGACATGAAGGACGTCGGCGCGATCGACGTGACCTACGAACAGCTGCCGACGGCCCATGACCGCACGGCTGGCGCAACCGACGCGCTGATCGCCGCCGGTTTCCCGAAGGCCAACATCATCGCCGCGCCGCAATCGAAGACCGACACGGAAAACGCGTTCAACGCAGCGAACATCGCGCTGACGAAGAATCCGAACTTCAAGCACTGGGTCGCCTACGGCCTGAACGACGAAGCCGTGCTCGGCGCCGTGCGTGCAGCGGAAGGCCGCGGCTTCAAGGCCGACAACATGATCGGCATCGGTATTGGCGGCTCGGACTCGGCGTTGAACGAGTTCAAGAAGCCGAACCCGACGGGCTTCTTCGGCACGGTGATCATCAGCCCGAAGCGCCACGGCGAAGAGACGTCGGAACTGATGTACGCGTGGATCACGCAAGGCAAGGAACCGCCGAAGCTCACGCTGACGACGGGCATGCTGGCCACGCGCGACAACGTCGGCGAAGTGCGTGAAAAGATGGGTCTCGCGTCGAAGTAAGCGGGACGAAGGCGTGTGAGTGCGCATGAGCGGCACTCACGCGCCGCGCGCCCCGTCGGCGATCGGCGGGGCGCAAGCAAGACGAAACGGTTAAGAAGCAGAGGGACAAGCCATCGTGAGCGCCGCGCCATGCAAACGCGCTGCGGCATGCACGACGGTTCAATCGAAGTAACAGGAGGCAAAGTGTCAGCGACGCTGCGTTTTGACAATATCGGCAAGGTGTTTCCAGGCGTGCGTGCGCTCGACGGCATCTCTTTCGACGTGCATGCCGGCCAGGTGCATGGCCTGATGGGCGAAAACGGCGCAGGGAAATCGACCCTGCTGAAGATTCTCGGCGGTGAATATCAGCCGGATTCCGGCCGCGTGATGATCGACGGCAACGAAGTGCGTTTTGCAAGTGCGGGCGCATCGATTGCTTCGGGCATCGCGGTGATTCACCAGGAACTGCAGTACGTGCCGGACCTGACGGTATCGGAGAACCTGCTGCTCGGCCGCTTGCCGAACACGGTCGGCTTCGTGAAGAAGGCCGATGCCAAGCGCTACGTGCGCGAGCAGCTCGCGGCGATGGGCGTGGATCTCGATCCGAACGCGAAGCTGCGCAAGCTGTCGATCGCGCAACGCCAGATGGTCGAAATCTGCAAGGCGCTGATGCGCAACGCTCGCGTGATCGCGCTCGACGAGCCGACCAGCTCGCTGTCGCACCGCGAAACGGAAGTGCTGTTCAAGCTGGTGCGCAATCTGCGCGCCGACAACCGCGCGCTGATCTACATCTCGCACCGGATGGACGAGATCTATCAGCTGTGCGACGCGTGCACGATTTTCCGCGACGGTCGCAAGGTCGCGTCACATCCGACGCTTGAAGGCGTGAGCCGCGACACGATCGTGGCCGAAATGGTCGGCCGCGAAATCTCTGACATCTACGGCTACCGGCCGCGTGAACTCGGCGAAGTGCGCTTCTCGGTGAAGAACATCGAAGGCCGTCCGCTGACGGAGCCGGCGAGCTTCGAAGTGCGGCGCGGCGAGATCGTCGGCTTCTTTGGCCTCGTGGGCGCGGGCCGCAGCGAACTGATGCACCTGATCTACGGCGACGATCCGAAGAAGGGCGGCGAACTGGTGCTTGACGGCAAGCCGATCAAGGTGAAGAGCGCCGGCGAAGCGATCCGCCAGGGCATCGTGCTGTGCCCGGAAGACCGCAAGGAAGAAGGCATCGTCGCGATTGCTTCAGTAGCGGAGAACATCAATATCAGCTGCCGCCGTCATTATCTGAAGGCGGGGTTGTTTCTCGATCGCAAGAAGGAAGCCGAAACGGCTGACCGCTTCATCAAGCTGCTGAAGATCAAGACGCCGAGCCGTCGGCAGAAGATCCGCTTCCTGTCGGGCGGCAACCAGCAGAAGGCGATTCTGTCGCGCTGGCTGGCCGAGCCGGATCTGCGCGTCGTGATTCTCGACGAGCCGACGCGCGGTATCGACGTTGGCGCGAAGCATGAAATCTACAACGTGATTTACGAGCTGGCCCAGCGTGGCTGCGCGATCGTGATGATCTCGTCGGAACTGCCGGAAGTGCTGGGCGTGTCCGACCGGATTCTCGTGATGCGCCAGGGGCGCATTTCGGGCGAACTGCCGCGCAGCGCCGCCACCGAGCAATCGGTGCTGAACCTCGCGCTGCCGAAGAGTTCGACGACGGCGCAGGCGGCCTGAACGCCTGGACACGCCGGCCGGATGAAACGAAAACCGCAAGACATCTGTAACTGACAGGATCTACAACAGTCCTGTAACCCGTGGGGAACGGGAGGAGTGAACCAAATGCAAGCCAGAGAAAACCTCGCGCAACAGGCCGCCAAGAGCGCCGCTGAAGCGCTGATTCCGCAAGCCAACGACAAGCAGAAGTGGTGGCAGCAGATCACGGAGTACAGCCTGATCGTGATCTTCGTCGTGATGTTCATCACGATGTCGCTGACCGTCGATCACTTCTTCTCGATCGAGAACATGCTCGGCCTCGCGCTGTCGATTTCGCAGATCGGCATGGTCGCGTGCACGATGATGTTCTGTCTCGCGTCGCGTGACTTCGACCTTTCCATCGGCTCGACAGTCGCCTTTGCCGGTGTGTTGTGCGCGATGGTGCTCAACGCGACGGGTAACACGTTCATCGCGATCATCGCTGCCGTCGTGGCGGGTTCGGTGATCGGCTTCGTCAACGGTGCGGTGATCGCGTATCTGCGCATCAACGCGCTGATCACGACGCTCGCGACGATGGAAATCGTGCGCGGCCTCGGGTTCATCGTGTCGCACGGTCAGGCCGTGGGCGTGTCGTCGGATACGTTCATCGCGCTCGGCAGCCTGTCGATGTTCGGCGTGTCGCTGCCCATCTGGGTGACGCTGGTCTGCTTCATCGTGTTCGGCGTGATGCTGAATTCGACGGTGTACGGCCGTAATACGCTCGCGATCGGCGGCAATCCGGAAGCGTCGCGTCTCGCGGGTATCAACGTCGAGCGCACTCGCGTCTACATCTTCCTGATTCAGGGCGCGGTGACGGCGCTGGCAGGTGTGATTCTCGCGTCGCGTATCACGTCGGGTCAGCCGAACGCTGCGGAAGGCTTCGAGTTGAACGTGATTTCGGCGTGCGTGCTGGGCGGCGTGTCGCTGCTCGGTGGCCGCGCGACGATTTCGGGGGTCGTGATCGGCGTGCTGATCATGGGCACCGTCGAAAACGTGATGAACCTGATGAACATCGACGCGTTCTATCAGTACCTCGTGCGCGGCGCGATCCTGCTCGCCGCGGTGCTGCTGGACCAGTTGAAGAATCGCGGTTCGCGTGACTGATAGCGACTGATTTCTCTTAACGCCTGATGCCAGAAGAAGGAAACCGAACGATGTCGTCTCCCGCCAACGCGAACGCGCGTGAAGAACAGGGCGTCTACGCGCGCTATCCGAGCCTCGTGGACCGCACGGTGCTGATCACGGGTGGCGCGACGGGTATCGGCGCATCGTTCGTCGAGCACTTCGTTGCGCAGGGCGCGCGCGTCGCGTTCTTCGATATCGACGAAACGGCGGGCGACGCGCTCGCCGATCAACTCGGCGATTCGCGTCACAAGCCGCTGTTTCTGCGAGTCGATCTGACCGATATCGACGCGCTGAAGAAGGCGATCGCGGACGTGCGCGCCGCGCTCGGCCCGATCGAAGTGCTGGTGAACAACGCGGCGAACGACAAGCGTCACAAGATCGAAGAAGTGACGCCCGAATCGTTCGACGCAGGCATCGCCGTCAACATCCGTCACCAGTTCTTCGCGGCGCAAGCCGTCGCCGAGGACATGAAGGCGGCGAAAAGCGGCTCGATCATCAATCTCGGCTCGATCAGCTGGATGCTGAAGAACGGCGGCTACCCTGTGTACACGCTGGCGAAGTCGGCAGTACAGGGACTCACGAAGGGACTGGCGCGCGATCTCGGTCATTTCGGCATTCGCGTGAACGCGCTGGTGCCGGGCTGGGTGATGACGGACAAGCAGAAGCGTCTGTGGCTCGACGACGCCGGGCGTCTCGCGATCAAGCAGGGCCAGTGCATCGACGCCGAGTTGTTGCCCGAAGACCTGGCGCGGATGGCGCTGTTTCTCGCCGCCGACGACAGCCGCATGATTACCGCGCAAGACATTATCGTCGATGGAGGCTGGGCATGAGCGACACGATCACCAACGTTCAGGCTGCATTGCTGGTCGATTCGAAATGCACGCTGGGCGAAGGCGCAACGTGGGACGCGCGCAGCGGCCTTTTCTACTGGACGGATATTGAAGGCGCGCGGCTCTGGCGTTACGATCCGCGCGATGGCCGCAGCACGTTCTGGCGCATGCCCGAGCGGCTGTCGACTTTTGCGTTGTGCGCCGATCCGCATTACATGTTGTTGGGCCTCGCGTCGCGGCTGGCTTTCTTCGATCTTGCAACGGCCGAGATCGAGTCCATCGTCGATGTCGAGCCGGGCATGAACACGCGCGTCAACGACGGTCGCTGCGATCGCCAGGGACGCTTCGTGTTCGGCACGAAGGACGAAGCGTCGCCAGTGCAGGCCATCGGCGGGTTTTACCGGCTGAATCACGATCTGTCGCTCGAACGTCTGGCATTGCCATCGCCGGCGATTTCGAACAGTATCGCGTTCAGCCCCGACGGCGCGACGATGTACTTCTGCGATTCGCCGACACTCGAAATCCGCGCATGCGATTACCGCGCGGACGGCAGCGTCGCGAACGAGCGGCTGTTCGTGAAGCTGACCGACAAGACGGGCGAGCCGGACGGTTCGACGGTCGATAGCGAAGGCGGCCTGTGGAATGCGCAGTGGGGCGGGCGGCGCGTGGTGCGCTACGACGCGAGCGGCGTGGAGACGGAGCGCGTCGACGTGCCGACCGTGCAGCCCAGTTGCGTCGCGCTGGGCGGCGCGCAACTCGGCACGCTGTATGTGACGAGCGCGCGCGTCGGGCTCGATGCGCAGGCGCTGGCCGGCGATACGCGCGCCGGCGGCGTGTATGTCGCGACGCAGGGCCGGCGCGGTTTGCCGGAGCCGGTGTTCAAGGGATCGCCTGCGGCGAAGCGTGGTGCGTAATGCAAGCGCGCGGTGCGCAACGCAGGCGAACTAAAAGACTTTCGCAGTATCCGAAGCAAGGTAGTCCACGCCCCGAAGGCAGTCAGATTTGGGGCGCGCAACAAAACTCAGGAGGCGGCCGCTACGACGTGCCGCCCGCACAAGCAGCCATCTGTTCTCCGATGCGCCGATCATGCCGTCCGATGCCTCTCGTGGGAGTGTGATATGACTGTCGCGAATTCCGCTGTCCCATCTTCTCCACAATCGCGCGCGCGGCGCGCCCGGCTCGAGGCCACCGTGCAGCCGGTGCTGGCCGGGCCGAGTACGTCCGCAGTGGCGGTCGGCGCGGGAAGCGCCGCCGACGTCGCGTGCGTGACGCTCGCCAATTCGCTGCTGCGTCTCGATGTGGCGCCGTCGCTGGGCGGCGGCATCACGCGCTTCGACTTTCGCAACGAAGGCACGCTCGTGCCTGTGTTCCGGCGCTGCCGTCATGTCGATGCGGACACGGACGCGAACGATCTCGCCTGTTACTCGCTGCTGCCGTATTCGAACCGGATCGGCGGCGGGCAATTCATGCTGGGCGAGCGCGCGATCGACGTGCCGTGCAACCGCACGGGCGAGCCGTTGCCGATTCACGGCGACGGCTGGCTTGCGGACTGGACCATCGCGGCCGCTGACGCCGAAAACCTTACACTGACGCTCGACCGTCGCGACGGTAAACCGTACGCGTATCGCGCGACGCAGACTTACGCGCTCGACGGCTCGACGCTCGTCATCACGCTGGAAGTCGAAAATACCGGACGCGAAGCGATGCCGTTCGGCCTCGGCGTGCATCCGTTTCTGGTGCGCGATGCCGACACGCAACTGTCGGCGGCTGCGGCGGGCTTGTGGCTGTCGGACGAAGACTGGCTGCCTGTGCGCCATGTGCCTGTGCCGCCCGCATGGCAATTCGGCGTTGCGTATCCGTTGCCGCGCTCACTCGTCAATCACGCGTTTACCGGCTGGAGCGGACATGCGACGGTCGTGTGGCCGAAGCGGCGCCTGTCGCTGACGATGTCGTCGAGCACCGAGTACTACATTCTCTACACGCCGACGTCGAAAGACTTTTTCTGCTTCGAACCCGTCGATCACCCGATCAACGCGATGAACCTGCCGGGCGGCGCTGCCGACAACGGCATGACGATGCTCGCGCGCGGCCAGCGGCTTGCACGCTCGTTCAGCTTCGCGGTCGAGCGCACAGGACTGCGCGCGATGGCGGGTGGGCGCGCGGCGAAGCGCGGGTAGCACGGGCGGGCAGCCGAAGCGGGCTGATCGCCGATGCGGCCCGCATTGCGCCGCGCGAGTAAAATACGCGGCTCATCCGTTACCCGCGCGCCGCGAGATTTTCTATGTCCACATTCATCCAGACGCTCGACCACGCATGGCACACGACCAATTCGCTGCTGTGCGTCGGCCTCGATCCCGAGCCGACCAGGTTTCCCGGCGCGTACGCCAACCGTTCTGACGCGATCTTCGATTTCTGCAAGAGGATCGTCGACGCGACAGCGCCTTACGCATCGTCGTTCAAGCCGCAGATTGCCTACTTCGCCGCGCATCGCGCGGAAGAGCAGCTGGAACAGCTGATCGCGCACATTCATCTGAAGCATCCGGGTCTGCCCGTGATTCTTGACGCGAAGCGCGGCGATATCGGCAGCACGGCCGAGCAGTACGCCCGCGAAGCGTTCGACCGTTATCGCGCCGATGCCGTCACGGTGAATCCGTACATGGGCTTCGATTCGATCGAGCCGTATCTGGAGCATGACGGCAAGGGCGTGATCGTGCTGTGCCGGACGTCGAATCCAGGCGGCTCGGATTTGCAGTTTCTGGAGACGGAAGGTCGTCCGCTGTATCAGACCGTCGCGCGGCTCGCGGCGGAAAAATGGAACGCGAAGGGCCAGCTGGGTCTGGTGGTCGGCGCGACGTTCCCGAAGGAAATCGAAGTGGTGCGCGGCATCGTCGGCGACATGCCGCTGCTGATTCCAGGTATCGGCGCGCAAGGCGGCGACGTCGAAGCGACGGTCCGGGCGGGCCGCACGGCAGCGGGCGCGGGCATGCTGATCAATTCGTCGCGTGCGATTCTGTACGCGGGCAAGGGCGACGATTGGGTCGAGGCCGCCGCGCAAGCCGCGAAGGATACGCGCGACCGCATTAACGCGTTTCGTTAAAGCGCGGCTTTAGTGCTGTGAAGGCCGGGCCCGGTTAAGCGCCGGCCGGCCCAAGCTTTTCGATCAAGTCCCGATGCTGCGGATACTCGCGCACCAACGCGTCGACATCCGCAATCTCGAACTCGCTGAACTCGAACCCCGGCGCGACCGTGCAGCCGACGAGCGCAACGCTCGCCGCGTCGTCGCATTGCGCGGCGAACCACCTACCTGACCGCACAACGGCTTGAAACACGCAGTCGGCATGTTCGAGCGCGTTGCCCAAACGATGAACGGTGAGCGAGCCGTCGTCTTCCAGCGCATAAACGTTGAGCGGATCGCCGGCATAGAAATGCCAGACTTCGTCCGACTGAATGCGGTGCCACGCGGAGTGCGCGCCATCGCAAAGCAGGTAGTAGATCGCCGTGGAAGCGGAGCGGGAATTGGCGGAACCTTCGCGCCGGATGGCATCGGACGAGCGGTACGTCTCGCGAAAGAACCCGCCTTCGGGATGTGGCTGGAGATCGAAGCGGCGGATCAGTTCATCGCGGTCGATATGACGGGCCATGATTTCCTGCTGTAGTTGAGAACCTGGAAGCTCAGCGCTCCCGCTCGTCGAGCAAGGTCAACAGCCCGCGCAATGCGTGCGTCGCCGCCTGCACGCGCACGCGCTCGCGGTCGCCCTTGAACACCAGCGTCTCGACGACGGTATGCAGCCGGTTGCTCCAACCGAAGCACACCATCCCGACCGGCTTTGTCTCGGTGCCGCCGCCGGGGCCCGCCACGCCCGTAATGGACAGCGCGACCTGCGCGCGGGAATTCCGCAACGCGCCCTCGACCATCGCCCGCGCGACGGGCTCGGACACGGCGCCGTGCTTCTCGATGAGATCGGGCGGCACGCCGATCATCTCGCTCTTGGCCTGGTTCGAGTATGTGACGAAGCCGCGCTCGAACCATCCGCTGCTGCCGGAAATATCGGTGATGGCCGTCGCGACCATGCCGCCCGTGCAGGATTCAGCCGTGGCAAGCATCAGCCGCTCATCGCGCAGACGATTGCCGGCGCGAATGGCGAGTTGGTGAACGACGGAATCGGTAGCCATGCTGGACTCGGGGTAAGAAAAACGCGGGAAACGCAGGAAACGATCAGACCGACATCCGCCAGAGCGCAATCACGAGCAACGTGAAGAACGCCGCGACGAGATCGTCGAACATGATGCCAAAGCCACCTTTCAGTCTGCGGTCGAAATAACGGATGGGCGGCGGCTTCACCATGTCGAAGAAGCGGAACACGATGAACGCCCACAGCTGTCCCGTGAAGGTGGCGGGCGTCACCATCAGCAGCACCAGCCAGAACGCGACGATCTCGTCCCACACGACAGGCGACGGATCTTCAATGCCGAGCCGGTTCGCAGTGAAGCCGCAAATGCCGATGCCCGCGACAAAACCGACGACGATCAGAATGCCCCATTCGATGACGGTCAGCTGCGCACTGAACGCAGCGAACGATGCCCAAGCGAACAGCGTGCCGAACGTGCCGGGCGCGATCGGCGACAGGCCGCTGCCGAAACCCAGCGACAAGATATGCAATGGATGTGACAGCATGAAGCGCGCGGTCGCGCGGCGGGGCCGCGGTGCGCGCGGTTCGCCGTTCGACGCTCCTTCAGGCTTGCCGTCGGGTGTGCCGCCGGATGGGCCGGGCTGTCCGCCTGTTGGCGCGTCGGAGAAACTGCCGGCCGGGCCAAGCGAGGATTCATTCTGCATGGAAATGATCGAAGCCTTGCAACGTCAATGTAAGTGGAGCGCCTGACGCGTCGTGCCACGAGATCGCGGGCACGGCGCCGGCCGCATCGAGCGGAGTTATTGTACCGACGCGCGTCACGGGCAAACGCGCCTGTTGACCCGCTGCAACGACTTCAGCGCGCGCGGACGGCGGCGCGGTGAAGCACAACTCGTAATCGTCGCCGCCCGCGATCGTGCAGCGGCGCTGGATGTCCGTAGAGAGGCGGCGCAGCGCGTCCGAGCGTGGCAGCGCGTCGGCGTCGACGGTCGCGTTCACGCGCGAGCGTTCGAGGATGTGCATCAGGTCGCCCGCCAGGCCGTCGGAAATATCCAGCGCGGCGCGCGCGACCCCGCGCAACGCGAGGCCTAGAGCGACGCGTGGCTCGGGCAACTCCATGGCGCGGCGGAATGTCGCAGCGTCGTTGGCATCGGCGGACCACTCGCCGCGTTGCACGCCGAGACTCGCGCGCGCATCGCCCAACGTGCCGGATACCCAGATGTCGTCGCCGGGCTGCGCGGCGTCGCGGCGCAGTGCGCTCTGCGGCGGCACCGAGCCGAACACGGTGATGCACAGATTCAGCGGCCCGCCCGTCGTATCGCCGCCGACCAGTTCGCAGCCGTGGCGCTCGGCGAGATCGAAGAGGCCGTCGCTGAACGCGGACAGCCAGTCGGCGTCGGCTTTCGGCAGGGAGAACGCGAGCGTGAACGCCTGCGGCTTTGCGCCCATCGCCGCGAGGTCCGACAGATTGACGGCGAGCGCCTTGTGACCGAGCGCCTTCGGATCGACGTCGGGAAAGAAGTGGCGGCCTTCGACCAGCATGTCCGTCGATATGGCGAGCATCTCGCCGGCAGGCGGCGCGAGCAGCGCGCAATCGTCACCGATGCCAAGGACCGCGCGCTGCGGGTAGGTCGAACCCGACGCGCGGCGCGCGAAGAAGCGGTCGATCAGCGAAAACTCTGAAAGCATAAATAAGGCGTATGAGCGCGAAAGACGGCGGAAGCGGGTGGATGGATGCGTTCAAGAAACGCTAATCGAAGCTAACACGACGCTAAAGGCGCGCATTGTAGTCGCGGCACGGAACCCGACAAAACGGTGTGCTTTCCTTTCACGCTGTTTCGGTCGCGGCACTTGCACCCGGATTGCAGGGTTCGACTTTTGGGATTGGCGCTACAATGCGATCGAACATCTATTCTAATCCGCACTTCCAAGTCCGCTTATGTCGACTCCCGTCAATACCAAACTCCGTGAAGCCGCTCTCGATTATCACGAATTCCCGACCCCCGGGAAGATCGCGATCGCCCCGACGAAGCAGATGATCAACCAGCGCGACCTCGCGCTGGCGTACTCGCCAGGCGTTGCGTTCGCGTGCGAGGCGATCGTCGAAAACCCGCTGAATGCGGCGCGCTTCACGGCGCGCAGCAACCTGGTCGGCGTCGTGTCCAACGGCACCGCGGTGCTGGGCCTCGGCAACATCGGGCCGCTCGCGTCGAAGCCGGTCATGGAAGGCAAGGCCGTGCTGTTCAAGAAGTTCGCCGGTATCGACGTGTTCGACATCGAGCTGAACGAGTCGGACCCGCACAAGCTGGTCGAGGTGATCGCCGCGCTCGAGCCGACCTTCGGCGGCATCAACCTTGAAGACATCAAGGCGCCGGACTGCTTCATCGTCGAGCGCGAATGCCGCAAGCGCATGAAGATCCCCGTCTTCCACGACGACCAGCACGGCACGGCAATCGTCGTCGCGGCGGCTGTCACGAACGGCCTGAAGGTGGTCGGCAAGAGCATCAAGGAAGTGAAGCTGGTCGCATCGGGCGCGGGCGCGGCGTCGCTGGCGTGTCTGAGCCTGCTGGTCGATCTCGGCATGCCGATCGAGAACATCTACGTGACCGACCTGGCCGGCGTCGTCTACAAGGGCCGCACGGAACTGATGGACCCGGACAAGGAGCGTTTCGCTCGTGAGACCGACGCGCGCACGCTGTCGGAAGTGATGGGCGGCGCGGACGTGTTCCTCGGTCTGTCGGCGGGTGGCGTGCTCAAGCAGGACATGGTCAAGGGCATGGCTGACAAGCCGCTGATTCTCGCGCTGGCCAACCCGACGCCGGAAATCCTGCCGGAACTCGCGCTGGAAGTGCGCCCCGACGCCGTGCTTGCGACGGGCCGTACCGACTATCCGAATCAGGTCAACAACGTTTTGTGTTTCCCGTTCATCTTCCGCGGCGCGCTCGACGTCGGCGCGACGGTGATTACGAAGGAAATGGAAATCGCCGCGGTCAACGCAATCGCGGAACTGGCGCGCCAGGAACAATCTGACATCGTTGCGACGGCTTACGGCATTCAGGACCTGTCGTTCGGTCCGGAATATCTGATTCCGAAGCCTTTCGATCCGCGCCTGATCGTCCAGATCGCGCCCGCCGTCGCGCAGGCCGCGATGGATGCCGGCGTCGCCACGCGTCCGATCGAAGACATGGAGGCGTACAAGCAGCATCTGCAGCAGTTCGTCTACCACAGCGGTACGACGATGAAGCCGATCTTCCAGCTCGCGCGCGGCGTCGAGCCGGAGAAGAAGCGCATCGTGTTCGCGGAAGCCGAAGAAGAGCGCGTACTGCGCGCGGTGCAGATCGTCGTTGACGAAAAGCTGGCGAAGCCGATTCTGATTGGCCGTCCGGCTGTGATCGAGCAACGCATCGCGAAATTCGGCCTGCGTCTCGTCAACGGTCAGGACTACACGATCGTCAACACCGACCACGACGAACGCTACCGCGACTTCTGGCAGACGTATCACAAGATGATGTCGCGCAAGGGCTTCACCGAGCAGATGGCGAAGCTCGAAATGCGCCGCCGCACGACGCTGATCGGCTCGATGCTGGTGAAGAAGGGTCACGCCGACGGCATGATCTGCGGCACGGTCAGCACGACGCACCGCCACCTGCACTTCATCGATCAGGTGATCGGCAAGAAGGAAGGCGCGAAGGTCTACGCGGCAATGAATGCGCTAGTGCTGCCGAACCGCCAGATTTTCCTCGTCGATACACACGTGAACGTCGATCCGACGGCGGAAGAACTGGCCGAGATCACGATCATGGCGGCGGAAGAAGTGCGCCGCTTTGGTATCGAGCCGAAGATCGCGCTGCTGTCGCACTCGAACTTCGGCACGAGCAACGCGCCTTCTGCACAGAAAATGCGCGATGTGCTGGCTATCTTGCACGAACGCGCGCCGCATCTGCAGGTGGACGGCGAAATGCACGGTGACCTGGCACTCGACGCGAACCTGCGCAAGGAAATCCTCGCGGATTCGACGCTGGAAGGCGACGCGAACCTGCTGGTGCTGCCGAACATCGACGCCGCCAACATCTCGTACAACCTGCTGAAGACGGCGGCTGGCAACAACATCGCGATCGGGCCGATCCTGCTCGGCGCGGCGCAGCCGGTACACGTGCTGACGCCGTCGGCGACGGTTCGCCGGATCGTCAACATGACGGCGCTGTTGGTCGCCGACGTGAACGCAACGCGATAAATCTGTCGTTGTTTCGGCGCGGGCTATTGGTTTTTAGCCCGCGCAGGCAAAAAAAAGAGGCGTGCCCGCAATGGGCACGCCTTCGAGCAATGGGTGGGGATTAGCCATCCCGCAAAAAGGCAGACGCTGACATGAATCCGTTGTTCGAACTGTCCGGACGACGAGGCATGAACGCCGTCCAACATCTTGCCTCGGAGATAACTTTATCTCACTCGGGCTAAAACCTCTGTCAAAATGTGTCATATCTTGCGTCGGCGCCCTGCCGTTTTCGCTTGGACGGCCTTTCGTCCGACCAATGAACATTGATTCCAAAAGACATTAGCGATACCCTTACGACTTTCGTGCGACACGCGTCGCATCGACTGGACGGCGAAAGCCGTCCCATATGCGTGGCACCTTGATGCCACCCCTGTGAAGTAAGCGAAACCTAGTGCTGCTTGCTAGGAATCGCTGCCGTGAATATTGGTCGGCGTCCGCGCCGGTCAATTTGATTGCATTGACCTGATTACCGTCAGGTTCCGCCCAGTTAGCGGCTTCAACTCCGCTAACCAAGCGGATTGGAGTATGTGATACCTGCGTCCGAGTTTGGACGTGGTTCGGCACAAGTCGAGCGCAAAGCTCGGCGTGTCATTGTTCGCCTTCGCGAGATGTAGGAGCGAAGCAGAGAACCTGCTATGCGACTAGCAGTAGCCTAAGAAGACATGCGCCACTGGCAACGGTGGGGTGTGAAGCTCTTCTGACAATGAAGCCCCCGGACGTTTCGGGCAGGCGAGTGCCGCGAGGTACCCGTCTGGTAATCCTCAGCAGCAGGGGATTCGGAGCTAGGCTGGCTGATATGGTCAACGTATGTGAATCACTGATAAACCTCGTGATAAGGAAAGTGCCAACTGCTGCTGGGCACTAACCAAAATGGTGTGCGGTCGGTTACCCCGCTGAAAGTTCGGGTTACGTCGCCAACAGACCGCCGGGGAATAGGTGGGACCTACGTCAGTCGTGTGACATGCCGGGAACGTGGTAAGCCCGTATCGTTGCCAGTGCAGGATGGCTGGCCGGCGGACCGCAAGGAACGCTTTTGACGGTGCGGGTATGGGAGGACGGAGAAAGCGAATGCCGGGCTGTAATGGCCCGGATAGGGGTTGAGACATTACCTCACGCGATAAGCGGGCAGACTTCCGTCTGGTCTACCGTCGCAAGATGGCTGACTACCCTCGGCTGGAAAGTGATTGTTGATGGGCTTCCGGACCATCAACGTACGTTTTTAACCCCCTTGCGGGAGCAGATCGCTCCCGCAAGGGGTGGTCTGGTCTCCGCTCGGGTTTCACTTCATCGAGCAGGAGAGCAGCATGAGAGTATCTGTCCGAAAGGATGGATCTGCGCTTTTCCACGCGCCGAACAACTGGCACGCCGTCGATTGGCGTCGGGTTGAACGGAACGTGAGAGGGATGCAGATTCGAATTGCGAAGGCGACGCGGGAAAGCGATTGGCGCAGGGTGAAAACTCTGCAACGGATGCTGACCCGCACGTTGTCCGCAAAGCTGTATGCGGTACGACGTGTTACGCAAAACCAGGGTGCGCGAACGGCGGGAGTCGATCGCGAGCTATGGGATTCGCCTGAAAGCCGATGGGAAGCTGTCGGCAGGTTGAAGCGGCGTGGATACAGACCCCTGCCACTACGGAGGGTCTTTATCCCCAAGGCCAATGGGAAGGAGCGCCCTCTGGGTATCCCGACCATGCGGGACAGGGCGATGCAGGCTCTGTATTTGCTGGCATTGGAGCCGGTGTCGGAATCGACGAGCGACCCGAACTCATATGGGTTCAGGCTTAACCGCTCGACGGCCGACGCGAAGAGTCAGATATTTGTTTGCACGTCCAAGAAGGCCTCGGCCCAATGGATACTGGAAGCAGATATCAAGGGCTGCTTTGACCACATCAACCACGACTGGCTGGAGAACCACGTCCCTATGGACGCGGAGATCCTGCGGAAGTGGTTGAAGGCTGGCCTGATTTACAAGGGTCAGCTGCAGGCGACTGAGGCCGGTACGCCGCAGGGAGGGATCATCTCCCCGACGCTGGCTAACGTGACGCTGAACGGGCTTGAACCCGAACTACTGAAGCACCTTCGTGCCCGGTACGGAGTGGTTAAAGCCTCGAAGCTGAAAGTGAATGTGGTGCGATACGCGGATGACTTCGTGATCACTGGCAATTCGAAGGAGTTGCTGGAAAACGAGGTGAAACCTTGGGTGGAAGCATTCCTTGACGTTCGAGGACTGCGACTATCGGAGGAGAAAACGCGGGTCACTCACATTGATGACGGCTTCGACTTCCTGGGGTGGAATTTCCGGAAGTATTCGGGAAAGCTGCTCATCAAGCCAAGCAAGAAGAACGTGAAAGCGTTCTATCGCAAGGTGGCGGAAACGATCAGTGGCAACAAGGAGGCGACTCAGGAAGGTCTGATCCTTCTGTTGAATCCGATGTTGCGAGGCTGGGCGCAGTATCACAGCCCCGTTGTGGCCAAGCAGGCGTACAGCCGCATGGAGCATCTGATTTTCAAGAGGCTCTGGCGGTGGTGCAGGCGCCGGCATCCACAGAAGAATGCCAGCTGGGTGCGAAAGAAGTACTTTCACACAGTTGGCAAACGGACGTGGGTATTCGGCGCGCCGATAGCGGAAGACGATGGCAGTACTTGGTTGCTGGAATTGTTCCGGCCGAGTAGTACGCCGGTTCGGCGGACCAAGAAAGTAGCGGGTGAATACAATCCCTTCGATGTCAGATGGGAGCAATACGGTGAGACGCTGCGTCAGGAGCGGATGTGGCTTTCCAAGCGCTACCGCAAACAATGGGTCTCGCTGTACATGTCGCAGAACGGACTTTGTGCGCACTGCGAACAGGCCTTGACGGAAGAAACGGGTTGGCACGATCATCATTTGACGTATCGGATGCTGGGCGGGTCAGACGCTATTTCCAATCGAGTGTTGCTTCACCCGGACTGCCACCGCCAGGTACATGCTGGTAAACTTGCGGTGACTAAGCCGGTTCTGCTATAAGCGGGATTTTGCATGTAGGCTTGAGCTGTATGCGGGGAAACTCGCACGTACAGTTCTTAGGGGGCCCCTGATCCGAAAGGAAAGGGGGCTACCCTACATGGTCGTCAAACTCGTTAGTCAACAGCGGGAATCCTGGACTCATGGCACGCAAGTGGCTCCGCGACGGCGTGCTGATCGCCGCCTTGACGCTTGGAGGTTTTGCCGGCGGTTTTCCGGCAGGTGGCTGGGCCCGGGAAGTGCAGCAGGGACAGGCCGGAGGCACGATCGCGGTGGCGCAATTGCCGCCGCAAGCCGTCAGCACATTGAACTTGATTGCAGCTGGCGGGCCTTATCCGTATGAGAAGGACGGCGTCGTATTCGGCAATCGTGAGCGGTTGCTGCCGCCGCACCGGCGCGGCTATTACCACGAATACACCGTTCCCACGCCAGGCGCCCGCGATCGCGGCGCACGCCGCATAGTCTGTGGAGGGCCGCTCAAGCGGACCACCAATTGCTTTTACTCAGACGACCACTACGCCAGTTTTAATCGCATTATTGAATGACATCGGGATAATCGGCATGAGCGACAACGTCTACGCGCACGACTCGAAAGTCGCGACGGATTTTCTCGCGGCCGGCGACGGCAATATGTTCCAGCGCGTCATGCAGATGCGCGATGCCGGCCAGGTCCGTGACGTCCAGAACGAAGCCAGTACGGGCCTTTCATCGGAAGAGGAGCGCATGAGTCTTTTCCAGACCGTACGACCGAACATCGTGCAGTCGATCCGCGCGTTCCGCGTGCAGGATCTCGCCGACGAAGCGGGTCGGCTCGGTCAGCATTTCCTCTATGCGTTTGTGGGCAATGCCCAGTCGAAGCAGGAAGTGATGGAAACCATCGCGACGTCGTTCCTGTTTCCGAAGCATTTCGGCAAGAATTACGACGCGCTATACGACTCGCTGACCGATCTCGTTCACAAGGCTGGCTCGCAACCGGGATTCGTCATCGTGCTGGAAGCGCTGCCTATCGCGATCAAGTTCGACAAGGAAGCGCGCGAGACGCTGCTCGACGTGTTCCGCGAAGCGGCGGAATTCTGGGCGGAGCGGAAAGTGGCGTTCCGGGTGTTTTACTCGTTCGCCTGAGTGTTGGATCTGTAATAAGAAAGGCCCGCCGATTGGCGGGCCTTTTGCATTCTTGCGTGGACTTCCTTCGGACGAAGGCGCCGGTGAGACGCGCCGCTTACCAGCCGCCCCAGCGCGCAGCCAGCGCGGACAGCACGGCGATCCCGGCTGTCTCGGTACGCAGCACGCGCGGGCCGAGACCGACGGACGTGAAGCCGTGGTCCGCTGCTGCCGCTTCTTCGGCAGCCGAGAAGCCGCCTTCCGGGCCGACCAGCACCAGCGCGCGAACTGTCGGCGGATCGGTGGGCAGGGCGGAGAAGGGCACGCTCGCGCGCGGCGACAGCAAGAGGCGCAACTCGCCGTCGGCGGGCTGCTTCGGCATGGAGCTGAGCCACGTGGCGAGTTCGCGTGTCGGCATCACTTCGGGCAGGCGGTTGCGCCCGCACTGCTCGCACGACGCCTGCACGATCCGCTGCCAGTGAACCTGGCGGCGTTGCGCCCGCTCGCCGGAGAGGCGAACGACGCTGCGGGTGGTAGTGAGCGGCACGAATTCCGACGCGCCGAGTTCGGTCGCCTTTTCGATCAGCCAATCCATCTTGTCGCTGCCGGCGATTCCCTGCGCGAGCGTCAACTGATAGGGCGGCTCAGCCTCGACGTCGCGGAACGGGCCAATCCGCACGATGGTTCCATGTCGATCCATATCGACGATTTCGGCGCCGTACTCGCCGCCGGTGCCGTTGAACAGGCTCACGGTGTCGCCCGGCTGCAGGCGCAGGACGCGCACGTGCCGATTGACTTCATCCGGTAGGGAAACGATGTCGTCGGTTTTGAACGGGGTGCCGACGAAGAAGCGAGGCATAAGGAAAGTTCTCATTCATTCAAGACAGGTGGCAGGCCAACGCCCAGCGGTAGCCGTCCAGATCTTCGATCTGGGCAAAACGGTCGCCCCAGAACTGATCTTGCGGTTCGCTCAGCGACCTGGCGCCGGCCGCAATGGCCCGCGCATAGACCGTGTCGACATCGTCGACATAAAGGTAAAACGATTGGGGTGCCGTCGTGGCCGCGCTTTTCGGCGTTTTCGCTGTCGAGCCGAACGCGCCTTCCGGGGCGAACATCACGATCAATTGATCCTGATACGTCATCTCGACATGCATGACGGCGCCGTCGTCATGCACACTGTCCCTGACCCGGAAACCAAACGCCGCCTCGAAAAATGCGATCGACGTGCGCGCATCGCGGACGGTCAGATACGGCGTCAGCCACGGCACTCCGGCTGGGCGTGAGGCAGTCATCGAACTCTCCTGAAGCAGTGGGTCGTCATGCCATCGCCTTCGCTACCAGTGTTGCCTTGCGGCTGCCAGTGCCGAAGAAGCGATGAATTTTGCAGCACTCCCAAAGCTAACGCTCTAAGAATTGGCTTAGTTTATCGCTGGATGCGCGACGAACGGCGAATAATGAAGCGCGTGGCGATATTTCCAGCGTCCGGCGTCTGCGAATTTTCGCAGGATCGTGCTGCGAAACTCGCGCGGATTGCGCTGGTTTTGCGGATTCGTAAATCGCGGTGGCACACAGAAAGATTCAGACAGCGTCGCAAAGTTCTGAAGATTGCGCGCGATCAAGCGCGCGCAAGCAGGCGGCAGATCCAGGTCGCATGGCGCCGCGACCGCCTTCCGCAGCTTGCGCCGGCCGGGCGTCCATGCGCGCCGGATCGCTCCGAAACGCCCGTCCTATGGCCGAAGACGAGCCCGGCTATCTGTTAGAATATCCCGCTTTGCAGCCCTGTCCGTTTGCTCTGCCCGCCTCGCGTCTCCCGGCGCCGCACCGTGCGCCGAAGCAGACTGGCCGCCGGGCTTCCGGACCATCAACGGCGCCTCCGCTTTTTGGACCATTCTCCGGAATCGACATGACGACCTCGTCTCCCGCCCCCACCTCCCTGATGGCCAACGCGATCCGCGCGCTCGCCATGGATGCCGTTCAACAAGCGAACTCCGGTCACCCGGGTATGCCGATGGGCATGGCCGAGATCGGCGTTGCGCTGTGGTCGAGGCACCTGCGTCACAACCCGAAAAACCCGCATTGGTCTGATCGCGACCGCTTCGTGCTGTCGAACGGTCACGGCTCGATGCTGCTGTACTCGCTGCTCCATCTGACGGGTTACGACCTTCCGATGGAAGAGCTGAAGAACTTCCGTCAGATGCACTCGAAGACGCCGGGTCACCCCGAGTACGGCATCACGCCGGGCGTCGAGACGACCACGGGCCCGCTCGGGCAGGGTCTGGCGAACTCGGTCGGCATGGCGCTCGCCGAGTCGCTGCTCGCGAACGAGTTCAACAAGCCCGACGCGAAGATCGTCGATCACCACACGTATGTGTTCCTCGGCGACGGCTGCCTGATGGAAGGCATTTCGCACGAAGCGTGCTCGCTGGCGGGCGTGCTGAAGCTGAACAAGCTGATCGCGTTCTACGACGACAACGGCATTTCGATCGACGGTGAAGTCATTCACTGGTTCCACGACGACACGCCGAAGCGCTTCGAGGCATACGGCTGGAACGTGATTCCGGGCGTGATCGGTCACGACGTCGACGCCGTCGACGCCGCGATCCAGAAGGCGAAGCAGTCGGACAAGCCGACGCTGATCTGCTGCAAGACCGTGATCGGCGAGGGCTCGCCGAACAAGGCGGGCTCGCACGACGTCCATGGCGCGGCGCTGGGCGAAAAGGAAGTCGCGGCCGTACGCGAGAAGCTCGGCTGGCACTATCCGCCGTTTGTCATTCCGCCGGAAGTCTACGCAGCGTGGGACGCGAAGGAGAATGGCGCTAAGATCGAAGGCGAATGGAACGACGCGTTCGCCGCATACCGCGCGAAGTACCCGCAGGAAGCCGCCGATTTCGAGCGCCGCATGGCCAACAAGCTCCCGGCCGACTGGGCGGAGAAGGCACAGGCGATCATCGCCGGCGCGAACGAGCGCGCAGAAACCATCGCGACCCGCAAGGCGTCGCAGCAGGCTATCGAAGGTCTCGCGGCTGTGCTGCCGGAACTGGTCGGCGGCTCGGCTGACCTGACGGGCTCGAACCTGACCAACTGGAAGGCGGCGAAGTACGTGCGCGTCGGCGAGAACGGCGCGGCGGGCAATTACGTCAACTACGGCGTGCGCGAATTCGGCATGAGCGCGGCCATCAACGGCCTCGCGGTGCATGGGGGCCACAAGGCGTTCGGCGGCACGTTCCTGACGTTCTCGGATTACAGCCGCAACGCGCTGCGCGTCGCCGCGCTGATGAAGTCGCCGTCCATCTTCGTGTTCACGCATGACTCGATCGGTCTCGGCGAAGACGGCCCGACGCACCAGTCGATCGAACACGTCGCGAGCCTGCGCCTGATTCCGCACATGCAGGTATGGCGTCCGGCGGATACCGTCGAAACGGCGGTTGCGTGGACGCAGGCCGTCGAGCATCAAGGCCCGTCGTGCCTGATCTTCAGTCGCCAGAACCTCGCGTTCAACCCGCGCACTGACGCTCAGATCGCGAATATCGCGAAGGGCGGCTACGTGCTGAAGGACTGGAACGAGGACATTCCGGCGCGCAAGATCATCCTGATCGCGACGGGTTCGGAAGTCGAACTGGCGATGAAGTCGGTCGAAGTGCTCGCGCGCGAAGGCATTGCGGCACGTGTCGTGTCGATGCCGTCCACGACCACGTTCGACAAGCAGGACGCCGAATACCGCGAGCGCGTGCTGCCGCACGGCGTGCGCCGCGTCGCGATCGAAGCGGGCGTGACGGACTTCTGGCGCAAGTATGTCGGCCTGGAAGGCGGCGTCGTCGGTATTGACGTGTTCGGTGAATCCGCGCCGGCCGGCGTGCTGTTCAAATATTTCGGCTTCACCGTCGAGAAGGTTGTCGAGACGGCCAAGGCCGCACTCGGCTAATTGCGCGCCATGTCATGCGCGCTGCGTTTCGGCGGCGCGCGTGACGGCTCGTTGCGCATCAGCCGAAGCATCACGGAAGAAATTTTTTCAGCCATCAGGAGATAGAACATGACGATTCGCGTCGCAATCAACGGCTATGGCCGGATCGGCCGCAACACGCTGCGCGCCTTCTATGAAAACGGCAAGAAGCACGACCTCGAGATCGTCGCGATCAACGACCTCGGCGACGCCAAGACGAACGCGCACCTGACGCAGTACGACACGGCGCACGGCAAGTTTCCGGGCGAAGTGACCGTCGACGGCGAGAACCTGATCGTCAACGGCGACAAGATCCGCGTGCTGGCCAACCGCAACCCGGCTGAACTGCCGTGGGGCGAACTGGGCGTCGACGTCGTGCTGGAATGCACGGGCTTTTTCACGACCAAGGAAAAGGCGAGCGCGCACATCAAGGGTGGCGCGAAGAAGGTGATCATCTCGGCGCCGGGCGGCAAGGACGTCGACGCGACGATCGTTTATGGCGTGAACCACAACGTGCTGAAGGCGTCGGACACGGTCATCTCGAACGCATCGTGTACGACGAACTGCCTCGCGCCGCTCGTCAAGCCGCTGAACGACAAGATCGGTCTGGAAACGGGTCTGATGACCACGATCCACGCGTACACGAACGACCAGGTGTTGACCGACGTGTACCACGAAGACCTGCGCCGCGCGCGCTCGGCCACGCATAGCCAGATCCCGACGAAGACGGGTGCTGCATCGGCTGTCGGTCTCGTGCTGCCGGAACTGAATGGCAAGCTGGACGGCTATGCGATTCGTGTCCCGACGATCAACGTGTCGATCGTCGATCTGTCGTTCATCGCCAAGCGCGATACGACTGTCGATGAAGTGAACGCGATCATGAAGGAAGCGTCGGAAGGCGCGCTGAAGGGCATCCTCGGGTATAACTCGGCGCCGCTGGTTTCGATCGACTTCAACCATAACCCGGCTTCGTCGACGTTCGATGCGACGCTGACCAAGGTGTCGGGCCGTCTGGTGAAGGTGTCGAGCTGGTACGACAATGAGTGGGGTTTCTCGAACCGCATGTTGGATACGGCGGTTGCACTGGCTAACGCGAAGTAAGTTTTTTTCGCTTTTCAGCGGGAAGAGGCCGTCCTTTGGGCGGCTTTTTCTTTTTTTTGGGTTTGTTTTTTGTCTGCGACGCTGGGTTGGTTTGCTTGGGTTTGCGCTGGCATCCGCGATTCGTTAGCGTGCTTCAAGCGTCGCCCCTGTGCGGGGCAGCACCTACTTTTCTTTGCCGCCGCAAAGAAAAATAGGCAAAAGAAAGCGGCTAACACCGCCACTTCTAGTTCTTGCCTGAGGGCCCTCAAAGGTTCTTACGCTTCACACGGCAACCGCGTGACCCACGTTCGTTGCCAGCGCTCTTGCGGTGCGCCTCACCCGCTTCATATGTCCGCGTTACAGCACGCCTTGCCAGGTAGTCCACCGCCGCCCAGGTGGCAAACTGTGTGTAGGCCGTAGTGCCTCGCACGCCTCACTTCGAACCGATAGCGCATGCGCTCCATCCTGTAAGAGCGCCAAGCTATACGACGGGACAATCTACACACAGTTTGCCACCTGGGCGGCACATACCATTCGCTGCCGCTGGCTCTTGTTCGGGTGTTTGAAGTGGGTGAGGCGCTCATTCGAAGCGTTGGCAACGAACGCGAACAAGGACGTTGCCGTGTGAAGCGTAAGACCGGTTGGGGGCCCTCAGGCAGGAAGAAGTGTTAGCGGTGTGAGCCGCTTTCTTTTGCCTACTTTTCTTTGCGGCGGCAAAGAAAAGTAGGTGCCGCCCCGCACAGGGGCGACGCATGAATGGCAAACACCGTAACGCGGATGCCAGCGCAAACCCAAGCAAACCAACCCAGCGTCGCAGACAAAACCAAACCAAACCAAAAAAATCAAACCTGCGGCGTAGGAAAATAAACCCCAGCGCGTTGCGCCGCATTCGCAATATGCTTCTCGATAGCCAGTCCGGCCGCATGCGGATCACGGGCCTTCAAAGCATCAAGAATCGCCCGATGCTCATGATACGTAGACAGCACGAGTTCACGCCGATAAAACGGCATCCGCTGACTCTCCTTCATGATGTCAGCGCTACTCCGCAAGATGGACTCGATAGCAGCATTGCCCGCAATCGCAACGATCCGCATATGAAAGTCGAAGTCCAACTGCGCGGCATCATCGAGCTCGCCATTAGTCAGCGCCGTATGCAACGAAGCAATATTGTCCTCAAACCATTCGACGTCATTATCGCCAATAGCCAGCGCCGCCATCCGCGCAACGAAGCCTTCCAGCGCGAACCGCATCTGATAAGTATCCGGCAACGACGACTGATCTGCGAACCGCCACGGATGCGCCGACGACGCCTTCGTCGACTGCACATACACGCCCTTGCCGGGACGAATAGTCAACAGCCCGAGCGCTTCGAGCGTCGATAACGCCTCGCGCAGCGACGCCCGGCTGATATCGAGTTCTTCCGACAATTGCCGCTGCGCCGGCAGCAAACACCCGACAGGATAAACGCCACCCTCGATCCTCTCGCGAATCGTCGAGATGGCAGAGTCGGTAACAGTATGCGGCACGTTTTTCATGATGTCGGCAGCGGCTCGGTGCGGTCTGACCAGTATTGTAGAACGGCTTTCAATGTTTCGCGCAAACCTTCACCCACACGCAAGATCCGGGCGAGAAGTCCGGTCAGACCAGACCGGGTAAACACCCTCCCGACAATCCTTGACCTCTCTATATCGGCTTCCTACTATTGGCCATAACAGTACTGGTCGGACCAGTATGAACAGATGTTCTAGACCCAACTCGTGACCGGGAGAAAGCCGTGTTGAAGTTTTTCAATTCGCTGTTTGGCCGGGTGGTGATCGCTCTCGTGGCGGGCATCGTGCTCGGAGCGCTATTTCCGCATTTCGCGCAGTCGCTGCGCCCGTTGGGCGACGGCTTTCTCAAGCTGATCAAGATGGTGATCGGGCCGATCGTGTTCTGTGTGGTCGTCAGCGGCATGGCGCACGCAGGTGATCTGAAGAAAGTAGGGCGCGTCGGCCTGAAAGCCGTCGTCTACTTCGAAATCATGACGACGATCGCTCTCGTGATCGGCGCGGTGCTCGCGTATGCCACGCGGCCGGGCGTCGGCATGAACATCGATCTGCATACGCTCGACGCCGGTTCGCTCGCCACCTACACGGAGCACGCGAAGAGCCTGAAGGACACGGCCGGCTTCCTGCTGAAGATCATCCCCGACACCGCGATCGACGCATTCGCGAAGGGCGACATCCTGCAGATTCTCGTGTTCTCCGTGCTGGTCGGCTCCGCGCTGTCGCTGCTCGGGCCGCGCGCACAACGCGTCAACGATCTGATCGACGAACTCGCGCAAGTGTTCTTCCGCGTGATGAGCTTCATCATCAAGCTTGCGCCGCTCGGCGTGCTGGGCGCGATCGCGTTCACCACGGGCACGTATGGCGTCGAGTCGCTGAAGCAGCTCGGCATGCTCGTCATCGTGTTCTACGCGAGCTGCATCGTGTTCGTCGCCGTCGTGCTGGGTGTCGTGATGCGTCTCGCCGGGTTCAGCGTGTTCAAGCTGATCCGCTATCTGCGCGAAGAACTGTCGATCGTACTCGGCACCGCTTCGTCCGACGCCGTGCTGCCGCAGATCATGCGCAAGCTCGAATGGATGGGCGTGAAGGATTCGACCGTTGGTCTCGTGATTCCGACCGGCTACTCGTTCAACCTCGACGGTTTCTCGATCTATCTGACGCTCGCGGTGATCTTCATCGCACAGGCGACGAATACGCCGCTGTCGATGCACGATCTGATCGTCGTCGTGCTGGTGTCGCTGGTGACGTCGAAGGGCGCGCACGGCATTCCCGGCTCGGCGATCGTGATTCTCGCCGCGACGCTCTCGGCGATTCCCGCGATTCCTGTGCTCGGCCTCGTGCTGATCCTGCCCGTCGACTGGTTTGTCGGCATCGCCCGCGCGCTGACCAACCTGATCGGCAACTGCGTCGCGACCGTCGTCGTCGCCGTGTGGGAAAACGATATCGACAAGGCGCGCGCGCGCCATGTGCTGAACCTCGACAGCGACTACCGCTTCGTGCCCGCCAGCACCGATCACGACAACGACAACACGGCCCACGCGAATCCGGCGCACGCCGTCTGACAACGCTTTCCGCCATCTGACCGACCACTCATGGCAAACGCGGCGGACTCGCAGTCCGCCGCCTCTCATCTCTCTCGAACTCGACACTGAACCGATCATGGCCAATCCGATTCTCGATCCGAACGCACCCGCCTTCACCCGCCGCTACATGAACCTCGCCGACCCACGCCTGGGCGCGAAGGCGCTCTTTGCCAGCGACGAATTCTTCGCACCGAAAGAGCGGATGCTCGACCCGCAGCCTGCCGTGTTCATCCCCGGTAAATACGACGATCACGGCAAATGGATGGACGGCTGGGAAACGCGCCGCAAGCGCACGACGGGCCACGATTACTGCGTGGTGCGGCTCGCGCGGCCGGGCATCGTGCATGGCGTCGATCTCGATACGAGCCACTTCACGGGCAATTTCCCGCCCGCGGCATCGATCGAAGCCTGCTATTCGAACGAAGACGTACCCGCCGACAATGCCGACTGGCAAACCCTCGTTCCCGCGACCACGCTGCAAGGCAATCAGCATCACTACGTCGAAGTCAGCGATACGCGCGCGTTCACGCATCTGCGCGTGAATCTGTATCCGGACGGCGGGCTGGCGCGCCTGCGCGTCTATGGGCAACCGAAGCGCGACTGGGAGCGCATCGAACGCGGCAACCTGCTCGATCTGGCCGCTGTCGAAAATGGCGCGTATCTGGTCGCCGCGAACAACCAGCATTTCGGGCCGGCCTCGCAGATGCTGATGCCGGGACGCGGCGTGAACATGGGCGATGGCTGGGAGACGCGCCGCCGCCGCGAGCCGGGCAACGACTGGGCGATCGTGGCGCTCGCGCGGCCGGGCGTGATCCGCAAGGTCGAAGTGGATACCGCACACTTCAAGGGTAATTTCCCCGATCGCTGCTCGCTGCAGGCGGCGTCCGTGACGGGCGGCACCGACGACTCGCTCGTCACGCAAGCGATGTTCTGGCCTGTTCTGTTACCCGAACAGAAGTTGCAGATGGATAACGTGCATACGTTCAGCGCCGAACTCGCCGCGCTTGGCCCCGTGACACACGTGCGGTTCAACATTTACCCGGACGGCGGCGTATCGCGGTTGCGCCTGTGGGGCGAACTCGAATAACACACGCTGCACGGCAGAGACGATCGACGGAGACGGCCATGAACACACTGCGCATCGAGCGCCTGACACGAGACGCGTTCGCTCCATTCGGCGACGTGATCGAACTGGACGGCGCGCGCCACTATCCGATCAACGAAGGCACCACCGAGCGTTTTCACGACCTCGCGAAAGTCGATGTGAGCACGCAAGGCGGCCGCCCGCTGATCAACGTGTTTCGCGCGCAGCCGCGTGCATGGCCGATCGAGATCGCGATGATGGAGCGCCATCCGCTCGGCAGCCAGGCGTTCGTGCCGCTATCGGATGCGCCTTATCTGATCGTCGTCGCACCGGCCGGCGATCTCGATCCAGCGAAGCTAAGAGCGTTCTCGACGCGCGGCTGGCAGGGCGTCAATTACGCGAGAGGCGTCTGGCATCATCCGCTGCTCGCGTTGGAGCGCGTGAGCGATTTCCTCGTCGTCGATCGTGGCGGAGAGGGGCCGAATTGCGATGAATTGGCGTTGCCGCAAACGTGGCGTCTGGAGCGTGAATCGTTCGAAACAGCGGCGATTTAAGGGTTTGGTAAGCAGAAGAAAGCAAAAGGCCCGGTCGACGAATTCGACCGGGCCTTTCTGCGTCTTACTGTCAATTCCAGGTGCTTCGCGCGCTCGCGAAATGCCCGGAAACCCGCGTCAGTGCTTGCGATGCGGGCATTTTTCCTTCGTACACACGCCGTAGAGCGCGAGCGCGTGTTCCTGCAGCTTGAAGCCGCGTTCTTTCGCGATTGCCTGCTGGCGGTTTTCGATTTCAGGGTCGAAAAACTCTTCGACCAGCCCGCAGTCGATACACACCAGATGGTCGTGGTGCGTCCCTTCGTTCAGCTCAAAAACGGCTTTACCCGACTCGAAGTTGCTACGCGACAGCAGGCCCGCCTGTTCGAACTGTGTGAGCACGCGGTACACCGTGGCGAGCCCGATATCCAGTTCTTCATGCAGCAGGCTGCGGTAGACATCTTCGGCGGTCAGATGGCGCACCGGGCTGTGCTGAAAGATTTCCAGAATCTTGAGGCGCGGTAGGGTCGCCTTGAGTCCGATATTCTTCAGATCGGTTGGATTGGTCATGGCAAGGGATCCCTAGAGTACAATGCAGGGTTCTAATGGTAATGTGAATTGCTGTTCAGGTCATCTTACACGGAAACACGCGCGGCTCGCGTAGCCCGCACGGTGAGGGAAATGATTCCAAAAGCTCTATTGATCAACCGGGGGAGCCGCGTACGGCGTACCTTGATCGTCGCGGCGGCGGTGGCGGTTCTTGCTGGATGTTCCACGTATGACAGCCTGACTCAGCGTTTTGCCCAAAGCATCACGCCGTACCGCATTACCGTGGTTCAAGGTAACTTCGTATCGAAGGAAGCGGCTGCGCAAATGCAGGTTGGCATGTCGCGCGCTCAGGTCCGGCAGGTGCTCGGCACGCCGCTTCTTTCCGACATGTTCCACGCGGACCGCTGGGACTACGTCTTCTATTTCAAGCGCGGTTCGACGGCAGTCGTCCAGCAGCGCGATTTCATCGTGAACTTCACGGGTGATCGCGTCGCGAGCTGGTCGGGTGGCGAAGATCTGCCGTCCAACCTCGAACTGCTCGCCGAAATCGACGGCGATCGCACGGGCAAGAAGGTGAAGGTGGCGCCTGTCGTCGCCAGCGGAACGGCTGAGGCGAGCGCGGCGGCTGCTGCGAACGCGCCCGCGCCCGTAACGGTGCCCGATACCGTGCGCTCGGCCACGTCGGACGCCGCGCAGGCCGGCAATCTGCCCGCAGTCGACGCGAACGCGCAGGCCGCACAGGCTGCGAACCGCCTGACCAACGCGGTGCAATCGCCCGCGCCGGGCGCGACGCCGTCGGTACGCGCGAACACGCCGCCGTCTAACGGAGGCGTGCCGCAGAACTCGACGGAGCCGGGTCAGCCGCAGTTCCGCTTCACCCGTCCGCCGCCTCCGCAGATGCAGGGCGTACCGAGCGACAACCCCGTTGGCCCGACGGGTCCAACTGGCCCGGAAAGCAACAACGGCCAGTCGAAAGACGCGCCCGCCAAGTCGTCGCAATCTTCCTCGCAATCGGGAACGACCACGGGAACGGGCGGCTGATTCCGTTGTCCGTAACATGACGGGCGGCGTGTCCGCCTGTCATGTGTCTTGCCGCGATGCCGCTTCGCTGTGAGACATCGCCCGCTTCGTATCTTTTGTCGCCTCTCGGCGCGCTGCCTGTCGGCGCGATGTTCAGGCGCTGTTAGCAGGACTACCCATGAAAATTGCCATCGCCGGCGCGTCGGGCCGCATGGGCCGGATGCTCATCGAAACCGTCCTCAACGATCCTGAAGTCACGCTGTCGGGCGCGCTCGACCGCACAGGCGCGCCGCAACTCGGTCAGGACGCCGGCGCGTTTCTCGGCAAGCAGACGGGCGTGCTGATGTCGGACGATATCGACGCCGTGCTCGCGCAATCCGACTATCTGATCGACTTCACGCGCCCCGAAGGCACGCTTGCGCACATCGACGCGGCGCTGCGCACGAACACGAAACTCGTGATCGGCACGACGGGCTTCGACGACGCGCAGAAGGAGCAGATTCGCGCCGCGTCGGAAAAGATCGGCATCGTGTTCGCGTCGAACTTCAGCGTCGGCGTGAACGTGACGATGAAGCTGCTCGAATTCGCTGCGCCTCATTTCTCGCAAGGCTACGACATCGAAATCATCGAGGCGCATCACCGTCACAAGGTCGACGCCCCGTCGGGCACGGCGCTGACGATGGGCGAGGTGATCGCCAATTCGCTTGGCCGCAAGCTCGAAGATTGCGCCGTCTACGCGCGCGAAGGCGTGACGGGCGAACGCGATCCGTCGACCATCGGTTTTTCGGCGATTCGTGGCGGCGATATCGTCGGCGACCACACGGTGCTGTTCGCGGGCATCGGTGAGCGCATCGAAATCACGCACAAGTCGGCGAGCCGCCTGTCGTACGCGCAAGGCGCGGTGCGCGCGGTGCGCTTCCTCGAAGGCCACCAGAACGGCCTGTTCGACATGCAGGACGTGCTCGGCTTGCGCTAAGCCCCGCGTCAGCCTGTTCTCACCCGTCAAGGCGCCGTAGCCGAGGCGACCAAAGAGCTCCGATGGCAGACACCGGCATCCTCCACTACCTGCAAACCAGCGACGCCATCACGCATGGCGTCGCGTACGTGTTGCTGGCGATGTCGGTTGCGAGCTGGTGCTTCCTCATCGTCAAAAGCTGGATACTGAGCCGCGCGAAGCGGCAAGGGCCGCGCGCCGTCGCGCGGTTCTGGCAGGCGCCGACGCTGTCGGAAGGCGTCGCAGCGCTGCGTCTCGCGGATCGCGAGCACATCTTTTCTCCATTGGCGGAAGCGGCGCTGCAGGCGTCGGAAGTCGAGACACCAGGCGTGCTGCTCGCGCGCGTCGAACGCAGCGAACGCGTGTTGCGGGCACTGCGTCAGGCGCTGCACCGCTCGCAGCGGCGGCTCGAGTTTGGGCAGGTGCTGCTGGCGTCGGTGGGCAGCACGGCGCCGTTCGTCGGCTTGCTGGGCACCGTGTGGGGCATTTATCACGCGCTCGGCAGCATCGCGCAAAGCGGGCAGGCGATGATCGAGAACGTCGCGGGTCCCGTCGGCGAGGCGCTCATCATGACGGCGTTCGGCCTCGTCGTCGCGATTCCCGCCGTGCTCGCCTATAACGTGCTTGGACGGATGGTGCGGCAGTTGTCGGAGGAACTCGACGGCTTCGCGCACGATCTGCACGCGTATGTCTGCGCGCCCGCAGGCGACGCGTCCGACAACGCACGCGGCGGCGCGAGAGACACCCACGGCGAACGGGCGCCAGCGCGCACGCAGGCGTAGAGCCGCATCGGGCAGACGGCGGCCGCGCAGGCACACCAGGTATCAAACGCGAGAAGAAACGCGAGGAACGAGGCACGACACATGGCATTCGGCGGACTCGACAGGCACAAGACGGCCGCGCCGATGGCGGACATCAACATGACGCCGCTGATCGACGTGATGCTGGTGCTGCTCGTCATTTTTATCATCACGGCGCCGCTGTTCACCCACGCGATCCGTCTGGATCTGCCGCGCGTCGCGGCCGCTGAGGCGCGCGAGACGCCGCAGACCATCACGCTGTCGATCGACGCCGCAGGCAAGCTCTACTGGAACGACAAGCCGATCACGCTCGACCAGATGCGAGCGCAGTTCAACGACGCGGGCAAGCAAAAGGAACAGCCGGAAATCCATCTGCGCGCCGAGCGCTCGACGCGCTACGAAGTGATCGCGCAGGTGATGGGCGCGGCGCAGCAGGCGGGTCTGGAGCGGATCGGTTTCGTCACGGAGCCGCCTCCAGGCGACGCCAAAGCGGGCCAGCCGACGCCTCCCGCCGCCGCATCGGCGGCGCAATAAGCCGAAGCAGCCCGTGCCGGCCAACAGCACGCTTTCACCACCCATCACGCCGAATCGGCGCGCAACGCGCATCGCACACGCTCAATCGCGCGCGGCGTGAACCCGGCCGAACGGTATAATCAGCCCTTTCCCCTTGACGAGAGGGGAATCGACAAGACTTTCATCAAGCAGAGCACCGTGCCGGTGCCGAAGCACCCGAACAGCGGCACCGAACAGCGATCCCATCACACCATGCACGAAAAATACGTTCCCTCCGACGTCGAATCCGCCGCGCAAGGACAATGGCGCGCCACCGACGCGTACAAAACGACGGAAAAGGCCGACAAGCCGAAGTTCTATTGCGTTTCGATGCTGCCGTATCCGTCGGGCAAGCTGCACATGGGGCACGTACGCAACTACACGATCAACGACGTGATGTACCGCTATCTGCGGATGAACGGCTACAACACGCTGATGCCGATGGGCTGGGACGCGTTCGGCATGCCCGCCGAAAACGCCGCGATGGCCAACAACGTGCCGCCCGCAAAGTGGACGTACGACAACATCGCGTACATGAAGAAGCAGATGCAGTCGATGGGTCTCGCCATCGACTGGTCGCGCGAAGTCGCCACCTGCAGCCCGGACTACTACAAGTGGAACCAGTGGATCTTCCTGAAGATGCTCGAAAAGGGCATCGCGTACAAGAAGACGGGCACCGTGAACTGGGACCCGGTCGATCAGACCGTGCTCGCGAACGAGCAGGTGATCGACGGCCGCGGCTGGCGTTCGGGCGCGCTCGTCGAGAAGCGCGAAATCCCGATGTACTACATGCGCATCACGCAGTACGCGGATGAACTGCTGAACGATCTCGAAGGCCTCGGCTGGCCCGAGCGCGTGAAGATCATGCAGCAGAACTGGATCGGCAAGAGCTTCGGCGTGAACTTCGGCTTCCCGTACGAACTGGACGGCGAACAGAAGCTGCTGCGTGTGTTCACGACGCGCGCCGACACGATCATGGGCGTCACCTTCTGTGCGGTCGCTGCGGAGCATCCGCTCGCCACGCATCTCGCGCAAGGCAGGCCGGAACTGCAGGCATTCATCGACGAATGCAAGCACGGCGGCGTCGCCGAAGCCGACATGGCGACGATGGAAAAGAAGGGCATGGCCACAGGCTTTTTCGTCACGCATCCGCTGACGCAGGAAAAGGTCGAGGTGTGGATTGGCAATTACGTGCTGATGAGCTACGGCGAAGGCGCCGTGATGGGCGTGCCCGCGCACGACGAGCGCGACTTCGCGTTCGTGAAGAAGTACGGCATTCCCGTCAAGCAGGTGGTTGCAGTCGAAGGCGAGCCGTTCTCGACGGACGCGTGGCACGAGTCGTACGGCGACAAGGAAAACGGCGTCCTGGTCAACAGTGGCAAGTACGACGGCCTCAAGTACAGCGAAGCCGTCGACGCGATCGCCGCTGATCTGAAAGCGCTCGGCCTCGGCGACAAGCAGGTCACGTGGCGTCTGCGCGACTGGGGCATCTCGCGCCAGCGCTACTGGGGCACGCCGATCCCGATCATCCACTGCCCGTCGTGCGGCGACGTGCCGGTGCCCGAGAAGGATCTGCCCGTCGTGCTGCCGGAAGATCTCGTGCCGGACGGCACGGGCAATCCGCTCGCGAAGTCGGAAGCGTTTCTGAACTGCACGTGTCCGACCTGCGGCGCGGCTGCGAAGCGCGAAACCGACACGATGGACACCTTCGTCGATTCGTCCTGGTACTTCTATCGCTACGCGGCACCCGACGCGAAGACGATGGTCGACGAACGCACCGATTACTGGATGCCGATGGATCAGTACATCGGCGGCATCGAACACGCGATTCTTCACCTGTTGTACTCGCGTTTCTGGGCGAAGGTCTGCCGTGATCTCGGCATCGTGAAGTTCGGCGAGCCGGCGAAGAACCTGCTCACGCAGGGCATGGTGCTCAACGAAACGTATTACCGCGAAAATGACGCGGGCAAGAAGACCTGGTACAACCCGGCCGACGTCACCGTTACGCACGACGACAAGGGCCGCCCGGTCGGCGCGACGCTGAACGCCGACGGCCAGCCCGTCGTGCTGGGCGGCGTCGAGAAGATGTCGAAGTCGAAGAACAACGGCGTCGATCCGCAAGTGCTGATCGACCAGTACGGTGCAGATACCGCGCGTCTGTTCACGATGTTCGCGGCTCCTCCCGAGCAGCAGCTTGAATGGTCGGGCGCGGGCGTCGAAGGGGCAAGCCGCTTCCTGCGCCGCGTGTGGTCGTTCGGTCAGGCGAATGAAGCGGCGCTCTCGCAGCGCGGCGCATTCGACGCCGCGAAGCTCACCGATACCGACAAGACGCTGCGCCGCGAAATCTACAGCGTGCTGAAGCAGGCCGATTTCGACTATCAGCGTCTGCAGTACAACACGGTCGTGTCGGCGGCGATGAAGATGCTCAACGCGGTCGACGGCGCGAAGGGCGCGAGCACCGCCGTGCTGCGCGAAAGCTATGGCGTGCTGCTGCGCGTGCTGTACCCGGTCGTGCCGCACGTCACGTTCCAGCTGTGGCAGGAACTCGGCTATGAGGCCGAGTTCGGCACGCTGCTCGACGCGCCGTGGCCGAAGGTCGACGAAAAGGCGCTGGAGCAGAGCGAGATCGAACTCGTGCTGCAGGTGAACGGCAAGGTGCGCGGCGCCGTGACGGTCGCGAAGGACGCATCGCGCGAAGCGATCGAAGCCGTCGCGCTCGCGCACGAAATGTTCGCGAAGTTCAGCGAAGGCAAGCCGGCGAAGAAGGTTATCGTCGTGCCGGGCCGTCTCGTGAACGTCGTCGTCTGATGCACGCATCGATTGCGCTTTAACTGCGAACCAGGAGCTCATGTGACTCGCAGATCGTTTTTGACTCTGGCGTGCAGCGCGGCGCTGCTGTCCGCGTGCGGCTTCCAGCTGCGTGGCCAGCAGGACTACGCGTTCAAACGCCTCGCCATCGCGGGCGCGTCGGCGCCCGTCGCCGCACGCCTGACGCGCATGGTGCAGGGTGGCAGCGACACGGTGATCGTGACTTCGCCCGCCAACGCCGACGCCATCCTGTCGATTTCCGAAGGGCGCGGCAACAGCGTGCTGACGCTGAACTCGCTGGGTGTCGTCGAGGAATACGCGCTCGACTACTGGCTGAACTACACGGTGCGCGGCGCCGACGGCACGCTGCTGATTCCGCCGAGCGCGATCCATCTGAATCGCGCGATGACGTATAGCGACCAGTTCTCGCAAGCGAAGGCTTCGGAAGCGGACATCCTTTACGCGGACATGCAAAACGACGCCGTCGATCAGCTGATGCGCCGTCTTGCCGTCGTGCGTTCGCTGCATCCGGCGCCGGGCCAGGAAGTGCCGGGCGTCAATCCGCGAGCACCGCTGCCGCCGCCGCCGCTTTGATCCACAGCATCGACCTGCTTTCACTCTCGTTCATCCGTCGCCATGCAACTGCGTCTTGACGCGCTCGAAGCGCATCTCGCGAAAGGTCCCGCCGGTCTGTACGTCGTGTACGGCGACGAGCATCTGCTCGCGCAGGAAGCGTGCGACCGCATCCGCGCGACGGCGCGCGCGAACGGCTTTACTGACCGCACGGTGTTCACGGTGGAGCGCGGCTTCGACTGGAGTTCGCTGCTTGGTGCGAGTCAGTCGATGTCGCTGTTCGGCGACCGGCAACTGGTCGAATTGCGCATCCCGACGGGCAAGCCCGGCAAGGAAGGCGCGGATGCGCTGAAGACGTTAGCCGCGTCGGCGAATCCTGATGTGCTGACGCTCGTGACGTTGCCGCGCCTCGATGCGGCGACGCAAAAGGCCGCGTGGTTTACGGCGCTGGCCGATGCGGGCGTCGCGTTGAAGATCGATCCTGTCGAGCGCGCGCAATTGCCCGGTTGGGTTGGGCAGCGTCTGGCGCAACAAGGCCAGCGCGTTGCGGCGGGCGAAGAGGGCAAGCGCTCGTTGCAGTTCATCGCCGAGCGCGTCGAAGGCAACCTGCTCGCTGCGCATCAGGAAATCCAGAAGCTGGGGCTGTTGTATCCGTCCGGCGCGCTGTCGTTCGAACAGGTTCACGACGCCGTGCTCAACGTCGCGCGCTACGACGTGTTCAAACTCAACGAAGCGATGCTCGCGGGCGATGTAGGCCGTCTGTCGCGGATGATCGACGGCCTGAAGGGCGAAGGCGAAGCGGCCGTGCTCGTGCTGTGGGCTGTCGTCGAAGAAATTCGCACGCTGTTGCGTATCAAGCGCGGTGTCGAGGCGGGCAAGCCGCTGCCGATGCTGCTGCGCGAAAACCGCGTGTGGGGGCCGCGTGAGCGGCTCGTTGGACCGGCGCTGTCGCGTGTGACGGAGGCGTCGCTGGAAAAGGCGCTGGCGTTCGCGGCGAAGCTCGATCGACAGGTAAAGGGGTTGTCGGGCGGCACGCCGGGCAATCATCGCAATGATCCACCGCCCGATCCGTGGGCCGGGCTTTTCGAACTTGCGATGGCCGTCGCGGGTACATCCGCTTCTCCGGTGCGTGGCATGCCAAACCGGCCAGTTCCAGCGCGACCGGCGCCAATGCGCCGACCGTCGTAGGCTGTCGCACGCCTGACGGATCTGGCCGCTGACCTCGCTTGAATAACGCGGGCGTTTCGGCGGAATACCAGATTCATCGCAATCGCGGCGCGGCAGCCTTTCCCAGCCCGTGACACGGCGCCGCTCGCCCGAGCAGACAACTGTCACACGTCATACAATCGGCGGATCGTTCCGCTTACAGAAACTGTCTGCCGCATCCACGCATATTGCGGCACAACGGGAATCATCATGGATATCGACCAGTACATGACCGACCTCGGCCGCCGCGCGCGTCACGCATCGCGTGCGATGGCGCGGGCGTCGACGGCGGCGAAGAATGCCGCGCTCGAAGCCATTGCAGTCGCCATCGAACGCGAGACGGTCAAGCTGAAAGAAGCGAATGCGCGTGACCTCGCCCGCGCTCGCGACAAGGGCCACGACGCCGCGTTCATCGATCGTCTGACGCTGTCGGACAAGGCGTTGAAGACGATGGTCGAAGGCTTGCGGCAAGTGGCTGCGCTGGCCGATCCGATCGGCGAGATCAGCAATCTGAAGTATCGGCCGAGCGGCATTCAGGTCGGCCAGATGCGTGTGCCGCTGGGCGTGATCGGCATCATCTACGAATCGCGGCCGAACGTGACGATCGACGCGGCTGCGCTGTGCCTCAAATCGGGTAACGCGACGATCTTGCGGGGCGGGTCGGAAGCGCTCGAATGCAACACGGCGCTGGCGAAGCTGATCGGCGAAGGGCTCGAGACAGCGGGCTTGCCGCAGGAAGCGGTGCAAGTGGTCGAGACGTCCGACCGTGCCGCAGTCGGCAAGCTGATCACGATGACGGAATACGTCGACGTGATCGTGCCGCGTGGCGGCAAGAGTTTGATCGCGCGTCTGATGGAAGAAGCGCGCGTGCCGATGATCAAGCACCTCGATGGCATTTGCCACGTGTATGTCGACGATCGCGCGGACATCGCGAAGGCGATGACGGTCTGCGATAACGCGAAGACGCATCGTTACGGCACCTGCAACACGATGGAGACGCTTTTGGTCGCGCGCGGTATCGCGGCCGAAGTGCTGCCGGCGCTCGGCAAACTGTATCGCGGCAAGGACGTGGAACTGCGTGTCGATCCGGCGGCGCGCAAGGTGCTCGAAGCGGATGGCGTGCAACCGCTAGTCGATGCAACGGAAGAAGACTGGCGCACCGAATATCTCGCGCCCGTGCTGGCTATCAAGGTGGTCGACGGCATCGACGAGGCGATCGAGCACATCAACGAATACGGCTCGCACCACACGGACGCGATCGTCACGGAAGATCACGACCGCGCGATGCGCTTCCTGCGCGAAGTGGATTCGGCGAGCGTGATGGTCAATGCATCGACGCGTTTTGCCGACGGCTTCGAGTTTGGGCTGGGCGCTGAGATCGGCATTTCAAACGACAAGCTGCATGCGCGCGGTCCCGTCGGCCTGGATGGGCTGACATCGATGAAATACGTCGTGCTGGGGCACGGCGAAGGCCGTCAATAATTTCGAACATCGAAACAAAAAGAAGGATTAATACCGATGTTGTGGATCAAGACGTTTCACATCGTTCTGGTGGCCTCATGGTTCGCGGGGCTTTTCTACCTGCCGCGGATCTACGTGAATCTCGCGATGGAGACCGATACGAACGCGGTGAAACGCCTCTTGATCATGGCGCGCAAGCTGTTTCGCTTCATGACGTTCATCGCGGTGCCGGCGCTGGCGTGCGGATTGTGGCTGTGGCTCGCGGTCGGCATCGGCAGCGGGCAGGGCTGGATTCACGCGAAGGTCGGCGTGGTGGTGTTGCTGATTATTTATCACGCGTATTGCGGCGTATTGCTGCGGACGTTCGAGCGCGGTGAGAACCGGCGCTCGCACAAGTGGTATCGGATGTTCAACGAACTCCCCGTGCTGGGGATGCTGGCGGCTGTCGCGCTGGTAGTCATCAAGCCGTTTTAGTTTTCGATGTAGTCGGTTCGGGAAATTCGTTCAGAAGCCCGGTTTGCTGGTAACAGCAAACCGGGATTTTTGCTTTCCTGCAATCGTTCAAGCCCAACGCGCTAACGATACTCGTCGCCATTCAGGCTGCGCGGGTTTGCGTCAAGCAGCGAGACTCGTGTCCCCATTCCCGCAAGTCATTGCGGCGACCATCGTAATACCGCCGAAGTGGCCCTCGTCTTCTCGCGTTGTCTGTGGTGCCCAGCGCACTTGATCACGAAATCCATCGTGTCGCGCGGCATACGTCTTAGCTCGGACTGAGCACGCTCACCTTCTTTCTTAAATTTCGCTGACAAAAAAACCAAACGATTCCGCCTACGCACGCGTTATCAGCATGCTTTAGGAGTCGTCCGATTCAGGCGCTTGCTGTGTCGCAATAAAGTGCATGCACGGTAGGTAGAAGGGGCGAAGTCTTAGTCGTTCTTAGGCAGCTCATCTCAAAAACCGGCTCCGGCGGCGGCTTGGGCGGATCAGCAGTCAGGGTTCTTCGGAGCCGGTCTTCCCACTTAATTTTCGCGTAAGCATCGCATTCACAGGGTGGGTGCGAGAGATATCTCGTTGCCGTGCTGGAGTAACGTTTCCCGTGCCGGCGATATTTCAATATTTTTAGGATTGCAGATGAATAAGACTTATCGATCAATCTGGAACGAAACCACGGGAACGTGGGTCGCCGCTCAGGAGAATGCCGCGTCGCGCGGCAAGGGAGGTTCTTCGAAAAAATCTGTCGGATTGCTCGGAACCGCGGTGATTATTGGCGGGGGGCGCGCTGGCGTCTGGTTTCGCATACGCGAATTCAACAGGGTATGTTAAAGACGGCAATGGCAACTCGATTGTCGCAATTAACAATTCAGGCGCTGGTAACTGCTAGACAACGCCGTCTGCCACTAACACGTTGACCGACTCTGGTTCGGCCATCGCGTTTGGTTGTATGGCGCTTGCGAACGGCACCGATGCTTTGGCTTTTGGGCAGAGCAACTCTGCGTCTGCTGATCACGCGCTGGTTTTCGGCGATAACAGCACCGCCTCGGGCGTGAGCTCCATCGCCCTCGGCACCGGTGTCAGTGGCCAGGGCACGACGGTTGGTGTCGGTGCTTCGTACCAGTGATAATCGGGAAGTAGGCGCAAGGGCGGTGCAGTAAGACCGCCTGAGCGCAGCCTTCACCAGCAGCAAGCTTCAAAACGAAACGGGCTCCTTCGGGAGCCCGTTTTGCGTTTGTATGTCCGCTTTGTCCTGGTGTCGCGCTTCACCTTGCCGTGCGGTGCGTGCCGGATCACTCATGCGGCCCGTCATCCTGCGGCGTGGCGTGCTTCAACGCACGCAGCAGACCTATTCCTGCGGCCCGATCCGGCGTCGCGCAATCACATCCTTCGCGCCCGCCAGCTTTTCTGCCAGTTCCGGTCCGCGCTGCAACGCGACGCCGACGGCCAGAATGTCGCCGATCGCGAGATGCGACGTGCGCGACGTCATCGGCGAGAAGATGTCGGTGTCTTCATCGACATTCGCGAACAGTCCGATCGACGCGATCCGAGCCAGCGGCGAATTCCCATGCGTCACGGCAATCACCTTCGCGCCCGCGGCGAGTGCGGATTTCGCCGCGTCGATGATGTCACGCGTGCGACCCGTATTCGAAATCGCGACGACGACATCGCCTTCGCCCAGCAATCCCGCCGACATCAAAAACGTATGCGGGTCGGAATAAGCGACGCTCGGCATGCCGAGCCGGAAGAACTTGTGCTGCATGTCGAGCGCGGCAATCCCCGAGCCGCCCGCGCCGTAGAACTCGATGCGCTTCGCTTGCGCCAGCAACTGGATCGCCGCCGCCACGCTGTCGGTCGACAGATTGTTGCGCACCTGGATCAGCGCGCCGATGGTCCGGTCGAGCACCTTCGCGGCGACGCCGGGCGTCGGCTCGTCGGGACGCACGTCGCGATACACGGCGGGCACTTCCGTTGCTATCCCTTGCGCAAGGCGGATCTTGAACTCGCGAAAGCCGGAGAAGCCGAGTGCATGGCAAAAGCGCGCGATGGTCGGCTGGCTGACGCCCGCGCGCGCGGCGACCTCCGTCATCGACAGGTCGAGCACTTCGCGCGGCGCCTCGATCACGTAGTCGGCAAGCTTGCGTTCGGATGGGCGCATCTGGTCGCGCATCGCTTCCACCTGGGACAGCATCATCGGGAATCTCGCACTATGCTGAAGAATGCGTGGACTATAGCTGATAGACGAGTCAAGTACAAAAACTACATATGTACCGTAGGTGATTACCCTGATGAACTGCGTTAAAACGCCGGAAACGCCAGTACATAAAGGTTTAAGGCCAATTCCGCAGTTGCGCCGATTCAGCAACTGCCACATTGTGTGCTTGTAGTTTTTCTACTAATATCCCGGTTGCCGGCTCTTCATGCCGTTTCCCGCGATACCAATCTGGCGTACAGCGCTCATGTCAAGGCGCGCAGGCCAGCGACGAAGGAGCATCGATGGTTTCCCCGCATTCGCAACTGATGAAAGTCACGAAGCGCGTGATCGAGCGCAGCAAGCCGACGCGCCACGCGTACCTGTCACGCATCGACCAGGCGCAGGGCAAGTTCCCGGCGCGCGGCGCGCTGTCCTGCGCGAACCTCGCGCACGGCTTCGCCGGCATGGAGGGCAACGACAAGCTCGTCATCAAGCAGATCCGCCAGCCGAACATCGGCATCGTCTCGTCGTACAACGAGATGCTCTCGGCGCACGCGCCGTACAAGGATTTTCCTGACATCATCAAGGCCGCCGCGCGTGAAAACGGCGGCGTAGCGCAGTTCGCGGGCGGCGTCCCGGCGATGTGCGACGGCATCACGCAGGGCAATGCGGGCATGGAACTGTCGCTGTTCTCGCGCGAAGTGATCGCGATGAGCACGGCTGTCGCGCTCACGCACAACATGTTCGACGCGGCGCTGTGTCTCGGCGTGTGCGACAAGATCGTGCCGGGCCTGTTGATCGGCGCGCTGCAATTCGGCCATCTGCCGACCATCTTCGTGCCCGCCGGCCCGATGACGAGTGGCCTGTCGAACGACGACAAGGCCAAAGTGCGCCAGGAGTTCGCGACGGGCAAATGCGGCCGCAACGAGCTGCTCGAATCCGAGGCCGCCGCGTATCACAGCCACGGCACCTGCACGTTCTACGGCACGGCCAACAGCAATCAGATGCTGATGGAAATCATGGGCCTGCATCTGCCGGGCTCGGCGTTCGTGCATCCGCATACGCCGTTGCGCGATGCGCTGACTGCGCAAGCCGCGCGCCGCGTGCTCGACCTGACGGTGGACCGCGGCCACTACATGCCAATCGGCCACGTAATCGACGAGAAAGCGATCATCAACGGCATCGTCGGTCTGCTGGCGACGGGCGGCTCGACTAATCACACGCTTCACCTCGTCGCGATCGCGCGCGCGGCGGGCATCATCATCGACTGGGACGACTTCGACACGCTGTCGGCTACGGTGCCGCTGCTCGCGAAGGTCTATCCGAACGGCAAGGCCGACGTGAACCACTTCCACGCGGCGGGCGGCATGGCGTATCTGATCCGCAACCTGCTCGAAGGCGGCTTGCTGCATGACGATGTGAACACGGTCGTCGGCAAGGGTCTTTCGCGCTACGCCGAAGAGCCGAAACTGCTCGACGGCAAGCTGACGTGGGTGCCGGCCGCAGCCGAAAGCCACGATACGGCCGTGTTGCGCGCCATCGGCGATCCGTTCCAGCCGGACGGCGGTTTGCGTCTGATGCAAGGCAAGCTCGGCCGCGGTGTGATCAAGATTTCGGCCGTTGCCAAGGCGCATCGGACGGTGAAGGCGCCCGCCATCGTGTTCGATTCGCAGGAAGCCGTGCAGGAAGCCTTCGACAACGGCGAGCTTAAGCGCGACTTCATCGCCGTCGTGCGCTTCCAGGGTGCGCGCGCAAACGGCATGCCTGAGCTGCATCGTTTGACGCCGCTGCTCGGCGTGTTGCAGGATCAGGGTTTCCATGTCGCGCTCGTCACGGACGGCCGCATGTCCGGAGCATCGGGCAAGGTGCCCGCCGTGATTCACGTGTCGCCGGAAGCGCTGCTGCAAGGCCCGCTCGGCAAGGTGCGAACGGGCGACATGCTGGTGATAGACGCCGAAGCAGGCGTGCTCGACATCGAAATCGACGACGCCGAATGGGCTGCGCGTCCGATTGCCGTGTCGCAGCATCAGGCGGAAAACGAAGTGGGCTTCGGCCGCGAACTGTTCGGCGTGTTCCGTGCGGCGGCGGCGCCGGCGGAACTCGGCGCATCGGTGTTCGGGCCGCTCGTCGGCGAAGCGTCACACGCAACGCAGCACGCAACTGGAACGGCAAGCGCCGTGGCAAGTGAAGCCAGCAACGCAATGCAGAAATAAAGCGAAAAGGAGTCTGAAGATGACGTCGAAAACAGTCAGCGAAATCGTGCGCCTCGGTCCGGTGATCCCGGTCCTCGCATTCGATACCGTCGAACAGGGCGAACACGTTTCGCGCGCACTGCACGCAGGCGGCGTGAAGGTGCTGGAAATCACGCTGCGCACGCCTGCCGGCATCGGGGCGATCGAGCGCGCGAGCCAGCTTGCCGAAGACATCGTCGTTGGCGTCGGCACGATCACGAGGCCCGAACATTGCGAGCAGGCAAAGAAGGCGGGCGCGCAGTTCGGTGTATCGCCGGGTCTCACGAAAGATATGCACAAGGCCGCGCAGGACGCCGGTCTGCCGCTTTTGCCCGGCGTAATGACACCGAGTGACATCATCGTCGCACTCGAACTGGGCTATGAAATCGTCAAGTTCTTCCCCGCGCAACAGGCGGGGGGCGTGCCGATGCTGCAAGCCTTCCACGGCCCGTTCCCGACGCTGAAGTTCTGCCCGACGGGCGGCATCACGGCGGAAACAGCGCCAAACTTCCTCGCGCTGCCGAATGTAGTGTGCGTGGGCGGCTCGTGGCTGACGCCGAAGGCGGCGCTCGCTGCGCAGAACTGGGACGAAGTCACGCGTCTCGCGCGCGCTGCGAGCGAACTGGCAGCACCTGCACACTGACGCGCAGCATCGTGTTTTGAACGAGCGCGTAACCGGCTGCTGCAACGAGCCTCGCCGCTTCAGCCCCTGACGGGCTGCAGCGGCGAGGTTTTTTTTGATTTTTGCGCGGGTTTATTCCACGCGCCACCGACGTCAACAAACAGTAAAATTCAGCGTCCGCGAAAGTGCTCGCTCAGAAGGCACTTTCAGCATCCGGAAGCGGGCGAGGTGCCGTAGCACTTTGCAATTCAAACCAACAAAGCAAAGGAGGAGCTTCATGGAAGCTGTCCACGGCAGCATGCTGCTGATCTACGCCGTGATTGCCATTGCGGTGCTGATCCTGATGATCACGCGCTTCAAGGTCTATCCGTTCCTCGTCCTCATTATCGTGTCGTTGTTGCTGGGTCTGGCCGTTGGCATGCCGGCGGGCACGATCGTGAAGTCGTTCGAAACGGGTAACGGCAATACGCTGGGTCACATCGCGATCGTCGTCGGCCTCGGCACGATGCTCGGCAAGATGATGGCCGAATCGGGCGGTGCCGAGCGTATCGCCACCACGCTAATCAACTGGTTCGGTGAAAAGAACATTCACTGGGCGATGATGTTCGTCGCGATCATCGTCGGCTTGCCGGTGTTTTTCGAAGTCGGCTTCGTGCTGCTGATTCCCATCGCGTTCAACGTCGCGAAGCGCACGGGCAAATCACTGCTGCTGATCGGCCTGCCGATGGTCGCGGGTCTGTCCGTCGTACACGGCCTGATACCGCCGCACCCGGCTGCGCTGCTTGCGGTGCAGGCGTATCACGCGGACATCGGCCGCACGATCGCGTACGGGCTGCTCGTCGGCGTGCCGACGGCGATTGTCGCTGGTCCGCTGTTCGCGCTGCTGATCCACCGTCATATCAAACTCGCCGAAAACAATCCGCTCGCCGCGCAGTTCGTCGATACCGAACATCAGGCGGGCTCGCGCGAGCTGCCGGGCTTTGGTATCACGCTCTTCACGATCCTGCTGCCTGTGATCCTGATGCTGATCGGCAGTTGGGCGGATCTCGTGTTCGCGCCGAAGACGACGCCGAACGATCTGCTGAAGTTCATCGGCACGTCTGACGTTGCGCTGCTGATTGCGGTGCTCGTCAGCTTCTGGACGTTTGGCGCGAGCCGCGGCTTCAACCGCGAGCAGATCCAGAAGTTCTGCGGCGAATGTCTTGCGCCGATCGCGGGCATTACGCTGATCGTCGGCGCGGGCGGTGGTTTTGGCCGCGTGCTGATGGATAGCGGCATCTCGAAGCAGATCGTCGAAACGGCGACGTCAGCGCATTTGTCGCCGTTGCTGCTCGGCTGGTTCGTCGCCGCGCTGATCCGTCTCGCGACGGGGTCCGCGACGGTTGCAATGACGACGGCCTGCGGCATCGTCGCGCCGATCGCGCAGGCGAGCGGCGTGCAGGTTAAGCCGGAACTGTTGGTGCTTGCAACGGGCTCGGGCTCGTTGATTTTCTCGCACGTCAACGACGGCGGTTTCTGGCTGATCAAGGAGTACTTCGGAATGACGGTGGGGCAGACGTTCCAGACGTGGTCGCTCTGCGAAACCATCATTTCGCTGATGGGCTTGGGTTTGACCTTCGCATTGGCGGCGGTCCTGTAAGGAGTTTCAGATGATTTTGATCGCGATGGGCGTGTCGGGCGCCGGCAAGACCCGTATTGGCGAAATGCTGGCGGAGCGGCTCAAGTGCAGTTTCACCGATGGCGATGCGTTTCACAGCGCTGCCAACAAGGAGAAGATGCACAACGGCATTCCGCTGACGGATGATGATCGCTGGCCGTGGCTCAGGACGATTCGCGCAGCGATCGAGGAGAAGCAGGCGGCGAATGAAGATGCCGTTTTCACTTGTTCATCGCTGAAGCGTTCTTATCGCGATATCCTGCGCGCGGGCGATAAGGATGTTTGCTTTGTCTATCTCAAGGGTTCGCGGGAAGTGCTGCAGGAGCGTCTGCAGACACGTACTGGGCATTTCTTTGATCCTTCGTTGCTGCAGAGCCAACTCGATACGCTGGAAGAGCCTGGGGATGATGAGGCGATTACTGTGAGTATCGAGTTGACGCCCGAGCAGATTGTTGAGGAAACGCTCAGTCAGTTTCGCGCGAGGTAGGGTTTTGTAGCCGTTGATTGATGGCCCGCTAGCGGTGTTTCTTTTCGCTGCGCGGGCCGTTTTTTTGTGGTTTTGATGTTGGGCCGGTAGCAGCGGTTTGGATTCGTGGCGTGGCCGGTTTGGGTGTTCTAGCGTTTTCGCTGGCATCCGCGTGTTGCCTTCGTGCTTCAAGCGTCGCCCCGCACAGGGGCGACGCTTGAAGCACGCTAACGAATCGCGGACGCCAGCGCAAGCGCAAAGCAAACCACATCGAAAGCCTGCGAACAGCAAAACCCAACGCCGCCGCAGGCAATAAACCGTTACTTGACCCGCTTGGCCAACTCAGCAGCCTTGCCAACATAAGACCCAGGCGTCATCGCAAGCAGACGCTCCTTTGCATCAGCAGGAATGGCAAGACCATTAATAAAAGTCTGCAACGCATCCCGCGTGATGCCCTTTCCACGCGTCAGTTCCTTCAGTTGCTCATAAGGATTCTCGATACCATACCGACGCATAACAGTCTGAACAGGCTCAGCCAGCACTTCCCAAGTCGCATCGAGGTCATCGTTCAGCCGCTGCGGATTCACCTCAAGCTTATCCAACCCACGATTAAGCGCGTCATACGCCAGCAACGAATACCCAAACGCAACACCAATATTCCGCAGCACCGTCGAATCGGTCAGATCCCGCTGCCAACGCGAAACCGGCAGCTTGTCTGCCAGATGCCGCAGCGTGGCATTCGCCAGCCCGAGGTTCCCTTCGGAGTTCTCAAAGTCGATCGGATTGACCTTGTGCGGCATCGTCGACGAGCCGATTTCGCCTGCCTTCGTCCTCTGCTTGAAATAGCCGATTGAGATATAACCCCACACATCGCGGTCGAGGTCGAGCAGGATCGTATTCGCGCGCGCCACGGCATCGAACAGTTCAGCCATGTAATCGTGCGGCTCGATCTGGATCGTGTACGGATTGAACGTCAGCTTCAGACGCTGCTCGACGACTTCCTTCGAAAACGCTTCCCAGTCGAACTCCGGATACGCAGACAGATGCGCATTGAAGTTGCCGACGGCGCCGTTCATCTTGCCCAGCAGTTCGACCTTCGCGATGCGGTCGATCGCACGCGACAAACGCGCAGCAACGTTCGCCATTTCCTTGCCGAGCGTGGTCGGGCTGGCGGGCTGGCCGTGCGTGCGCGAGAGCATCGGCTGATCGGCCTGCGCATGCGCGAGCGCGATGAGGCGTTGATGCACGGCGCGCAGCGCGGGCAGGATCACGTGTTCGCGCGCGCCGGCGAGCATCAGGCCGTGCGACGTGTTGTTGATGTCTTCCGACGTACACGCGAAGTGGATGAACTCGCTCGCGCGTTCCAGTTCCGGTTGGCCCTTTACCGATTCCTTCAGCCAGTACTCGACAGCCTTCACGTCGTGATTCGTCACGCGCTCGATGTCCTTGATGCGCGCGGCGTCATGCGCGGTGAAGCGCTCGACGAGTTGCAGCAGGAATTGCTCCGACGCTTCCGAGAAGCGCGGCACTTCCGCGAAACCGGCGTGCGACAACGCGATCAGCCAGTGAATTTCCACCTTCACGCGATGGCGCATGAACGCGGCTTCCGAAAGCCAGTCGCGCAGGGCTTCGGTTTTCGATGCGTAACGGCCGTCGAGCGGGGACAGGGCGGTCAGCGCGAAGAGAGTGTCGGGGCGGGTGTCGGACATGATGGGAGGGGCAGAAACCGTGAAGAGTCGGTGACAGATACAAGCGGGGAGAACCGCGAATTTTACCACTTTAGGACATCAGCCCCGGCGCACGGCCCGGCGCCGCTAGAATGCAGGCTTTCCGTTACTGGTGGAGCGCTGGTCCGTATGGAACTGAAATGGCTCGAAGACTTCGTGTCGCTGGCGGAAACGCGCAGTTTCAGCCGCTCGGCGGAATTGCGGCACGTCACGCAGCCCGCTTTTTCGCGGCGCATCCAGGCGCTCGAAGCGTGGCTCGGCACGGAATTGATCGACCGTTCGGTTTACCCGACGCGCCTCACGGCAGCGGGCCAGGTCTTCTACGAGCAGGCGCTCGCGATGCTGTCGCAGTTCCACGAGGCGCGCACGCTGTTGCGCGGCCATACGGCAACGCCCGCCGCGACGATCGAGTTCGCGGTGCCGCATACGCTGTCGCTCACGTACTTCCCGCGCTGGCTGCAGCGCATCGAGGCGCAGCTCGGCCCAATCCATACGCGGCTGCGCGCGCTGAACGTACACGACGCGGTGCTGTCGCTGGTCGAAGGCGGCTGCGATCTGGTGATGGGCTATCACCACCCGAGCCACCCGGTCGCGCTCGATCCTGCGCGCTACGACATGCTGACGCTCGGCATCGAAGCGATCAGCCCGTTCTCCGCGCCGGGCAAGGGCGGCCGCCCGCGCTACACGTTGCCCGGCACGTCGGACGCACCGACGCCGTATCTCTCGTACACGCCGAATGCCTATCTGGGGCGCATGACAGAAGTGATCTTCGCGACGGCGCCCGGGCGTCTCTACCTCGATCGCGTGTATGAAACGGACATGGCCGAAGGGCTGAAGGCGATGGCGCTCGCCGGACACGGCGTCGCATTCCTGCCGCACAGCGCCGTCGAAGATGCCGTCGCGGAAGGCCGTTTGATCCGGCTCGACCGCGCGTCGCGCGGCGTCGCGCAAGGTCAGCTCACGCTGACGATGGAGATCCGCCTCTACCGCGACAAGCTCGCCGCGCAGACCGACGACGCGCGCCAGCAACTCGTGCGCGCGTTGTGGGACGTCGTAAGCACGGAACTCACGCAAGCCTCGAAGTAACTAGCAAGGAAAGACAAGAGAGCATTGCGGGACGCGCAAATAACGGCTTTGCGACACGCATTTGCGCTTTCCCCAGCGTTATGCAAGAAAAACATAAGGGGATGACCAAACGGCATTGGACCCTTTCAGCGCTTTTTTTCGACAATGGCGTCACCCGATAAAAACGCTGGAGCGTTCATGTCTACCGCGGCAAATCTGCAGTCCATCCCGTCCTACCTTCATGCGGACGATCTCGGTCCCTGGGGCAACTATCTCCGTCAAGTCGATCGCGTTGCGCCGTATCTGGGCCCGTTGTCGCGCTGGCTCGAAACGCTCAAGCGCCCGAAGCGCATTCTCATCGTCGACGTGCCCATCGAACTCGATAACGGCACCGTTGCGCACTTCGAAGGCTATCGCGTGCAGCACAACGTGTCGCGCGGTCCGGGCAAGGGTGGCGTGCGTTATCACCAGGACGTGACGCTGTCGGAAGTGATGGCACTGTCCGCGTGGATGTCGGTGAAAAATGCAGCCGTGAACGTGCCGTACGGCGGTGCGAAGGGCGGTATCCGCGTCGATCCGCGCACGCTGTCGCGTGGTGAGCTGGAGCGCGTGACGCGCCGCTACACCAGCGAAATCGGCATCATCATCGGACCGAACACCGACATCCCCGCGCCGGACGTGAACACGAACGAGCAGATCATGGCGTGGATGATGGACACGTACTCGATGAACCAGGGCCAAACGGCCACGGGCGTCGTGACGGGCAAGCCGATCACGCTGGGCGGCTCGCTTGGCCGTCGTGAAGCAACGGGCCGCGGCGTGTTCGTCGTCGGCTGCGAAGCTGCTCGCCGTATCGGCATGGATATCGAAGGTGCGCGCATCGCCGTGCAGGGCTTCGGCAACGTCGGCGGCATCGCGGCGCGTCTGTATCAGGAAGCGGGTGCGAAGGTCGTCGCCGTGCAGGATCACACGGGCACGCTGTACAAGGCGTCGGGTATCGACGCCGTTGCGCTGCTCGAGCACGTCGCGAAGCATGGCGGCGTCGGCGGTTACGCCGAAGCCGACACGATCGCGAACGAAGACTTCTGGACGGTCGAATCGGACATCCTGATTCCGGCTGCGCTGGAAAACCAGATCACCGAGAAGAACGCGGGCAAAATTCGTACGAAGATCGTTGTGGAAGGCGCGAACGGCCCGACCACGACGGCCGCCGACGACATCCTGCACGACAAGGGCATCCTCGTGATCCCCGACGTCGTCGCGAATGCGGGCGGCGTGACGGTGTCGTACTTCGAATGGGTGCAGGATTTCTCGAGCTTCTTCTGGACGGAAGACGAGATCAACGAGCGTCTCGAACGCGTGATGCGCGAAGCGTTCGCGGCCGTGTGGCAGGTGGCGAGCGAGCAGAAGGTGTCGGTGCGTACGGCGGCGTTCATCGTTGCTTGCAAACGCATCCTTCAAGCGCGCGAAATGCGCGGCCTGTATCCCTGATACGGCGCGGCTATCTGGCAACAGATGGCCGTCACATGACGGACATGGTGCCCGGCCTGGAGGCGGGCGCCGCGCAACAACGCTTCACGAGCGCGAATCGACGGACTCGCGCAAAATAGCGGGCGGACGGCATCTTCGGGTGCCGTCCGCTTTTGTGCAGTTGAAGTTGCGCCCGAACCGGCAAAAACGACGCATCCGATGACGTTTGCATCGCTCTGGTGAAGGCGCTGTAAGCCAATACTGGCGCCGCCCCGCGCAAAGTGGTGGCTTTATGCAACACCACACGCGGAACATGGTTAACAACCATACTTTCAGAATAATTACTGAGATACACTGGCGCCGGTTCTTGCCAAGGAGATCACAAATGAAGGTTAAAAAAGCTGCGCTGCTTCTCGCGACTCTGGGATTGTTTGCGGTAGGCGCGCATGCGCAGGACGCCGGCACGCTGAAGAAGATCAAGGACACGGGCGTTATTTCGCTGGGCCACCGCGAATCGTCGATTCCGTTTTCGTACTACGACGACAAGCAGAACGTGGTCGGCTACTCGCAGGAATTCGCGCTGAAGGTCGTGGATGCCGTCAAGCAGAAGCTGAACATGCCTGACCTGAAGGTCAAGCTGACGCCGATCACGTCGCAAAACCGCATTCCGCTGGTGCAGAACGGCACCGTCGACCTCGAATGCGGCTCGACCACCAACAATGCTGAACGTCAGCAACAGGTCGCGTTCTCGAACACGATTTTCGTGATCGGCACGCGTCTGATGACGAAGAAAGACTCCGGTGTCAAAGATTGGGCGGACCTGAAGGGCAAGACCGTCGTGACGACGGCCGGCACCACGTCCGAGCGCCTGCTTCGCAAGATGAACCAGGACAAGAACATGGGCATGAACATCATCAGCGCGAAGGACCACGGCGAGTCGTTCCTGACGCTGTCGACGGGCCGCGCTGCCGCGTTCATGATGGACGACGCACTGCTCGCCGGCGAGCGCGCGAAGTCGAACACGCCGAACGATTTCATCATCGTTGGCGCGCCGCAATCGCATGAAGCGTACGGTTGCATGCTGCGCAAGAACGATCCGGAGTTCAAGAAGGTCGTCGACGACGCGATCGCGAAGGTCGAAACGTCGGGCGAAGCCGACAAGATCTACAAGAAGTGGTTCGAATCGCCGATTCCGCCGAAGGGCCTGAACCTGGCCTTCCCGGAAAGCGACGACATCAAGGCGCTGTACAAGGCGCCGAACGACAAGGCAATCGACTAACCCTCGAACAACCGTTAGCTGAACAGTCAACGTGTTGAACAGAACGGAAGGGGCAAGCGCTTCTTCCGTTTCTTTTTGTTGGAGTCTTCGTCATGTCATACCACTGGAACTGGGGCATTCTGCTGAGTCCGGTTTCCACCGGCGAGCCGACCACCTATCTCGGCTGGCTGCTGTCCGGTCTCTGGGTGACGGTCACCGTTTCGCTGTGCGCCTGGGTGATCGCGCTGATCGTCGGGTCGTTCTTCGGCGTGCTGCGCACGGTCCAGAACCCGCGCGTCGCGGCAATCGGCACTGTGTACGTCGCCATCTTCCGTAATATCCCGCTGATCGTTCAGTTCTTCGTCTGGTATCTGGTGATACCTGAACTGCTGCCTGTATCCATCGGCACATGGTTCAAGCAACTACCGCCCAGCGCGCAGTTCTTCTCGTCGTCGATCATCTGTCTCGGGCTGTTCACCGCCGCGCGCGTGTGCGAGCAGGTGCGCTCGGGCATCAACGCGCTGCCGCGCGGCCAGCGCTTCGCGGGTTTCGCGCTCGGCCTGACGCAATGGCAGACGTATCGTTACGTGCTCTTGCCTGTGGCGTATCGAATCATCGTGCCGCCGCTCACGTCCGAGTTCCTGAACATCTTCAAGAACTCCGCCGTCGCATCGACCATCGGTCTGCTCGATCTGTCCGCGCAGGCGCGCCAGCTCGTCGACTACACGGCGCAGACGTATGAGTCGTTCATTGCCGTCACGGTTGCGTATCTGCTCATCAACATGATCGTGATGACGCTGATGCGCATCGTCGAAGCCAAGAGCCGGCTGCCTGGCTATATCGGAGGCAAGTGATGCATCATTTCGACTGGAGCGGTATTCCGGGCGCACTGCCGACGCTATGGACGGGCGCCGTCGTCACGTTCAAGATCACGATTCTCGCGATCGTGATCGGCATCGTTTGGGGCACGGTGCTCGCGATCATGCGGCTGTCGTCGTTCAAGCCGTTCGAGTGGTTCGCGAAGATCTACGTGACGCTGTTCCGCTCGATCCCGCTCGTGATGGTTCTGCTGTGGTTCTTCCTGATCGTGCCGCAGCTGCTGCAAAACGTGCTGGGTCTTTCCGCCGACATCGACATCCGTCTCGCGTCGGCGATGGTCGCCTTCTCGCTGTTCGAAGCCGCGTACTACTCGGAAATCATCCGCGCGGGCATTCAGGCTGTGCCGCGCGGGCAGGTGAACGCGTCGTTCGCGCTCGGCATGAACTACGCGCAGGCAATGCGCCTCGTGGTGCTGCCGCAGGCGTTTCGCGCGATGGTGCCGCTGTTGCTCACGCAAGCCATCGTGCTGTTTCAGGATACGTCGCTCGTCTACGTGATCAGCCTCGCCGACTTCTTCCGCACGGCCACGAATATTGGCGACCGTGACGGCACGAACGTCGAAATGGTACTGTTCGCCGGTGCGTGTTACTTCGTGATCTGCGTGGTCGCGTCGAGCCTCGTCAAAAGTCTTCAGAAAAAGGTCGCAAGATGATCTCTATCAAGAATGTGTCGAAGTGGTACGGCCAGTTCCAGGTGCTGACCGACTGCACGACGGAAGTGAAAAAGGGCGAAGTGGTCGTCGTGTGCGGCCCGTCGGGTTCGGGTAAATCGACGCTGATCAAGACGGTCAACGGGCTCGAGCCGTTCCAGAAGGGCGAGATCGTGATCAACGGCCAGTCGCTCACCGACAAGAAGACCAATCTGTCGAAGCTGCGTTCGAAGGTCGGTATGGTGTTTCAGCATTTCGAGCTGTTCCCGCATCTGTCGATCACCGAGAACCTGACGCTCGCGCAGGTCAAGGTGCTCGGCCGCTCGAAGGACGAAGCGACCGCGAAGGGCCTGAAGCTGCTCGATCGCGTCGGCCTGCGCGCGCATGCGGACAAGTATCCGGGGCAGTTGTCGGGTGGTCAGCAGCAGCGTGTGGCGATCGCGCGGGCGCTGTCGATGGACCCGATTGCGATGCTGTTCGACGAACCCACTTCCGCGCTCGATCCTGAAATGATCAATGAAGTGCTCGACGTGATGGTCGAGCTGGCGCAGGAAGGCATGACCATGATGTGCGTGACGCACGAAATGGGTTTTGCGAAGAAGGTCGCGCATCGCGTGATCTTCATGGACAAGGGTCTTATCGTCGAAGACGACCGCAAGGAAGACTTTTTTGCGAATCCGAAATCGGATCGCGCGAAAGATTTTCTCGCAAAGATTCTGCATTGATATTAGCCTGCAGAGACGAAAAAGCCGCTCTTCTCAAGAGCGGCTTTTTTTATCTTTTAATCGGACATCGGGTGCGAGTTTCACAGATTTATAACCGACGCTTTATGTTAGGACTATTACTTATTACAAGATATCTGAATCAGAATCGTCTCATGTGACTTGTGCTGGCTTGAGCATAAGCTTCCCGGCGAAATGTAATGAAGGCGAGCGGGGTGCGTCGCTGTCATTCGTTTTCGATCGACAAGAGACAATCCATGAAAGTGTTTTTGATGAGCGACCTGGTCGTTCATGAGTTGGTGTCAATGCAGGTGGAAGGCAAATGGCTGACGGCTGCGCAGTTTGCAGAGTCGGCGCAGTTATGGATTGCTCGTCACGGGAAAAGAAATCAGTTATCCAAACAAATGCTCGAAGTCTTTCAGCGCGAGGCGGAACAAATCGCGGGGCGTCTGATGAAAGAGGCGAAGCCTGATGAAACAGATTCGCCTCTGAAACGCCTTCTGCTGGATATTTCCGCCGTCAACTATGCAGATCCGCTCAGCGCAAGCGCGCTTGCCGCGAGTCTCGAAGTGTGTCGCACTAAGCTGTGCGATGGTTGTTCCGCTCGCATTGGACCGAGCGACCCGAAGGAATTGCGCGAAACGGAGCAGTGGTGTTGTCATCCAGCGCTTCGACAGTTCCTGTGCGGAGGCATCCCGGTGCATGACGCCCGGGACGAAGACCGGCATTGCGAAGCCGGCCCTCCGGCGAATGCGCGCAAGCATTAGTACCGGCCCCGCGCGACAGGACCAGCGCAAAGGCAGCTATCGGGCGATCAGGATTCGTACGCGGCGGCGTCGTCGGATTCGAGATCGAGAACGGACGTGGCGGGCAGCATGCTCGCAGAAGCGCTCGGATCGCAGGCTGGATTGCGCGCCTTCTCCAGCACGGCCGGCGGCACGGGCACGTTGGCGCGCGCGATCACTTCGCCGTGCTGAAACATCAGCAGATCGCCCGGCTCGAATGCGGTCCAGACTTCGTTGTCGGTCAACGGCTGCGTGGCGATCACGGCGACGCGGTCTTCGGGGGTCGTGTACTTGGCGAAATCGATCGAAACGTCCGCGTCGACGAGATGCGCGGTCGAAAACGGCCAACTACGCACGAGATAATGCAGATGCGTCGAGCAGTGCGCGAACAGCGCCTGGCCGTTCGACATCAGAAAATTGAACACGCCGAACTGGGTGATTTCGCGCGTCAACGTTTCGAGCGCGCCGAACAGTTCGTCGAGCGGCGGCTGCGAACCAGGAAACGCCTTGCGCAACCCTTGCAGCAGCGCGCAGAACGCGAGCTCGCTATCCGTGCTGCCGACGGGCTGATACACGCCCGAGAGCACCGGGCTGTAATTCTGCAGATCGCCGTTGTGCGCGAAGATCCAATGACGTCCCCACAACTCCCGCATGAACGGGTGGCAGTTCTCGAGCACGATGTGCCCTTGCGTCGCCTTGCGGATATGCGCGATCGTGTTTTTCGACTTGATCGGGTAGCGCTTGACCATGTCGGCGATCGGCGAGGTGGCCGACGACTGGTGGTCGATGAACAGGCGACAGGCCTTGTCTTCGAAGAAGGCGATGCCCCAGCCGTCGGAGTGGTGGTCGGTGACGCCGCCGCGCGCCGCGAAGCCGGTGAACGAGAACGTGACGTCCGTGGGCGCGGCGCAATTCATTCCGAGTAGTTGGCACATGATGCGGAAGACAAGCCTTTCTAACGGGGTATGAGCCCACATGGGCCGACCCGTTACAATGATGATTTTCCAAGCATATCACCGAGCCAGAAGCGGCAAAAAGCAAAATTGACGGGTGTTTTGGCTGCATTTGTGGAAAGACCTCGTCAGTTATGCCGTCAGTTGCGCAATTTGCCGCGCCTGTGACGCTCGTGAATCCCCGCCATGACCGCATCTACTGCTTCCGTCGATACCCTCACGCTCGCCCGTCCCGATGACTGGCACCTGCACGTCCGCGACGGCGCGATGCTCGCCGCCGTCCTGCCGCACACCGCGCGCCAGTTTGGGCGCGCGATCATCATGCCGAACCTGAAGCCGCCCGTCACGACGACGGAGCTGGCGCGCGCCTATCGCGAGCGCATCATTGCGGCGATCCCGGCTGGCGTGAAGTTCGAGCCGCTGATGACGCTGTATCTGACCGACAACACCCCGCACGAAGAAATCCGCCGCGCCCGCGAAAGCGGTTTCGTGCATGGCGTGAAGCTGTATCCGGCGGGCGCGACGACGAATTCGGACGCGGGCGTCAGCGACATCCGCAAATGCGCGAAAACGCTCGAGATGATGCAGGAAACGGGCATGCCGCTGCTGATCCACGGCGAAGTGACAGATTCGTCGATCGATCTGTTCGACCGCGAGAAAGTGTTCATCGACCGCGTGATGACGCCGCTGCGCCGCGATTTCCCGGCGCTGAAGGTCGTGTTCGAGCACATCACCACCAAGGATGCCGCCGACTACGTCCGCGACGCGGGCGCGCCGCCCGAACTGCTGGGCGCAACGATCACGGCGCATCATCTGCTTTACAACCGCAACGCGATTTTCCAGGGCGGCATTCGTCCGCATTACTACTGCTTGCCCGTGCTGAAGCGCGAGACCCATCGTGTGGCGCTCGTCGAGGCGGCCACGTCGGGCAATCCGCGCTTTTTCCTCGGTACGGACAGCGCGCCGCATCCGAAGGGCCTGAAGGAGCACGCGTGCGGCTGCGCGGGCTGCTACACGGCGCTGCATGCCCTTGAGCTGTACGCGGAAGCGTTCGACAAGGCGGGCGCGCTCGACAAGCTCGAAGGCTTCGCGAGCTTCCACGGCGCGGACTTCTACCGCCTGCCGCGCAGCGAAGAGAAAGTGACGCTGCGCCGCGAAGAATGGACGCTGCCGGCGGAAGTCGCGGCAGGGGACATGCCCGTGGTGCCGTTGCGCGGCGGCGAGACGATCGGCTGGAAGCTCGTTTGAGCGCTTGCTGAGCGAATGTCGCGCGATGTCGACTCACCGGGCGGCGCACTGAAGCGCGCTGCGCCGGGCTTTGCGGATATCGACTGGTCGATGCCGTGGTTTGCGCAGGTCGCGACGCGCGGCGTGCGCTGGCAACAGGCCGCGCTGCGCAGCGCGGCGGATCAGCTGCACGAGATGAACGCAGATGCCGCGTCTGCTGCCGTCACGACGGGACGCGGAAAGCAGCTCAGCTTTATCCCACAGGACGAATTGCCGACCGGCACCGCGTACGAAGCGCATATCGCGGCATCGGGCTGTGTGCCCACGCGCCACAATCTGCATGATTTCTTCAACGCACTGATGTGGTTTCAGTTTCCGCGCGTCAAGGCGGCGCTGAGCGCGCGCGGGTCGGCGGCCGTCGATGTACTGGGCATCGGCCCGACGCGCGGCGGCACGCGCGATGCGTTGACTCTGTTCGACGAAAACGCCGTGCTGTTCGCGTGTGCGGACGAGTCGCTCGCTGCCGCATTGCACTCGTTCGACTGGAAAACGCTATTCGTGGACCAGCGAGCGGCGTGGGGCGAGCGCTGCGAGGTGCGCTGTTTCGGGCACGCGTTGCTGGAGAAGCTCGTTACGCCCTACAAGGCGTGTACGGCACACGCGTGGATCGTCGATGTGCCATCCGCGTACTTCTCCTGGCCCCGCGCTTCACGCGATGCGTTTCTGGACGAAACCGTCGCCCGCGCGCTGCTCGATACATCGGGTTTCAGCGCCCGGATGTTCGCGCCGCTGCCCGTGCTCGGCATTCCCGGCTGGTGGCGGGAGAACGAAGCGCCGTCTTTCTACGACGATGTTTCCGTGTTTCGCAATGGGCGGCGGTCTCGCGGAACGCCAGATGTTAAAATCCCCGCCAGCAAAGCAGGCCAGGCAGTCGCGGCCTCGGCGGTTTCGGCCGGCGAGGGCGAGGAAAGTCCGGACTCCACAGGGCAGGGTGATGGCTAACGGCCATCCGTGGCAACACGCGGAACAGGGCAACAGAAAGCAAACCGCCGATGGCCCGGCGCAAGTCGGGATCAGGTAAGGGTGAAACGGTGCGGTAAGAGCGCACCGCGGCTGCTGCGAGGCAGACCGGCACGGTAACCTCCACCCGGAGCAATTCCAAGTAGGCTGGCTAGCATCTTCGAGATGCAGGGCGGGGCCCCCGTCACGTCAGCGGGTAGGAAGCTTGAGCGCGTCAGCAATGGCGCGTCTAGAGGAATGGCTGCCACGCGTGGCGCGCTTTCGGGCGCGTTGCGCGCACAAAATCCGGCTTATCGGCCTGCTTTGCCGCTCAAATGACAAATGCCGGCGTCCGTTGGGACGCCGGCATTTTCTTTTTCAGCGCGCGAGCTGCTCCAGGCGGCTTTAGTCCGCGACGATGTCGAACGAATGCGTGAGCTCGGCCGTTTTCGCGATCATGATCGACGCCGAGCAATATTTGTCGTGCGACAGATTGATCGCGCGTTCCACCGTCGACGGATTGAGGTTCTTGCCCGTCACCGTGAAATGGAAGTGGACCTTCGTGAATACCTTCGGGTCCTCGCTTGCACGTTCGGCTTTCAGCGTCACCGAGCAGCCGCTGATTTCCTGACGGCTCTTCTTCAGGATCATCACGACGTCGTACGCCGTGCATCCGCCAGTGCCCAGCAGCACCATTTCCATCGGACGGGGCGCCAGATTGCGGCCGCCGCCTTCAGGCGCGCCGTCCATCGCGACGAGGTGGCCGCTGCCCGTTTCGGCGGCGAACGCCATGCCGTCCTGACCCATCCAGCTGACTTTGCATTCCATTCTTGTACTCCGCTCACAAGCTTGAATTCGAGATGCGCATTGTAGCCCGGAGGATGATGGCTTGCCCGGAGCGACATTGGCGGCGGGCTATGCGGATTGCACCTTGCCTGCTGCGCTGCGGCATGGTCGGCGCATAAGGGGTAGCACGGACGATTTTAGGTGTGTTGCTCTAGGACAACTGCAGCGGTCTTTCTGTCCGCGCAGGCTAAGTCATTGTTTTCAGGAAATTTATTTGAGATTGCGATTGTCGTGGCAAAATTCCACATAATGAAATTCAATTTCGCATTGCAAATGTTCTTGCGTCGCACAAGCACCAACCCTATAATCAGTTCATTGGTTGTCGCAGTTCGACAATCTCCGCATGTCTCCTCCACCCTCCTCCTAAGGTGGATTAAGCCCGAACCGCTAGTTCGGGCTTTTTTTCGTCCTCAGCTTTCCGTTGTCCGGGTGCTTTGACTCCTTGGCGCAAATTCCTTTATAATTCAGGGCTTTTCCGCAGTCGCGCCCGCGGATGAAGAACCAGGGAGAGCCTGCACGCGCCTCGAAGCGCACATACAAGCAGGAAAAAAACACAGGGCGCAGCACTATTTTTTGGATCGATCATGAAGACGTTTTCCGCAAAAGCCCATGAGGTTACGCGCGAATGGTACGTGATTGACGCGACGGATAAGGTTCTCGGGCGTGTCGCCAGCGAAGTGGCACACCGTCTTCGCGGCAAGCACAAGCCTGAATTCACTCCGCACGTCGACACCGGTGATTTCATCATCGTTATCAACGCCGGCAAGCTGAAGGTCACGGGTAACAAGACCACGGACAAGAAGTACTATCGCCACTCGGGCTACCCGGGCGGTATCTATGAGACGACGTTCGGCAAGATGCAAGAACGCTTCCCGGGCCGCGCGCTCGAGAAAGCGGTCAAGGGCATGCTGCCGAAGGGCCCGCTCGGCTACGCGATGATCAAGAAGCTGAAGGTCTACGCCGAAGCAACGCATCCGCATTCGGCGCAACAGCCGAAGGCGCTCGAGATCTAAGGGGAGCCCACATGATCGGTAACTGGAATTACGGTACGGGCCGCCGCAAGAGCGCTGTTGCTCGTGTCTTCATCAAGGCAGGCAAGGGCGAGATCGTCGTCAACGGCAAGCCTATCGCCGACTACTTCTCGCGCGAAACGTCGCTGATGATCGTGCGTCAGCCGCTGGAACTCACGAACCACGCTGCTACGTTCGACATCAAGGTCAACGTGACGGGCGGCGGTGAAACGGGTCAAGCTGGTGCAGTTCGCCACGGCATCACCCGCGCTCTGATGGACTACGACGCAACGCTGAAGCCGGCTCTGTCGAACGCAGGCTTCGTGACGCGTGACGCACGTGAAGTCGAGCGTAAGAAGGTCGGTTTCCACAAGGCGCGTCGCCGCAAGCAGTTCTCGAAGCGTTAATCGTTTCGAGCTGGCTCTGTTTCAGACAGGGCCTGCTGCAGAAAGCCGCCAACGCATCTGCGAAGGCGGCTTTTTTATTTGTCGTGCTGCACGTTCGGTCCGTATGCGGACATCGCTGACAGGTGTACGAGGACATGGTTGACACCTGTCGCCCGCATGAATCAGCCGGTCTGCATAAGAACCTATTGATTTCATGGGCTTCAGCACGATATTGGGAACAGCAATACAATAGCGTGTAGAAGCTATTTTGGAGAGTTCGCATGAACGCAGTGACCGACACCCCCGTGGCCGAGATGCCGGCACCGTTCGTCTTTACTGACGCGGCGGCTGACAAGGTTAAAGAACTGATCGAAGAAGAAGGCAACCCGGAGCTGAAACTGCGCGTTTTCGTGCAGGGTGGCGGCTGCTCGGGCTTCCAGTACGGCTTCACGTTTGACGAAGCCATCAACGAAGACGACACCGTGATGAACAAGAGCGGCGTCCAGTTGCTGATCGATTCGATGAGCTACCAGTATCTGGTTGGCGCAGAGATCGATTACAAGGACGACATCAACGGCGCGCAGTTCGTCATCAAGAACCCGAACGCCACGACCACCTGTGGTTGCGGCTCGTCGTTCTCGGTGTAATCGCTGCTTTTTCGCGTAAGTTGCAGCAAAAACGGGGCTTTGGCCCCGTTTTTTATTTCTACGCTAGTTTCGCATGCCGCGTCAGCGCGGATAAATCGCGCCAAGCACTCGCTCGTCCGCCGCGCCCGTCACGGACGGCAAATTCCCCGGTTCGCGTGCAACGCAACGCATGGCCAGCCACGCAAAGGCCAGCGGCTCCACCTGATGCGGCGGCACGCCGAGCGCCTCCGTCGTCATGACGGGGACGCCGCTGCAGCCGCTTTCGGCGAGCGCGCCCTGCAGTGCCTTCATGATTTCCGGATTGCGTGCGCCGCCGCCACACACATACACCGCCTTGCAATCGGGCGCGTGGCGCTCGACCTCGCGCGCGACCGTCACGGCCGTCAGCGCGACCAGCGTCGCCTGAACGTCGGCGGGGCTGACATTGGCGAATCCTTGCAACCGGGTGTCGAGCCATTCGGGGTTGAACAGGTCGCGGCCCGTGCTCTTCGGCGGCTGCGCCTCGAAAAATGGCTCGTCGAGAAAAGCGTTCAGCAACGGACGATGCACCTGACCCGACGCCGCGAACTGGCCGTTCTCGTCGAATGGCTTGTTCAGATGCCGGTGCGCCCATTCGTCGAGCAGCGCGTTAGCGGGGCCGCAATCGAAGCCGCGCACCGCGCCGTTTGCCGACAGGATCGTGATATTGCTGATTCCGCCCAGATTGCAGACCACGCGCGTCTCGTTCTTCGCGCCGAAAACCGTCGCGTGGAAGGCCGGCACGAGCGGCGCGCCCTGACCGCCCGCCGCGACGTCGCGACTGCGGAAATCGGCGATCACGTCGATATGCATCATTTCGGCCAGCAGCGCCGGATTGTTGATCTGCTTCGTGTAGCCCTTTTCCGGCCGATGTCGCACCGTCTGCCCATGCACGCCGATCGCGCGGACGTCCGCAGCCGACAGGTTGCCCGAGCGCAGCAACTCATGGCAGCACACCGTGTAGCGCGCGGCTAGCGCGTTGGCGGCGAGCGCCTCGCGCTCGATCTCGTTGTCTCCTGGTTGCTGGAGGGCGAACAGCGCGTCGCGCAAACCTTCGGAGAAGCCCACGAACGCCTGCGACCGCACGACGGGCGCCTTGCCCTTCGCGAATTCGACCGCGATGCCGTCCACGCCGTCCATGCTCGTGCCTGACATCAACCCGAAATACACGCCATCTGCCGTGTCTTTGGCCACGCTTTGCTCCTCTGATCGTCGTTCGTCGCGCCTCGTGAATGCTTCCGGCGCCTCGTTGACGACGATTGTCGCTCATCGGTGCGCCGCGAAACAATCGATGAAACGAGCGGCGCGAGCGCGCACGACGGTCCACATTCGCCGCCCGCGCCATATCCTGTCGCGAGTTGGACCGCGTTTCGCGTGAGATCAGGGCGCAATGCGCCGCAACTATGGGACAATCTCTCTTTTTGCGATCTCCCGTTCCAGCATGAGCACCGAGTCCACCGCCAAGCCCAATTCCGCGTTCCCGATCACCGACGAAGTCCGTCACGCGCTCGAAGTCACGAAGCGCGGCGTCGACGAACTGCTGATCGAAGAGGAGTTCGCGCAAAAGCTCGCGAAAAGCGCGGCCACGGGTACGCCGCTGCGCATCAAGCTCGGTCTCGATCCGACGGCGCCCGACATCCACATCGGCCACACCGTTGTGCTGAACAAGATGCGCCAGTTGCAGGATCTCGGCCACACGGTGATCTTCCTGATCGGCGATTTCACCTCGCTGATCGGCGATCCGTCCGGCCGCAACGCAACGCGCCCGCCGCTCACGCGCGAGCAGATCGAATCGAACGCGAAGACGTACTTCGAGCAGGCCGCGCTGGTGCTCGACCGCGAGAAGACGGAAATCCGCTACAACAGCGAATGGTCGATGCCGCTCGGCGCCGACGGCATGATCAAGCTCGCGTCGCGCTACACAGTCGCGCGTATTCTGGAGCGAGAAGACTTCACGAAGCGTTTCCAGGGCGGCGTACCCATCTCGATCCACGAATTCCTGTATCCGCTGATGCAGGGCTACGACTCGGTCGCGCTGAACGCCGACCTCGAACTCGGCGGCACGGATCAGAAGTTCAATCTGCTGGTCGGCCGCGAACTGCAGAAGCAGTACGGCCAGGAACAGCAGTGCATTCTGACGATGCCGCTGCTCGAAGGACTGGATGGCGTCGAGAAGATGTCGAAGTCGAAGGGCAACTACGTCGGTATCGGCGAAAAGCCAAACGACATGTTCGGCAAGCTGATGAGCATCTCCGACGTGCTGATGTGGCGCTACTTCGAACTGCTGTCGTTCCGTCCGATGGCCGAGATCGAAGGGTTCAAGCGTGAAATCGAAGGCGGTCGCAATCCGCGCGACTTCAAGGTGTTGCTCGCGCAGGAAATCGTCGCGCGGTTCCACTCGCAAGGCGACGCCGAGCGCGCGCTGGAAGACTTCAACCACCGCGCGAAGGGCGGCGTGCCGGACGATATCCCGTCGGTGACACTCGCGGGCGCGCCGATCGCGATCGGGCAACTGCTGAAGCAGGCAGGTCTCGTGCCGTCGACGAGCGAAGCGCTGCGTAACATCGAGCAGGGCGGCGTGAAGATCGACGGCGCGACTGTGTCGGACAAGGGCCTGAAGATCGAAGCCGGCGAGTTCGTCGTGCAGGTCGGCAAGCGCCGTTTTGCACGTGTCACGCTGACGGCATGATGTTCTGCGAGCCTCTGCAAGCGACGCAACGGCAGCGCGCCGCATGATCGCGCTGATTCAACGCGTGCGGCGCGCCGAGGTGCGCGTGGCTGACCGCGTGACGGGCGCAATCGACGCGGGCCTGCTCGCGCTGGTCTGCGCCGAGCGCGGCGATACCGATACCGCCGCCGACAAACTGCTCGCCAAAATGCTCGGCTACCGCGTGTTCAGCGACGCCGCGGGCAAGATGAACCTGCCCGTGCAGAATATCGACGGCGCGGGGCGCGCGGGCGGCCTGCTGCTCGTGTCGCAGTTCACGTTGGCCGCCGATACCAACAGCGGCCTGCGCCCGAGCTTCACGCCCGCCGCACCGCCCGACGAAGGCAAGCGCCTGTTCGACTACTTCGTGGCCGCGGCGCGCGCGAAGCATCCCATCGTCGAGACGGGCGAATTCGGCGCGGACATGCAGGTGTCGCTCGTCAACGACGGCCCGGTGACGTTCTGGTTGCAGACGCGCGCATAACCTTTGTTTTCCGGCTCCGATTCCATGGCAACACAAGTCCTCTTCATCCGACACGGCGAGACCGACTGGAACCGCATCAAGCGGATTCAAGGGCACATCGATATTCCGCTCGCGACGAGCGGCGTCGACCAGGCGCAACGTCTCGCCGAACGTTTCGCGCGCGAGGCGCGGGAAGGCGCGCGGCTCGACGCGATCTATTCGAGCGATCTCATGCGCGCGCAACAAACGGCGCAGCCATTTGCAGACGTGCTAGGGCTGCCGCTGAACCTCAGCAAGGGCTTGCGCGAGCGCAATTACGGCGCGTTTCAGGGACACGACAGCGACGAGATCGCGCTGCGCTTCCCCGACGAATACTCGCAGTGGCAGACGCGCGATCCGGGCTTTTCGCCGCCCGAGGGTGAATCGCAGCGCGTGTTTTATCATCGCGTTCTGCATGCGCTTGAGCCGGTCGTCGCCGCGCATCCGAACGGACGGATTTCGGTCGTCGCGCATGGCGGTGTGCTGGACTGCGTGTATCGCTTCGCGAATGGTTTGCCGCTGGATGCGCCGCGCAACTACGCGTTGCTGAACACGAGCGTGAATGTGGTCGAATTCGAAGACGGCCGCGCGAAGGTTGTGTCATGGGCCGATGTCGCGCATCTCGACGGCCACGCCGAAGACGACAGCTTCAAGAAAAAAACGCCCGAAGCCGGGCGTTGAGTCTGATGACGCGGCAGCGCCGCGTTTCCCATCCAGGAGCCGCTTAGGTCGGCTCCGAATCCCACAGATTGCGTACCGGGCTTGCCGTATCAGGTGCGGCAAGGCCGAAGTGCCGATACGTCAACAGCGTGGCGACGCGTCCGCGCGGCGTGCGCTGCAAGAAGCCTTGCTGGATCAGATACGGTTCGAGCACGTCTTCGATCGTGTCGCGCTCTTCGCCGATCGCGGCCGCCAGATTATCCACGCCGACTGGCCCGCCATCGAACTTGTGCAGGATCGCTTCGAGCAGCTTGCGGTCCATCAGATCGAAGCCAACGGGATCGACGTCGAGCATTTTCAGCGCGGCATCCGCGACCTTCGCGGTGATATTGCCGTCCGCCTTCACCTCGGCGAAGTCGCGCACGCGGCGCAGGAGCCGGTTCGCGATACGCGGCGTGCCGCGCGAGCGCTTGGCGATTTCCAGCGCGCCATCGGGATGAATCTGCGCGCCCAGCAGCGAGGCCGAGCGGCTCACGATGCGCGCCAGTTCCTCGGCGTTATAAAACTCCAGCCGCGCGACGATACCGAAGCGGTCGCGCAACGGATTGGTCAGCATGCCCGCGCGCGTGGTCGCGCCGACCAGCGTGAACGGCTGCAGATCGAGCTTCACGCTGCGCGCAGCGGGCCCTTCGCCGATCATGATGTCGATCTGGTAATCCTCGAGCGCCGGGTACAGGATTTCCTCGACGACGGGCGACAGCCGGTGAATCTCGTCGATGAAGAGCACGTCGTTGGCTTCGAGATTGGTCAGCAGCGCGGCGAGGTCGCCCGCGCGTTCCAGCACGGGGCCCGACGTCTGCCGCATATTGACGCCCATCTCGCGCGCGATGATATGCGCGAGCGTGGTTTTGCCGAGGCCCGGCGGCCCGAACAGCAGCACGTGATCCAGCGATTCCTTGCGGCGCTTGGCGGCTTCGATGAAGATTTCCAGCTGGCCGCGCACCTTTTCCTGGCCGACATATTCATCGAGTTGGCGCGGGCGCAACGCGCGCTCGAACGCTTCCTCGTTCGACGACACGGGCGTGGCGGCGATGATGCGTTCGGCGGCGAGTTTGTCGTGTTCGATCATGCAGGCATTGTACCGCGCACCGCTCGCTCGAATACCTGGCCGAATGGCCAGGGTGCGCGTGCTTTGGCGGCGTGCGAAGCTTCATACACGCCGCTCGTTGAAAGCACGATCAGGCCTTCGACAGCGCCTTCAACGCGAGCTTGATGCCTTCGGAAACGCCCGTACCCGCAGGCACGTTCTTGATGGCAGCCAAGGCTTCTTTTTCGGAGTAACCCAATGCCAGCAACGCATTCAGGATGTCGGACGCGTGATCGGATTGCGACGCGGCGCCCGCCATCGCACCAAGGTCGGCGCCGAGTTTGCCCTTCAGTTCGAGCAGGAGTCGCTCCGCCGTCTTCTTGCCGATGCCCGGCACGCGCGTGAGGCGCGCGGCGTCCTGCATCGTCACCGTCTGCGACAGTTCCTGCACGCTCATGCCGGACAGCACGGCGAGCGCCATGCGCGCACCGATGCCCGTGATCTTTAACAACTCGCGAAACGTCGAACGTTCTTGCGGCGTGAGAAAGCCGTACAGCAGATGCGCGTCTTCGCGCACGATCATCTGCGTGAGGAGCACGACTTTTTCACCTGTGCCGGGCAGGTTGTAGAACGTGCTCATCGGCACATCGACTTCGTAGCCGACGCCGTTGCAGTCGATCAGAAGATGAGGCGGATTCTTTTCCAGCAGGACGCCGGCGATGCGACCGATCATGGCGAGTTCTATCGAGAGAGAAAGCGCGAGTGTAGCGCAGGGTAGAGGGCTTTCGTACGCCGCTTCTTACGAAGTGGAAGGGCGGCCGATTGACCAGGCCGCAGCGGCTCAATACACTGAGATCCCTTTTGGACGTTCCGTAGTTAACCAAAAGGGGTCTTCGATGCTGAGTCTCACCACGCTCGCGCTGTTCTCAGGCGCGTGTCTCGCGCTTACCGCCACGCCCGGTCCCGATATGTTGCTGATTGCTTCCCGCAGCGTGAGCCAGGGAAGGGCAGCGGGTTTTGCGTCGCTCGCCGGGATTCTGATGGGCACGTATTGCCATGCGCTTGCCGCCGCGTTCGGCCTGTCACAGCTCTTTCTTGCCGCGCCGATGGCCTACGACATCGTGCGCTTCGCGGGCGCGGCTTATCTGCTTTATCTTGCATGGAAGACGTTCCGCTCGGACGGCACGATGCTCGCGCCGGACGCATCGATGCGGCGCTATCCCGTTGGCAGAATTTTCAGGCAAGGGTTGTTCACGAATCTGCTCAATCCGAAGGTTGCGCTGTTCGTGCTCGCATTGTTCCCGCAGTTCGTGAAGCCTGAGGCGGGATCGGTTGCGTTGCAGATCATGTTGCTTGCGACCGTGCTCAATGTGATCGGCTTCTTTGTGAATGGCAGCGTGATTCTGCTTGCTAGCAGACTGAGCCGGAAACTGACTAGCGGCAAGCGCCCGTCGCGCTGGCCGCAGTATTTGCTCGGCTCGGTGTTTGCCGGTCTGGCATGTCGGCTGGCATTGGCGGGGCAACGCTGACAGTAAAGTTAAAGGCGTCTAGCCGATCAGCCGCCCACGCCGTACCCGCAAGCCTTTCTTCGCAAGCGCGGGCGCAATACCGCCCAGCGTGCTCAACGTGCCGCCGCCATGCGCGTGGCAGATTGCCATGCCGAGCGCATCAGCGGCGTCAGTGGAAGGAATGCCCGACAGGCACAACAGCCGTACGACCATCTGCTGCATCTGCTCTTTGGTCGCGCGTCCGTAGCCGACCACGGCTTGCTTCAACTGCAACGCCGTGTACTCGGCAACGGGCACGCCACCCGCCACCAGCCCGCAGATCGCGGCGCCGCGCGCCTGGCCGAGCAGCAGTGTCGATTGCGGATTGACGTTGACGAACACCTTTTCGATCGCCGACTGGTCCGGCGCATGTTGGCGGATCAGCGTGGAAATACCCTCGAATATGGTGCCCAGGCGTGACGGCAGATCGGCATCGGCGGTCTTGATGACGCCGCTCGTCACGTAAGTGAGCTGATGGCCGGACTGATCAATCACGCCGAAACCGGTGACGCGCAAGCCTGGGTCGATGCCGAGAATTCTCATAGGTGCCGTGCTTATTCAGTGCCTGCGATACTACAACGGCACAACGTCAAACGCGAAATGCAAAACGGCCCGGCAGTTGCAACTGCCGGGCCGTTTCAGAAGAAGCAGGTCAGTCGATCAGTGGCGGAAGTGGCGGATGCCCGTCACGACCATCGCGATGTTGTGCTCGTCGGCGGCGGCGATCACTTCGTCGTCGCGCATCGAGCCGCCCGGCTGGATCACGCAGGTTGCGCCCGCGTTCACGACCACGTCGAGACCGTCGCGGAACGGGAAGAACGCATCCGATGCCACCGCCGTGCCCGACAGCGTCAGGCCCGCGTTCTGCGCCTTGATGCTCGCGATGCGCGCCGAATCCACGCGGCTCATCTGGCCCGCGCCGACGCCCATCGTCATGCCGTTCGCGCAGAACACGATCGCGTTCGACTTGACGAACTTCGCGACGCGCCATGCAAACAGCAGATCGTCCATTTCCTTCGGCGTCGGGTGACGCTTCGTGACGACGCGCAGTTCGTGCGGCTGCACGTTCTTCGCATCGAGCGATTGCACGAGCAGACCGCCGCCCACGCGCTTCAGATCAAATGTGTTATGCCCTTCGCCCAACGCGATTTCGAGCAGACGCACGTTCTGCTTGGCCGCGAACACTTGCTTGGCGGCGTCGCTGAACGACGGCGCGATCAGCACTTCGACGAATTGCTTCGCGACAGCCTGCGCCGCCGTTTCGTCGACTTCGCGGTTGAACGCGATGATGCCGCCGAACGCCGAGGTCGGGTCCGTCTGGAACGCCTTCGAATACGCTTCGTGCGGGTTCGCGCCGACAGCCACGCCACACGGGTTCGCGTGCTTGATGATCACGCAGGCGGGCGCGTCGAACGTCTTCACGCATTCCCACGCGGCGTCCGAGTCGGCGATGTTGTTGTACGACAGTTCCTTGCCCTGCAACTGGCGATAGTTCGCGAGCGCGCCGGCCGGCACCGCGATGTCGCGGTAGAACGCTGCGCTCTGGTGCGGGTTCTCGCCGTAGCGCAGGTCCTGCACCTTGTCGAACGCGAGGTTGAACGTGGCCGGATACGTGTTGCGCTCGCGGTGCTGCAGTTCTTCCGTGAGGCTCGTCAGGTAGTTCGTGATCGCGCCGTCGTACTGCGCGGTGTGCGCGAACACCTTGGTCGCGAGGCGGAAGTTGGTCTTGTAGCCGACCGAGTTGCCGTTCGCGCGCATTTCTTCGAGCACGGTCGCGTAGTCAGCGGGATCGACCACGACGGTCACGTCGCGATGATTCTTCGCTGCCGAACGCAGCATGGTCGGGCCGCCGATATCGATATTCTCGATCGCGTCTTCGAGCGAGCACTCTTCCTTCGAGATCGTCTGCACGAACGGATACAGGTTCACGACGAGCAGATCGATTGTGGGGATGTCGTGCTTTTCGAGCGCGGCCATGTGCTCGGGCAGATCGCGGCGGGCGAGGATGCCGCCATGCACCTTCGGGTGCAACGTCTTCACGCGCCCATCCAGCATTTCCGGAAAGCCCGTGTAGTCGGCCACTTCGGTGACGGGAAGGCCGGCGTCCGCGAGCAGTTTCGCGGTGCCGCCCGTCGACAGGATCTTAACGCCGAGGTCCGACAACGATTTCGCGAAATCGACGATGCCGGACTTGTCGGAAACGGAGATGAGCGCTTGCTTGATCATGATGAGAACAAAAGCCGATGAAAGGCGTGGCAGGGCGCCGAAACTACAGCAGGCCGTGCTGTTGCAGTTTCTTGCGCAGCGTATTGCGGTTGATGCCGAGATACTCGGCTGCCAGCGACTGATTGCCGCCGGCCTGCTCGAGCACCACCTCGAGCAACGGTTTTTCTACGCACGAAATTACCATGTCGTAGACGTCGTGCGGATTGGAGCCGTCGAGATCCTGAAAATACATCCCCAGGCTATCGCGGACACATTGTTCGATATTGTGCTTGCTCATGCTGCTAGTCGGTCGGTTTGGTCCTGCTCACCGTTATTGTTGACTTCGTTGTCGACGTACACGAGGCGGTCTGAAATCGCCTTTTGCGCGTCGAAGAATTCATTGACGGCGAGCAGTTGTTCGCGCGTCGTGTCCAGCGTATTCATACGATGGCGGAACACGTTGGCGCCAGAAAGGCCGCGAGTGTACCAGCCGATGTGCTTGCGCGCAGTGCGAACGCCTGTAAATTCGCCGTAGAACGCGTAGTGATCCTCCAGATGCTCGTTCATCACCTGCTGGATCTCGTCGATGCGCGGCGCTTCCATCAGCTCGCCCGTCAGCAGGAAATGTTCGATCTCGCGGAAGAGCCACGGGCGCCCCTGGGCGGCGCGGCCGATCATGATGGCATCCGCGCCCGTCGCGGCGAGCACCTCGCGCGCCTTGTGCGGCGACGTAATGTCGCCGTTCGCCACCACAGGAATCTTCACCGCGGCCTTCACGGCGGCAATCGTTTCGTACTCCGCTTCGCCGTGATACAGGTCCGCACGCGTGCGGCCATGCACCGTCAGCATCGAAATGCCGGCGCTTTCGGCGAGGCGCGCGATGGTCAGCGCATTCTTGTTGTCGCGGTCCCAGCCGGTGCGGATTTTCAGCGTGACGGGCACGGCATCCGGACCGACGCCAACGGCATTCACCACGGCTTCGACGATCCGCTGCACGAGCGGCTCGTTCTGCAGCAGCGCTGAACCGGCCGCGACGTTGCAAACCTTCTTGGCCGGGCAGCCCATGTTGATGTCGATGATCTGCGCACCGTTCGCGACGTTGTAGCGCGCGGCCTCGGCCATCATCTGCGGATCGGCGCCCGCGATCTGCACGGCGATCGGCTCGACTTCGCCCGTATGGTTGGCGCGGCGCATCGTCTTTTCGCTTTTCCACAACTGCGCGTTCGACGCGACCATCTCCGACACCGCATAGCCCGCGCCCATGCGCTTGCAGAGTTGGCGGAACGGCCGGTCGGTCACGCCTGCCATCGGGGCGACGAACAGGTTGTTGCGCAGAGTGTGGGAGCCGAGAGTGGGCATAGCGGACATCGGCGGCGAGCGAAGGGTGCGCCAAAACCTTGGAAATCGCGCACCGCACGTACCGCAAAATACGAGGGAAAACCGCTATTTTAGCGTTAACGCGCTGACCCAGATCGAACCGCGTCTGAGGTAACTCATTAAATCTTCTATGAAAGTGGCCGCGCTCATAGAACGGCGGCCACTTCTACGGGATGTCGCAACGCGCTAGCGGCGTTGGCCGAACATCATCTGGCGGGCGAGCGCCGTCTTCACGGGCGGCACGAATTCGAGCGCGGTGAGGGCGAGACCGCGCAGCGCCGCCAGCGGCGGAAAGTCGATGGTGAAAAGGCGCGCGAGCGTGTCGGTGGCACCGATCGTCATGCGGCGGTCGAGCGCGCGGCGCTGCGCGAACGCGATCAGCGCGCTGCGGGTCGCGCCGTAGTGCGAGAGCGCGTCGGCGAGCGCGTGCGCATCGCGCAAGCCGAGGTTCAGCCCCTGGCCGGCGACGGGATGCAGCGTCTGCGCCGCATTGCCGATCGCGACGACGTTGCCCTTGACGAGCGTATCAACGGTGTTCAGCCCGAGCGGGAACGACGCGCGTCCCTTGATTTGCACGAAGCGACCCATCCGGTCGCCGAACTGGGCGCTGAGTTCGCGCAAGAAATCTTCGTCCGGCAATTGCGCGCGACGCACCGCTTCTTCCGGCGCGCAGCACCAGACCAGCGCGTAGTCCGCGCTGCGCACGCCGCCCGTCGGCAGGAGCGCAATCGGACCTTGCGACGTGAATCGTTCCCACGCGACATGCGGCTGCGGCGACGACAGCGTCACCGTGCCGACCAGCGCGGTTTGCCCGTAATCGCGCGTTTCGCCCGAACCCGCCTGCTGTTCGCCGAACAGGCCGCCTTCGGCGTTCACCAGAATGCGCGTGCGCAGCGTGCGTGCGACGTGCGCGCTTTCGATCGGGAGCAGCACGCCGTCGTCTTCGAGTTGCTGCGGCGCCTGTGCTTTTGTCGATTTGAACCAGTGGACGGGCGTCGAGCGCACGGTCGCGGCGAGTGCATGGACGATCGAGCCATAACGCAGCACGTAGCCGAGCGCGGGCAGGCCATGCTCCGAGTGATCGATCAGCGTGCGCCCGAAATGGCCGCGCTGAGAGACGTGAATGCGCTGGATCGCGGTCGCGTCGGACGGCCAGGCGAGCGGCTCGAGAATCATCCGGCTGCCGTGCGATACGGCGATCGCGCGCGGATCGGCAACCGAATCTTCCGGCTCGCGCGCGTCGATCAGCGCCACGTTCAGCTTCTGCGTCGCACTGCGCCGCGCGAGCCAGCCCGCGAGCGCGAGACCGACCGGACCCGCGCCGACGATCGTCACGTCGTAATCGTAGGGCGGGTTGCTCGCAGGGAGGGAGGGCGCGTTGGCCGCCTGGTGGACTTCGCTCATCTTCTTGTCTGTTCCTTGCGCTCAGGCCGCGCCGGCCTTCTGCGCGGGTTGCGCCTGCTGCATCAGCGCTTCGATTTCGTCCGCGTCGACGGGAACGTCGCGCGTAATCAGCTCACAGCCGGTGGCCGTGACGATCGCGTCGTCCTCGATGCGGATGCCGATATTCCAGTACTTTTCGGGCACATCATCGGCGGCGCGGATATAAAGGCCCGGCTCGATCGTCAGCGCCATGCCCGGCTTCAGCGTGCGCCAAGGCAGCGCGCCGGTTTCATCGGCGGGCGCGCCGCGCTCGCGATAGTCGCCCGCGTCATGCACGTCCATGCCGATCCAGTGGCCCGTGCGATGCATATAGAAGCGCGCATACGCACGCTCCTCGATGACTTCATCGACGCCCGCGAACAGATCGCGATTGAGAATGCCCGTGTCGAGCAGCCCTTGCGCGAGCACGCGCACGGCGGCCTGATGCGGCGCGTCGAAGGTCGCGCCCGGTTTGGTTACGTCGATCGCGGCCTTCTGCGCGGCCAGCACGATGTCGTAAAGCTCGCGCTGCGCGGGCGTGAAGCGGCCGCTGGCCGGGAAAGTGCGCGTGATGTCGGACGCGTAACCGTCGAGTTCGCACGCCGCGTCGATCAGGATCAGATCGCCGTCCTGCGCAGCCGCGTTGCCGGCCGGGTAGTGCAGCACGCACGCGTTCGCGCCCGCGGCGACGATCGAGCCGTACGCCGGCGCTTGCGCGCCGTGCTTGCGGAACGTGTACAGCAGTTCGGCTTCGAGCTCGTATTCGCGCACGCCGGGGCGGCATGCCGCCATCGCATGACGGTGCGCCTGCGCGGAGATCGCGGCGGCGCGTCGCATGATCGCGAGTTCGTGGTCGTCCTTCACGAGGCGCATCTCATCGAGCAGCGGCATCAGATCATGCACCGCCGACGGCGCGAGCACGCCGCTTCTGCCCTGCATGCGCACCGCGTCGAGCCACTGGCGCACCTTGCCGTCGAACTGTTCCGACGCGCCGAGCGCGTAGTGCAGCGCCGGCTTGTCGGCGATGATGCGCGGCAACTGCGTGTCGATCTCTTCGAAGGCAAAGGCCGCGTCGAAGCCGAATGCTTCGCGCGCGCCTTCCGGACCGAAGCGGAAGCCTTCCCATGTCTCGCGCTCCGCGTTCTTCGCGCGGCAGAACAGGATCGCCGCGGGCTCGTCCTGCTTCGCGCTCGCGTCGAGCACGAGCATCGCTTCCGGTTCGGTGAAGCCCGTCAGATAGTAGAAGTAGCTGTCGTGCCGGTACGGATAGTCGGCGTCGCGGTTGCGCAGCACTTCGGGCGCGGTCGGGACGATTGCGACGCCGCCGCCCGTCGCGCGCAGCGCATCGAGCACGCGCGCGCGGCGCTGGCGGTAGATATCGGTTGCCGGAGTCAGATCGGTCATGAGTGCGGTCGGCGGTTCATCGTGCGTGGTGGAGGGCGGTGCGGCGGGCGAGATCATTCACCGCGCGGCAATGTTGCGATTGTATCGCCCTACGGGAAACGCTTCCGGGTCGCCAGTGACCGCGCGGGCCGGGCAATCCGGCGGCGCATCGAAACGCCGGGCGCGGGTCGGGATACACGCGGGGCGCCTCGGCGAACGCATCGTGCGGCGCCTTGGCTATCAGGCCAGGTAGACGGTCCCGCGCCCGCACGGCATTGTTGCAATCTGTCTACAACCCGCGCGGCGGCGGGGCGAAGCGCGGCGCGCAGCGCACGGAAAACCTTCCAGCGCCCGCCGGCGCACTTATACTTTCGCCCAATTTCAATCCAAGGCAGGATGTAATGAAACTCATCGGTTCGCTGTCGAGCCCATTTGTCCGCAAGGCGCGGATCGTGCTCGCCGAAAAGAAAATCGACTACAAGCTCGAACTCGAAAACGTCTGGGCCGACGACACGGCGATCCACGACTTCAACCCGATCGGCAAGGTGCCGTGTCTCGTGATGGAAGACGGCGCGGCCGTGTTCGATTCGCGCGTGATCTGCGAATACGTCGACACGCTGTCGCCCGTGTGCAAGCTCGTGCCGCAGTCGGGCCGCGAACGCGTCGAGGTGCGCTGCTGGGAAGCGCTGGCGGACGGCATCATGGACGCCGCCGTGTTGATCCGCCTCGAAGGCGTGCTGCGTGAAGAGGCGCATCGCAGCGAATCGTGGGTTGCGCGTCAGCGTCACAAGATCGACGATGGCCTGATCGCGATGGCGCAAGGTCTCGCCGCGAAGGCCTGGTGCGCGGGCAATCACTACACGCTCGCCGACGTGGCCGTCGGCTGCGCGCTGGGCTATCTGGACTTCCGCATGCCGCAGCTCAACTGGCGCGAGCAGCATCCGAATCTCGACAAGCACTATCAGAAGCTGTCGCTGCGTCAGTCGTTTATCGACACCGTATTGACCTGATCCGCGCCCCCGGCGATTCATCGCGCATCGAAACGCCGCGCGCGTATCGCTTGAGCGTGACGGAGTGTTAAGAAAGCTTTCGTTTTCCACGAAAATACCTTTCGATATGTTAAAAAGTGCCTGCCTGTCAGGCGCTTTTTCTTTGGGCGTCAGTCCGGATGAAACCCGCCGCGGCGCGTGCGTTCGCGGTATGAGGCGGGGGCGCCCAGGCGCTCGCACGACCATCGATCACATCGTCAAAGGGACGTTCGTCATGAAAGCGATCCGCGTTGCTCTCGCCGCCGCCGCGTGCGGTGTGCTCGCCGCCTGTTCGGGGATGAGCCTCGATCCCAACACCCTCGTTCAGTCCGGCACGCAGGCCGTGCAGGCTGCGTCGCTCACCGACACCGACGTGCGCACGCTGTCCGACAAATCGTGCGCGCAGCTGGACGCGGAAAACAAGATTGCGCCCGCCGGCAGCCCATACACGAAGCGCCTGAACAAGATCGCCGCGCAGCTCGGCGACAACATCAACGGCGTGCCTGTCAACTACAAGGTCTACCTCACGAAGGACGTGAATGCGTGGGCGATGGCGAACGGTTGCGTGCGTGTCTATAGCGGTTTGATGGACATGATGACGGACGACGAAGTACGCGGCGTGGTCGGTCACGAGATGGGGCACGTCGCGCTCGGCCATACGAAGAAGGCGATGCAGGTCGCGTATGCGACGTCAGCGCTGCGCTCGGTGGCGTCGTCGACGGGCGGCGTCACGGCCGCGATCTCGTCGTCGCAACTTGGGGATTTCTCCGAGAAGCTGATCAACGCGCAGTTCTCGCAGTCGCAGGAGTCGGCGGCGGACGACTATTCGTTCGATATCCAGAAGAAGAAAGGTCAGGACCCGGCTGGGCTCGTTACTGCGTTCAATAAGCTGGCCAAGCTTGATGGTGGGAAGTCGAGTATGTTGAGTTCGCATCCGGCGTCGGCGGCGCGGGCGCAACATATCCAGCAACGGATTGCTGCGAATAAGTAACCGGATCAGGGATTTGTTTTTGCTTGCGCAGGCGGGGTGGTTTGCTTGTGTTTTCGCTGGCATCCGCGAGTTGTTATCTAGCTTCAAGCGTCGCCCCTGTGCGGGGCGGCACCTACTTTTCTTTGCCGCCGCAAAGAAAAGTAGGCAAAAGAAAGCGGCTAACACCGCCAATTCTTGTTCTTGCCTGAGGGCCCCCAACCGGTCCCTCGCTTCACACGGCAACCACGTGACGCATGCTTGTTGCCAACGCTTCGAATGAGCGCCTCACCCGCTTCACGCAATCGCCGTGCGGCATGCCGTGCCAGATATCTCACCGCCGCCCAGGTGGCAAACTGTGTGTAGGCTTTCGCGCCATACCCGCATCACTCCGGACTGAGTAGCAAGATTGGTGTTTCTGGTAAGAGCGCTGACCTTTGCGGTGCGACAACCTACACACAGTTTGCCACCTGGGCGGCACAAACCATTCGCTGCCGCTAGATCTTGTTCGGGTGTTTGAAGTGGGTGAGGCGCTCATTCAGCGCGTTGGCAACGAACGCGAACAGAAATGCTGCCGTGTGAAGCGTAAGAGCCTTTGGGGGCCCTCAGGCAAGAAGAAATGTTGGCGGTGTTAGCCGCTTTCTTTTGCCTACTTTTCTTTGCGGCGGCAAAGAAAAGTAGGTGCCGCCCCGCACAGGGGCGACGCCTGAACGGCAAACACCGTAACGCGGACGCCGGCGAAAACACGGGCAAACAACCCAGCGTCGCAGACAACCAAAAGCAGGTGCCGCCCCGCACAGGGGCAACACTAGCAAACCAGAAGCAAACCGCGGATGCCCGCCAAAAAAAACGTCACACAACAACCGGCTCAAGTTCCGGCGCAAACGAATCACTGCGCGCCACTGGCCACCATTTCTCATACAACGTATAGCGATACTGCCCAACCAGCAGATCGCCAGGTTCAAGATACTTGAGCAAATCCGACATCAACCGCACTTCATACGATGACACCCGCCGCACGATGTGATGCGCGCGCAGATCGGCGGGATGCCGCAGGCCAGCGGCCTGGATGATCTCCTGCAGCGCATGCAGCGTGTTGTGATGGAAGTTGAACACGCGGTCCGACTTGTCGGTGACGATCAGCGCGCGCTGGCGCACCGGGTCCTGCGTCGCGACGCCCGTCGGACAGCGTCCCGTGTGACACGTCTGCGCCTGAATACACCCAACCGCGAACATGAACCCGCGCGCCGCATTCACCCAGTCGGCCCCAATCGCAAGCGTCTTCGCGATATCGAAAGCCGTGATCATCTTGCCGCTCGCGCCAATGCGAATCTTGTCGCGCAAGCCGACGCCAACTAACGTGTTATGCACGAGCAGCAACCCTTCCTGCAGCGGCACGCCGATGTGATCGGTGAATTCCAGCGGCGCCGCGCCCGTGCCGCCTTCCGCGCCGTCGACGACGATGAAGTCCGGCAGGATGCCCGTCTCCAGCATCGCCTTGGCAATGCCAAAAAATTCCCACGGATGCCCGATGCACAGCTTGAAGCCCGTCGGCTTGCCGCCCGACAGGTTGCGCAGACGCTCGACAAATTCGAGCAGCTCACGCGGCGTCGAGAATTCCGAGTGCGTAGCGGGCGAGATGCAGTCGCGGCCCATCGGCACGCCGCGCGTTTCGGAAATTTCGGGCGTGATCTTCGCAGCGGGCAGCACACCGCCGTGACCCGGCTTTGCGCCTTGCGACAGCTTCACCTCGATCATCTTCACTTGCGGCTCGCTCGCCTGCTTCGCGAACTTGTCGGCGTTGAACGTGCCGTCGTCGTTGCGGCAGCCGAAGTAGCCCGACGCGATTTCCCAGATGATGTCGCCGCCGTGCTCGCGGTGATACTTCGACATTGAGCCTTCGCCCGTGTCGTGCGCGAAGTTGCCTTTCTTCGCGCCGAGGTTCAGCGCGAGAATCGCGTTCGCCGACAGCGAGCCGAAGCTCATCGCGGAGATGTTGAAAATCGACATCGAATATGGCTGCGCGCGGTTCGCGCCGACCACGACGCGAAAGTCGTGACCGTCGAGCTTCGTCGGCACGAGCGAATGGCTGATGAATTCGTGGCCTGTCGCTTTCACGTCCATTTCCGTGCCGTAAGGGCGGCTGTCGACTTCATTCTTCGCGCGCTGATAGACGATGCTGCGTTGCGCGCGCGAGAACGGCTTCTCTTCCGTATCGTCTTCGACGAAATACTGGCGGATCTCAGGCCGGATGAACTCGAACAGGAAGCGGAAATGCCCCCACAGCGGATAGTTGCGCAGGATCGCGTGGCGCTCCTGCGTCAGATCGTAGGCGCCGAGCGCGACCAGCAGCACGGGCACGATGATCCACAGCCATGCGATGTGACCGGTTGCCGCGAGCGCGGCGCAGGCCGCGAGCAGCAGGATGGCACACCACATCGCCAGATAACGTCGAGAAAACATGACAACTCCATTGCGGTGAATTCATCGCAGCGGAAGCATCCGGCGCGGAGGGCGTCGGGGTCTTCTCGTGAAAACAGCGGGCGTCCGTGGGGATGGATCGCGCTGCGAACGGTACGGCGGGTTGTTCTTGCCCAGTTAACGGCCTGTTTGCCGGAACATGAAGCGAACCGTAAGCGCGCCGAAACGCGGGCGGCAGGACAACCGTCGCCCGGAAGATACAACGAAGCGGGAATCAGTGCAGCGATGTCTGCGGGAAAAGCTCGCGGATCGTGCCCGCGAGCCTTTCCCCGCGGGGCTCAGCGCGCGGTCAGCAGCGCCGCTTTCTGAGGCTGGCGGACGACCGGCTGCGCGGTGGCCGCGTGCTCGATGATGCCGCCGCCGAGGCACACGTCGCCATCGTAGAGCACGGCCGATTGCCCCGGTGTGACAGCCCATTGGGCGTCGGCGAAATGAAGGGAAAAGAGCGCGTTCTTGTCGGCGCCGTCGGCAGCGCCGAACGTGCATGCCGCATCGGCCTGGCGATAGCGTGTCTTCGCCGCGCACGCATGGCCTTCCTCGGGCGCGTGGCCCGCGACCCAGCTCGTGTTGCCCGCCGTCAGCGTATGGCTCAGCAGCCACGGATGATCGTGGCCCTGCGCGACATACAGCGTGTTCGACGCGATGTCCTTGCCCGCGACGAACCACGGCTCGCCGCTGCCGTCCTTGCTGCCGCCGAGGCCGATGCCCTTGCGCTGTCCGAACGTGTAGAACGCGAGGCCGATGTGTTCGCCGACCGTCTTGCCTTCGGTGGTTTTCATTGGGCCGGGTTTGGTTGGCAGATAGCGGTTCAGGAAGTCGCGGAACGGCCGTTCGCCGATAAAGCAGATGCCCGTCGAGTCCTTCTTCTTCGCGTTCGGCAGGCCGATCTGCTCGGCGATCTCGCGGACCTTCTTCTTCGGGATTTCGCCGAGCGGGAACAGTGTCTTCGACAGTTGCGCCTGATTCAGGCGATGCAGGAAGTACGACTGGTCCTTCGTGTGATCGAACGCCTTGAGCAGCTCGAAACGGCCGTCGATTTCGCGCACGCGCGCGTAGTGGCCCGTCGCGATGGTTTCCGCGCCGAGCGACATCGCGTGATCGAGGAACGCCTTGAACTTGATCTCAGCGTTGCACAGCACGTCCGGGTTCGGCGTGCGGCCCGCCGAATATTCGCGCAAGAATTCGGCGAATACGCGGTCCTTGTATTCGGCCGCGAAGTTCACCGCTTCGACGTCGATGCCGATCAGGTCCGCAACCGACACGACGTCGATCCAGTCCTGACGCGTCGAACAGTATTCGCTGTCGTCGTCGTCTTCCCAGTTCTTCATGAACAGGCCGACCACGTCGTAACCCTGTTCCTTCAGCAGCCATGCCGTGACGGACGAATCGACGCCGCCCGACATGCCTACCACCACTTTCTGTTTGCTCATGTGACTCTGCCTGACTGCTCTTTGTCGTGCCGAAGCACGCGTTCTATCGGGAGGGCCCGACCGAATGCGTTTGCACGAAGTCGAGCGGGAAACGCCGGCCCGCGAGGTAATCGTCGATACATTGCATCACGAGCGGCGTGCGATGCCGCTCGGGACACGCGCGCAACTCGTCGGCGGTCATCCAGACGGTGCGGACGATATCGGGATCGAGCGCGCGGGCCTCTGGAGGTTCGCTATCCGTCGAGCCGCAATACGTGAAGCGCAGATACGTGACGCCATCCTGCGGGCCATCGACGGTGTCGGGCCGGCTGAAATGCGTCATGTAGACGCCGACCAGCGCCGCGGGCACGAATGACTGCGCCGTCTCTTCGAGCGTTTCGCGGATAACGGCTTGCATCAGTGACTCGCCCGCTTCCAGATGCCCGGCGGGCTGGTTCAGTCGCAGCCCGGCGGGCGTATGTTCTTCGACCAGCAGGAAGCGCCCATCGCGTTCGACGACGGCCGCCACCGTGACATGCGGAGCCCAGGTTTCCGGTTTCATGGGACGGCATTTTACCGTTTATGGCCGGGGCTTGCCGGCGCCTGCGAAGAATGGACCGCCTCGCTCTAGCACATATCGATGCAAAAGGCACGGAAAGACACGAGGATCGTGTTCCTGAATACCGGGATCGTTACCAATTTCGATCCGCCCCTAGGTTTCGGTTAAAGTGGACCTCGTGGCTGAAGCCCCAGCCGTGCGTAGCCGTTGCACTTGCCTTTTGCATTGCCGGCGTTGCCCTTCGTCGGCGATTCCAGATTTTCATAACAGGATGGTCGAGGAGGATTCACGATGCACATCGGAGTGCCAGCCGAGACGCGGCCGTACGAAACACGCGTCGCCGCGACGCCCGAGACGGTCAAGAAGTACGTGTCGCAGGGCCACAGGGTTACCGTACAGAGCGGCGCAGGAACGGCCGCGAGCTATCTGGACGACGCGTACGCAGCTGCGGGCGCAGAACTCGTCGATGCGCCGACCGCGTTCGGCGCAGAGATCGTTCTCAAGGTTCAAAGCCCCACCGATTCAGAACTCCCGCTTCTTAAACGAGGTGCGGTGCTGGTCGGCATGCTGGAGCCGTTTAATGCCGAGAACGCATCAAAGCTTGCAGCCGCAGGCATAACTGCGTTCGCGCTCGAAGCCGCGCCGCGCACAACGCGTGCGCAAAGCCTCGACGTACTGTCGTCTCAAGCCAACATTGCGGGGTACAAAGCGGTCTTGCTCGCCGCCGATCTTTACCCGCGCTTCATGCCGATGCTGATGACGGCGGCAGGCACCGTGAAAGCGGCGCGTGTGCTGATTCTCGGCGCGGGCGTCGCCGGTTTGCAGGCGATCGCGACCGCGAAGCGCCTTGGCGCCGTGATCGAAGCGTCGGACGTGCGTCCTGCCGTGAAGGAGCAGATCGAGTCGCTGGGCGGCAAATTCCTCGATGTGCCTTACGAAACCGATGAGGAACGCGAAGCGGCCGTTGGCGTCGGCGGCTACGCGCGGCCGATGCCGCCCTCGTGGCTCGCGCGCCAGTCTGCGCTGGTTCACGAGCGGGCGAAGCAGGCCGACATCGTGATCTCCACCGCGCTGATTCCCGGCCGTGCCGCGCCGACCTTGATCTCCGTTGAAACCGTGCAGGCGATGAAACCGGGCACGGTTCTCATCGACCTCGCAGCAGGACGCGGCCCCGAGTATGAAGGGCAGCGTGGCGGCAACTGTCCGCTGACGGAAGCCGACAAGGTCGTCGTCAAGCATGGCGTGACGATCGCGGGGTATACGAACCTCGCGTCGATGGTCGCGTCGGATGCTTCGGCACTGTACGCACGCAATCTGCTCGACTTCATGAAGCTGATCTTCACGAAGGAAGGCGCGCTCAATATCGATCTCGCGGACGACATCGTCGCGGCCACGCTGCTGGCCCGTGACGGCGAAGTCACGCGCAAGGCATAAGGAGACGGGTGATGGAAGTCATCAACCATACAGTGATCAACCTGATCATTTTCGTGCTGGCGATCTACGTCGGCTACCACGTCGTCTGGAACGTGACGCCGGCGCTGCATACGCCGCTGATGGCCGTGACGAATGCGATTTCGGCGATTGTCATTGTCGGCGCGATGCTCGCAGCGGGCCTGACGGTCGGCGGCACGGGCAAGTTCTTCGGCACGGTTGCCGTCGCGCTTGCGGCGGTGAATGTGTTCGGCGGGTTCCTCGTGACCAGGCGAATGCTGGAGATGTTCAAGAAGAAGGAGCCGAAGAAGATCGCGGCACCCGGTGGTTCGAAGGAGGGTGCGTAAATGAGCCTCAACGTCGTTACGCTCCTTTATCTGATCGCCTCCGTCTGCTTCATCCAGGCGCTCAAGGGGCTGTCCAATCCGAAGACAGCGCGCACGGGCAACATGTTCGGCATGGTCGGCATGGCGATCGCCATTCTGACGACCGTCGCGCTGATCTCGAAGCAGGCGGCCGCGCTCGGCTCGAATCTGTCGCTGGGTCTTTCGCTGGTGTTCGTTGCGCTGGTTGTCGGTGGCGGGATCGGTGCGTTTGTCGCCGCGCGCGTCGAGATGACGAAGATGCCGGAACTGGTCGCGGCGATGCACTCGCTGATCGGTATGGCTGCCGTGTGTATCGCGTATGCGGTGGTGTCGGAACCGGCTGCGTTCGGCCTCGGCGCCGAGGAAGGCATTCCGGGCTTCCTGCCGTATGGCAACCGGATCGAACTGTTTATCGGCACGTTCGTTGGCGCGATTACGTTTAGCGGTTCGGTGATCGCGTTCGGCAAGCTGTCGGGCAAATACAAGTTCCGGCTCTTCCAGGGCGCGCCTGTCGTTTATGCGGGCCAGCATCTGATCAACCTGCTGCTTGCGCTCGCGATGATCGGCTTCGGCGTGATCTTCTTCCTCACGCAATCGTGGCTGCCGTTCATCATCATGACGTTGATCGCGTTTGCGCTGGGCGTGCTGATCATCATCCCGATCGGCGGTGCGGACATGCCCGTCGTCGTGTCGATGCTGAACTCGTACTCGGGCTGGGCGGCGGCGGGCATTGGCTTCTCGCTGAACAACGCGATGCTAATTATTGCCGGTTCTCTTGTTGGTTCTTCGGGTGCGATTCTGTCGTACATCATGTGCAAGGCGATGAACCGCTCGTTCTTCAATGTGATTCTCGGCGGCTTCGGCGGCGAAGCGAGCGCGGCGACGGCGGGTGGATCGGCGGAGCAGCGGCCTGTGAAGTCGGGGTCGGCGGAAGATGCGTCGTTCATGCTGGGCAATGCTGAGACCGTTGTGATCGTGCCGGGTTATGGGCTGGCCGTTGCACGCGCTCAACATGCGCTGAAGGAACTGACCGATCTGCTGATCGAGAAGGGCGTGGATGTGAAGTATGCGATTCACCCTGTTGCCGGGCGTATGCCTGGGCATATGAACGTGCTGCTGGCGGAAGCTGAAGTGCCGTATGAGATTGTCCATGAGATGGAGGATATCAACGGCGAGTTTGGCCAGGTCGATGTGGTTCTTGTGCTTGGGGCGAATGACGTTGTTAATCCTGCGGCCAAGACCGATCCGAAGTCGCCGATCGCTGGTATGCCCATTATTGAGGCCTATAAGGCCCGGACTGTTATCGTGAATAAACGCTCGATGGCGGCGGGGTATGCCGGGCTCGATAATGATCTGTTCTATATGGACAAGACCATGATGGTGTTTGGGGATGCCAAGAAGGTGATTGAGGATATGGTCAAGTCTGTCGATTGAGGTTGGGCTTTACGCGGAGGCGCTTGGTTTTTTTGCGCCTTCGCAGTTTGCTTGGTGGTTCTGGCTTTTGTGCTGGCATCCGTGTTATGCCTTCGTGTTTCAGGCTTTGCCGTTCGGTGTTTTGGCCTTTGCGCTGGCATCCGCGCTGTGCCTTCGTGCTTCAAACGTCGCCCCTGTGCGGGGCGGCACCTACTTTTCTTTGCCGCCGCAAAGAAAAGTAGGCAAAAGAAAGCGGCTAACACCGCCAACATTTCTCCCTGCCTGAGGGCCCCCAACCGGTCCCTCACTTCACACGGCAATCACGTGACCCACGTCCGTTGCCAACGCTCTGAATAAGCGCCTCACCCGCTTCACGCACCCGCGTCGGAGTACGCCGTGCCAGCTATTCCTCCGCCGCCCAGGTGGCAAACTGTGTGTAGGCGTTCGCACCATAAACGCACCACTCCGGACCGATAGGGCACGCGCACCGCCCTTTAAGAACGCCAAGCTATACGCCGCGACAACCTACACACAGTTTGCCACCTGGGCGGCACAAACCATTCGCTGCCGCTAGCTTTTCTGCGGGTGTTTGAAGTGGGTGAGGCGATCATTCGAAGCGTTGGCAACTAACGCGAACAAGGACGTTGCCGTGTGAAGCGTAAGACCCGTTGGGGGCCCTCAGGCAGGAACTAGCACTGGCGGTGTTAGCCGCTTTCTTTTGCCTACTTTTCTTTGCGGCGGCAAAGAAAAGTAGGTGCCGCCCCGCACAGGGGCGACGCTTGAACGGCAAACACCATAACGCGGATGCCAGCGCGAAGGCCAAAAAACACCGAATGGCATCGCCCGTGCCGCGCAGCCGCTCACCGAGCCTTCACCCCAATACTCCGCATAAAATCCGCAAGCCGCCTCCCTTCGACATCAGGAAACGGCTCCAGCACATCAAGCTGGCCAATATTCGTAAGTGCGAAATGTCGAAAATCCCCCCGCAACTCGCACCACGCGCCGAGCGTAAACCTCGCCCCCCAAAAAGCAAGAGCAAGCGGCCAAACCCGCCGCTGCGTCGCGGCGCCATGCCGATCCTGATACGCAAAACTGACAACATGCCGCGAATCAATCGCACGATGCAGCGTATCGACAATCACCGACACATTCCCATCGACATGAAACGACGGCGCAAAGAACGCCAGCCTGTCAATAGTGGCCCGCTTGTCAGCGGGCATAGCCGAGGCAATCTTCGCCAGCGCGCCGCGCGCACCCGCCGCCATACTCTCGCCGCCCCATGATTCCAGCATCCGCGCGCCCGCAGCAAGCGCCATCAACTCGTCAGCGGTGAAGGTGAGCGGCGGCAAACTCGCGCTGCGGCTCAAGCGATACCCAATGCCCGGTTCCCCTTCGATCGGCACGCCCGACAACTGCAAATCCTGCACATCGCGATAAACGGTGCGCAGCGACACGTGCAGCCAATCGGCCAGTTGCTGAGCGGTCGTGAGCCGCCGGCCGCGCAACAGTTCGGCGATCTGGAACAGGCGGTCGGCGCGACGCGTCATCGTGGGGGTCTCCCGGAAATAGACGGGGAATCTCCCGCGATGATAGCGCCGCACGACGCACTCCCGCCGCGTTGCCCGTTACTTCACGCGTTGGTCTTCGAATGCAGGCCGATGCGATTGCCTTCGGTGTCGGTGAAAAAGCCAATCCAGCCGATATCGTGCGGCAACTGCACGGCAGGGCCTTCGACCTTGCCGCCAGCGCGCTTCACGCGTTCGAGCGTCGCGTTGACGGTCGGGCGCGCGTCCAGATAAACGAGCGAACCCGTTTGCGACGGTTCGAGCGTCGGGCTCTGCACGATACAGCCGCCCGTCGACGGCTCGTCGTAACTGAAGACGGCCATTGGCATGCCGAAATCTTCGCGGCGCAGTTTCGTATCGAGCGCGGCCTCGTAGAAGCGCACGGCGCGTTCGAAATCGACGGAAGGAATCTCGAACCACGCGATGGCGCGATTGATTTGTGCTGACATGACGTTCTCCTGTTGATGGCGGTGAGCCGTGTGTGTCGCCGGATGGCGTAGGAGAAGTGTGCGGGCGGGCTACTGACAGCGTTCTGTCAGTAGCGTTGAGGAAGTCATCAGAAACGCGAACAACAAAAAAGCGGGCATTGAGCCCGCTTCTCTTGCAACCGGCAATCCAAAAACTCGCCGTTTACTCCTTCGGCGCATCGGCCGCCGGCCTTTGCCTGACGCTGCCCGCAATCAGATCAAAGCGGAACAGCCGGCATTCGAGCGCGCCATTGAACAACGGCGTCTTTGTCGACTCCCGCAACCGCATTTGCCCCGGCAGCTTCCGGTCCGACGTCAGCACGAACGCGTGCCACCCGGTAAAGCGCTTCTTGAGCGCATCCCCGAACGACTGGAAGAACTCCGTCATGTCGGGCGCTTCTTCGCTCTCCACGCGACGGAAGCCGCCTTCTTCGCGCCCAGTATTGCGAATCTCGCCCCGCGGACCTCGCACTTCGATCCGCTCGCCGTAAGGCGGATTCGCAACGAGAATGCCCGCTTCGCCCGCAGGCGGCATCATGTTGCGCGCATCGATCTGCTTCAACGGCAGCGCCGGAAAACCAGCGCGTTCGAAGTTCGCGCGCGCCTTCTGGAGCATGTTGTCGGAAATATCGCTGCCAAAGATCAGCAGATCGCCGCGGCCCGCGCGTGCCGCGCGCTTCGCGTCCTGCGCGGCGACTTTCAGCGTCTGCCATGCCGACACGTCGTACTGCTTGAACTTCTCGAAGCCGAAGCGCCGCTCGACGCCCGGTGCAATGTTCAGCGCGACCTGAGCCGCTTCCGCGAGGAACGTGCCGCTGCCGCACATCGGGTCATACAAAGGCGTGCCGGGCGTCCAGCCAGTCAGCCGCAGGATGCCCGCCGCGAGATTCTCGCGCAACGGTGCCGCGCCCTTGTCCAGGCGCCAGCCGCGCTTGAAGAGCGGCTCGCCGGAGGTGTCGAGATAAAGCGTGCAGTCGGTGGCCGTCAGGAACGCGAACACGCGGGCGTCGGGTGAGCCCGTGTCGATGCTCGGGCGCGCGCCTGTCTTGTCGCGCAGACGGTCGCAGATGGCATCCTTCACGCGCAGTGTCGCGAATTCGAGGCTGCGCAGCGGCGACTTGATCGCGGTGACGTCGACGCGCAGCGTCTCGTTCGCCGAGAACCATTGCTCCCAGCTCTGCTCGAGCGCGAGCCCGTAAATGTCCTGCTCGTTGCGATACGGGCGATGCGCGATCTTCAGCAGCACACGGCTCGCGATCCGTGAATGCAGGTTGGCGGCCATGCCGGCTGCCCAGCCGCCCTTGAAATGCACGCCGCCGGGCACCTGCGCGCCAGCCGCGAACGGCGCGCCGTTCAGATGACGCGCGGCGATCTCGGCGAGTTCGGCGGCGAGCGCGGCTTCAAGGCCGCGCGGGCAGGGAATGAAAAATTCGAAGGACATGGAGATTGCCGCATGGCGTTGATTAAGGCGACATTGTACGCGGTCGCCTCGCCTCGCCGTGCCTTGCGGCAAGTATCGCGCGCGGGCGCGATGCGCTACCCGCGCGGCTTGCGTCCGTCAGCCCTTCGTTGCCGTATTCGAGGCTGACGGCGCGGTTGACGGGGCAGCGGACGGCCCCGAGGTCGATGCCGGGCACGTCACAGCCGCGCCGCGCGCCGGCGCCGCCGCGAGATTGCGCACGGCCGCCGCGATTTCCGTCGCAATCCGCTGGACCGCGCGCCGATGCCCTTCGGCAAGCGCGTCGTAGCCGCCCGAAACGGGCTCGCTGACCGCACTGCGGCAAGTCAGCACGGCCTGCGTGCGCACGGCACGCACGCTCCACACGGCGTCGATCTGCGCGCGCGAGCCGGGCCACGATTCGAAGCGCTGCACGTTCACGCTGACGCGATAGACGGGCACACGGTCGGGATACGGCGAGCCGTACACGTCGATCGTGCCCAACTGCTGCGTCAGCGAACTGGACAGCGCCCGGCGGATCTCGTCACCCGGCAGCGACGCCCAGCGTTCCTGTTCGAGCACCTGCACCTGGGTCGGTCCCGTCTGCACGACGAACTGGTTTTTCGCCACTTGCGGCGGCACGTCGACGGGTGGCACTTCGATCAGGAACGCCGGGTTGCTCGCGGTACGCACGGCATCCGGTGACTGGTCGCCTGCAGAGAGCGTGTAGAAGTGGCTCGGCGGCGACGAACACGCGGCCAGCGCGGCAATCAGCAGGGCAGAAAGCGCGGCGGCGCGCATCGTTCGGGGGACGCGTGCAAACGTCATGGCTTGTCTCCTGATTTACCGCGCAGCAACGATTCGGGATGGCGTTCGAGATAGTCCGACAGCGCATTCAGCGACTGCAGCGTGCGCGTCAGTTCCTGCAGCGCCTGATGCACATCGGATTGCAGCGGCGAGTCCTGCTGCAGCGTCGCTTCCGCCGAGCCGAACGTCTGCTTCGCGGCCGCGAGCGTGTCGCGCGTCTGAGGCAGCACTTCCTTGTCGAGCTGCGTGAACAGGTGGTCGGCGTTCTTCAGGGCGGCGTTCAGGTTGTTGCCGATCTGGTCGAACGGCACCTGATCGAGTTTCTTCGCGATATCGGCGATCTGCAGTTGCAGTTCGTCGAGCGAGTTCGGGATCGTCGGCAGTTCGATCGGGTCGCGCGTGACGTCCACGGTTGCCTTCGGCACTTTCGGGAACAGGTCGATCGCCACATACAACTGGCCCGTCAGCAGGTTGCCCGTGCGCAACTGGCCGCGCAGGCCGTGATTGACGAGCGCGAGCAGCATTTTCTGGCTGGCTTCCGTGCCGGATTCGGGCACGGGCTGGCCGCGCGACCGGCGGCGCAGGCGGTCAGGATAGAGATCCATCGTGACGGGCATGTTGAAGTTCTTCGTCTGCGGATCGTATTCGACGCCGATGTTCGTTACCTGGCCGAGCACGATGCCGCGGAAATCGACGGGCGCGCCGACGGACAGCCCGCGCAGCGACTGGTTGAAGTTCATCACGACGCGCACCGGCTCGCCGTCGGGCTCGCGCATCGAGTCGGCTTCGTCGGAGCCGAGGCGGAACGTCATGTTGTTCGGCGCCTGCACGCCGACGGCCTGACCCGGCGGCGACTGGAACGCCAGCCCGCCGACGATCACCGTCGCCAGCGACTGCGTGTTCAGCTTGAAGCCGCCCGAATCGAGCCGCACGTCGACGCCGCTCGCATGCCACCAGCGCGAGTTCGTGCCCACATACTGGTCGAACGGTGCGCTGACGAACACCTGCACCGTGACGCCCGTGCCGTCCTTGTCGAGCGAGAAGCCCGTCACCTGGCCGACCTGCACGCGCCGGTAGAACACGGGCGATCCGATATCGATCGAGCCGAGTGATTCGCCGCGCAGCGTGAACTGATGGCCTTTCTGGTCGACGGTGACGGCGGGCGGCGATTCGAGGCCGACGAACTGCGTCTGCGTTTCCGTCGAGCGTCCACCGTCCACGCCGATGTATGCGCCCGACAGCAGCGTGCCGAGCCCCGACACGCCGCTTGCGCCGATGCGCGGACGCACCACCCAGAAGCGGCTGTCCTTTACCGCGAAATCTTCGGCTTCCTTCGTCAACTGCACTTCGACGTTCACGCGCGAGTGGTTCTTCGCGAGCTTGATGGCCTTCACGAAGCCGATGTCGACGTCCTTGTACTTGACCTTGGTCTTGCCGGGCTCGAGCCCTTCCGCGCTGATGAAGCTGATGTTGATGGTCGGTCCTTTTTCGAGTACCGACTTCACGACCAGTCCGACGCCGATCAACGCCGCGATCAGCGGAATCACCCAGACGAGCGAAGGCAGCCAACCCCGTTTCGTGACGATCTCGGGCTCGGGCACGGGGTCGTTCTTCGGCGGGCCGGAAGGTGGCGTCGGCGCTTGAGGGCTATTCATGTTTCGGGTCCTGAGGTTTTACGGCTTTTCGGCTTGTTTGGGGCGGCGTCGCCAAGGTCTTTGTCCACGTCGTCCCAGATCAGGCGTGGATCGAATTGCATCGAGGCGATCATTGTGAGAATCACGACCGAGCCGAACGCGAGCGCGCCCGGTCCCGCCGTGATGACGGCCAGCGACTTGAAGCGCACCAGCGCGACAGTCAGCGTGATGACGAAGATGTCGAGCATCGACCATCGACCGATGCGTTCGACGATCCGGTACAGCTTGGTGCGTTCGAGCGGCCGCCATGTCGAGTGGCGTTGCGCGGTGATGGTCAGCAGCGCCAGCACCGTGAGCTTGAGCATCGGCACGAGAATGCTCGCGACGAACACGATGATCGCCAGCGGCCAGTCGCCCGATGTCCAGAAGTAGACGACACCGCTCATGATCGTGTCGTCCTCCGTGCCGACCAGCGAGGCCGTGTGCAGCACGGGCAGCAGGTTCGCGGGAATGTAGAGCACGGCGGCTGCGATCAGCAGCGCCCAGGTGCGCATCAGGCTGTCGGGGTTGCGACGGTGCAGGATCGCGCCGCAGCGCGTACAGCGCTGCTCTTTGGTGCGTAAGCGCGGCTGCACGCGCGAGCACGCGTGACAGGCGACCAGACCGGCGCGCGAGGCCGTGGTGTATTTCATCGGCCCGTCATCCCCGGTGCGGTGTGGCCGAACCATCGACGTCCGGTGCGCCTGCCGCGCGATCGTTGCGACCGTCGGGCGTGTCGCTATCCATGTCGCCGCGCGCCTCGTCTTCGCGAGCGTGCCGTTCGCGCCGCGCCTGCAGGACGCCGAGGGTTTCGGCAACATCCCACAGCGTGCGCGGGTCGAACGTGACGACCACGACGAACATCAGCGTGAGCGCACCGAACGCGAACATCGCGGCTTCGGGAATCACGCGCGCGATGCTCACCATTTTCACGATCGTCACCAGCACGCCGAGCATGAAGACTTCGATCATGCCCCACGGGCGCACGAATTGAATCGCGCGCAGCACCTGGTTGAAGAACGGCGGCAGATAGCCGGCGCGGATCGGCAGCAGCAGATAGAGCAGTGCGAGCAGTTCGGTGAGCGGAAAGAGCGTGGTCGAGCAGAACACGATGATGGCGACGATCTGCATGTTTTCGTCCCACAGCGCGACAATGGCGCCGAGCAGACTCGTCTGCGACGTGATGCCGTTGGTCTCCAGTTCGACGATGGGAAAGCCCTGCGCGATCAGGAACGTGATCAGCGCGGCGACCGTCATCGCCGTGATGCCGTCCAGCCGACCCGATGCGCTCCAGTACAGCATCGCGCCGCACCGCTGGCAGCGCGCAATCCGCCCGCGTCCAAGGCGCGGCTTCTGGAACAGCGCGTCGCATTCGTGACAGGCAATCAGGTGGTCATGGTCCATGCAGGCAATCGGGAAACGATGTTGTTGTCGTGGTTGCGGTCGGTGTCTTACAGATTGTTGCCGCGCAAGTGACTCGCACGTCACGGCCCGGGGGCAATAGTATCAAAGCTCGTCGCAGTGAGGCCTTACAGGTGGGTGCGCGGGGCGATGACGGCGGATGCGGTGATCTGCGGCCCGTCGTAGGCTTTGTCCGACAGATGCGGCGCGCATCCGTACAAGCGGGAATAGCAAATTCCGCGCCGCGCGCAAAGCTGTCAGCCAGTTGCCGCTGCATGCGGTACGATGAGCGCCGCGCAGACCGTTGGCGCCGATGCTGGACGCGAGCGGAATAATGGCATCGCCCGGGTCGTTTAACTTTCATGTTGGCGTCGGATCTGTCATGGCACATACCTCTTCGTTTCATTCGTTTTCCGCGCGCGGTTCGTCATACACGTCGACGGCCATCGCGTTGCATTGGCTGATCGCGCTGCTGATCGTCTGCGGATTCGCCCTCGGCTGGGTGATGACGGACATCCCCGGTTTCACGCCGACCAAGCTCAAATACTTTTCGTGGCATAAATGGATCGGCGTGACCGTGTTCGCGCTGGTCATCATCCGCATTCTGTGGCGCGCGACGCATGCCACGCCGCCGATGCCCTCGCACATGCCCAAATGGCAGCGCGGCATCGCGCATCTCACGCACTTCCTGTTGTACGTGCTGATGGTCGTGATCCCCGTGTCGGGCTATCTGTACAGCTCCGCGGCGAACGTGCCTGTCGTCTATCTCGGGCTCGTGCCGCTGCCGCGCCTGATCGCGCCCGATCCGCATCTGAAGGAAGTGTTGAAGTCCGTTCACATCGCGTTGAACTACACGCTGCTCGTGCTGGTCGTGTTGCATGTGCTGGCGGCGCTCAAGCATCAGATTCTCGATCGCGACGGCCTGTTGTCGCGCATGATCCCTTTCCTCAAATAAGGACAAACATGAAGGTATCGTTCTACCGCTACATGCTCGCCGCATTTGCGGCGGCGTCGCTGGCCGCGTCGGGCGGCGCGTTCGCGCAGGTCGACATGGGCAAGAGCACGGTCACGGCGATCTCGAAGCAGATGAACGTGCCCGTCGAAGGCAAGTTCAACAAGTTCACCGCGCAGATTGCGTTCGATCCGGCAAACCCGGCGGCGGGCAGCGCGCAGGTCACGGTCGATACGTCGAGCTACGATCTCGGCGACGAAAGCTATAACGAGCAGGTGCGCGGCAAGGAATGGTTCGATTCGAAAACCTTCCCGACGGCCACTTTCGTCTCGAGCGCGATCGCGCCTGCGGGCACCAACCAGTTCAAGGTGACGGGCAAGCTGACGATGAAAGGCAAGTCGCAGACGGTCGTGGTGCCCGTCACGGTGACGAAGCAGGGCGCCGCGCAGGTGTATGACGGCGCGGTGACCGTCAAGCGGTCGCAGTTCGATATCGGCACGGGGGAATGGAAGGACACGTCGGTGGTCGCTGACGACGTGACGATCAAGTTTCATATCGTCGCCGCAGGCAAGTGATTCGTGGATTCGTAGCAGGCATGCAGACAGAAAAGGAGAATGAATTGAAACCGATGCTTATGATTGTTGCCGGCGCGCTGGCGTCGTCGATGGCGGCAGGCGCATTTGCCGCCGATACCTATCAGCTCGATCCGACGCACACCTATCCGAGCTTCGAAGCGGACCACATGGGCGGCGTGTCGACGTGGCGCGGCAAGTTCACCAAAAGCTCGGGCACGGTGACGCTCGATCGCGCGGCGAAGACGGGTACAGTGGACGTGACCATCGATACGTCTTCGATCCAGATCGGCAACACGAAGCTCGAAGAGCATCTGCGCTCGCCCGATTTCTTCGATGTCGCAAAGTATCCGACGGCGACGTACAAAGGCACCGCGATCAAGTTCGACGGCGATACGCCCGTTGCAGTGGATGGCCAACTCACGATGAAGGGCGTCACGAAGCCGGTGAATCTCAAGATCGACTCGTTCAAATGCATCCAGCATCCCGTGCTCAAGCGTGAGGTGTGCGGCGTGGAGGCGGAGGGCGAATTCAATCGCTCGGACTTTGGGATGGACTTCGGCACCAAATATGGCTTCAGCATGAAAACCGTGCTGCATATCCAGGCGGAAGGCATCAAGCAGTAAAGGTTTGGTTTTTGTGCTACGCAGGCGGTTTGGTTTGCTCGGGTTTGTGCTGGCATCCGCGGTTTGACTTCGTGGCGCGGCCCGTTTGGTGTTTTGGCGTTTGCGCTGGCATCCGCGATTCGTTAGCGTGCTTCAAGCGTCGCCCCTGTGCGGGGCGGCACCTACTTTTCTTTGCCGCCGCAAAGAAAAGTAGGCAAAAGAAAGCGGCTAACACCGCCA
>NZ_FNDI01000010.1:78530-134558 GCF_900100565.1 Paraburkholderia steynii | reverse complement strand
CGGTGTTAGCCGCTTTCTTTTGCCTACTTTTCTTTGCGGCGGCAAAGAAAAGTAGGTGCCGCCCCGCACAGGGGCGACGCGTGAAGCACGCTAACGAATCGCGGATGCCAGCGCAAACGCCAAAACACCAAACCAACCGCGCCACGAAGTCAAACCGCGGATGCCAGCGCCAAGCCCAAGCAAACCACCTCACAGACGCCCATCCGAAACGCACAGCGAACCGCAAAAAACCTCCTGTGCCCTGGCACTTCTCCCCCTCGTGCAGACTTAATTTTTCCGGTACATATTGAACGAACACGCCGGATCGGTTGCGCGCGCATCGAACCGGCAAAATGAAAGGACCGGGCGTCCAACGCCAATCACCACGACAACGACTACCGCGCGCACCCTGGAGATCCACAATGAGTTCAACACTAGCCGCGAGCACCGCGCAAACCCGCCCCGATACATGGCGTACGGTGGTCGCCGCGTCGATCGGCAACGCGCTGGAATGGTTCGACCTCGTCGTCTACGGTTTTTTCGCCGTCGTCATTTCGAAACTGTTCTTTCCGGCCGGCAACGACATCGTCTCGCTACTGCTGACGCTCGGCACCTTCGGCGTGTCGTTCTTCATGCGGCCGCTCGGCGCGATCGTGCTTGGCGCCTATGCCGACCGGGCAGGGCGCAAGGCCGCACTCACGCTCTCGATCCTGCTGATGATGATCGGCACGCTGATCATCGCGGTCTTGCCGACGTACCAGTCGATCGGCCTCGCGGCCCCGCTGATTCTCGTCGTCGCGCGGTTGATGCAGGGCTTCTCGGCGGGCGGCGAATTCGGCAGCGCGACGGCCTTTCTCGCCGAGCATGTGCCCGGGCGGCGCGGCTATTTCGCCAGTTGGCAGATCGCGAGCCAGGGCCTCACGACGCTGCTCGCCGCACTGTTCGGCATGGTGCTGACAGGCAAGTTGTCGCCGGAACAGATGGCATCCTGGGGCTGGCGCGTGCCGTTCTTCTTCGGCCTGCTGATCGGGCCGGTCGCGTGGTACATCCGCACGAAGCTCGACGAAACCCCCGAGTTCCTCGCCGCCGAAACCACCACCACCCCGATCCGCGATACCTTCGCGAGCCAGAAACTGCGGCTTTTCATCGGCATGGGTATCGTCGTGCTCGGCACGGTGTCGACGTATCTCGTGCTGTTCATGCCGACCTTCGCGATCAAGCAGCTAGGTCTCGCGCCATCGGTGGCATTCGCGGCGATTGCGCTGGTCGGCGTGATCCAGCTGGTGTGCTCGCCGATCGTCGGGCATCTGTCCGACCGTCACGGACGCGTACGCATCATGCTCGTGCCCGCCGTGCTGCTGTTCCTGTTGATCTGTCCGGCGTTCAGCTATCTCGTCGCGCATCCGACCTTCGGCACGCTGATCGGCATGCAGATCGTGTTCGGCTTCCTGATGACGGCGTACTTCGGCTCGTTGCCGGGGCTGCTGTCGGAAATCTTCCCGGTCCAGACGCGCACGACGGGTATGTCGCTCGCCTATAACATCGCAGTGACGATCTTTGGCGGCTTCGGGCCGTTCATCATTGCGTGGCTGATCCAGGCGACGGGCTCGAAGATCGCACCGAGCTTCTATCTGATGTTCGCCGCCGTGTTGAGCGTGATTGCGCTGATTGCGGCGCGTCGCAAATTGGGCTTTCGGTGAATCGGGTTACGCGTTAGCGCAGACGTTGTAAACGACAAAGGCCGGTTCATCATCGAACCGGCCTTTTGCTTTTACGTTGCTTCCGAAGTATCAGACGCTTTTGATCAAACCTGCGCGCCCGCGTTCGGATCGCTCGGATCGTGGCGTTCCTTCTTGTCCTTGATCAGGTCTTCACGCTTGACGCCCAACCACATGGCCAGCGCCGCCGCGACGAACACCGACGAGTAGATACCGAACAGAATACCGACGGTCAGCGCGAGTGCGAAGTAGTGCAGCGTCGGACCGCCGAACAGGAACATCGACAGCACCATCATCTGCGTACAGCCGTGCGTGATGATCGTACGCGACATCGTGCTCGTGATTGCGTGGTTGATGACTTCGATCACGCTCATCTTGCGTTCGTGGCGGAAGGTTTCGCGAATCCGGTCGAAGATAACCACGGACTCGTTCACCGAATAACCCAGCACGGCAAGCACGGCAGCCAGCACCGACAGCGAGAACTCCCACTGGAAGAATGCGAAGAAGCCGAGAATGATCACGACGTCGTGCAAGTTTGCGATCACGCCTGCGACCGCGTACTTCCACTCGAAGCGGAACGACAGATAGATCACGATGCCCGCGACCACGCACGCGAGCGCGAGCAGGCCGTCGGTGGCGAGTTCCTTGCCGACCTGCGGGCCGACGAACTCGACGCGCTGCAGCTTCGCGTTCGAATCCTGGCCCGTCAGCGCGGACATTACCTGGTCGCTCTGTTGCGCCGAGCTCAGACCTTGCTTCAACGGCAGACGGATCAGCACGTCGCGCGAGGTGCCGAAGTTCTGCACCTGCGCGTCGGCGTAGCCGATCTTCGACAGCGTGTCGCGCACCGGTTCAAGCGGCACGGCGCCCGGATACTGCACTTCGATGACCGTGCCGCCCGTGAATTCCACGGACAGATGCAGCCCGCGATGCAGCAGGAAAAACACGGCGGCGATGAACGTCAGCAACGAGATCGCGTTGAAGAGCAACGCGCGCTGCATGAGCGGAATGTCTTTACGGATGCGGAAAAATTCCATGTTCTCTTCTCCGGGACTCAGCGGGATGAACCCGGTTTGTTGGTGCCACCCGGCGCGTTGCGGTTGCGCAGCGCCGGCTTGGCAGCCTGGGCTTTCGCGGTGCCGGCGGGCGCCTTGGCCTTCGGCTTTGCCTTCGGCGCCGTTGCTGCGGCGATCGCGCGAGCCGTGTCGGTTTCCGTGTCCGCGTTGTCGAGATAAGCGGGTGCGCCCTCGGCGGCAGCGGGTTTCCACACCTGGCCGATCGCGAGCGATTGCAGCTTCTTCTTGCCGCCGTACCACAGGTTCACGAGACCGCGCGAGAAGAACACGGCCGAGAACATCGACGTCATGATGCCGATACAGTGAACAACAGCAAAGCCGCGCACAGGGCCCGAGCCAAATGCGAGCAGCGCGAGACCGGCGATCAGCGTCGTCACGTTCGAGTCGAGAATCGTCGCCCATGCATGCGCGTAGCCGTTCTGGATGGCCAGTTGCGGCGGCGCGCCGTTGCGCAGTTCTTCACGCACGCGCTCGTTGATCAGCACGTTCGCGTCGATCGCCATACCGAGCGCGAGCGCGATAGCGGCAATGCCCGGCAAAGTCAGCGTGGCCTGCAGCATCGACAGAATGGCGATCAGCAGCAGCAGGTTCACCGACAGCCCGATCATCGAGATCAAACCGAACAGCATGTAGTACGCGATCATGAAGACGGCGATTGCCGCAAAGCCCCACACCACCGAGTGGAAGCCCTTCTTGATGTTGTCCGCGCCAAGGCTCGGGCCGATCGTGCGTTCTTCGATGATGTCCATCGGCGCCGCGAGCGAACCGGCGCGCAGCAGCAGTGCGAGATCGGTGGCGGCTTGCGGCGTCGGCTGGCCGGTGATCTGGAAGCGGTCGCCCAGTTCCGACTGGATCGTCGCGACCGTCAGCACTTCGCCCTTGCCCTTTTCGAACAGCACCATCGCCATCGGCTTGCCGATGTTGTCGCGCGATACGCTGCGCACCGCGCGGCCGCCTGCCGAGTCGAGACGGATGTTGACGGACGGACGTTGATGTTCGTCGAAGCCCGCCGACGCGTCGATGATGCGGTCGCCCGTGAAGATCACGGCCTTGCGCAGCAGCACGGGCGCGGCGTTGCCTTGCGTGAAGAGCTCGTCGCCCGCCGGAACCGGGTCGCCCGGGTTCGGATGCAGGCCGTTCGGGTCGGCCAGGCGCGCTTCGAGCGTCGCCGTGCGGCCGATGATGTCCTTCGCCTTCGCCGTGTCCTGCACGCCCGGCAGTTCGACGACGATGCGGTCGGAGCCTTGCTGCTGGATCACCGGCTCGGCCACGCCGAGTTCGTTGACGCGGTTATGCAGCGTCGTGATGTTCTGCTTGAGCGCCGCGTCCTCGACCGTCTTCTGCACGGCCGGCGTGAACGTGCCCACCACCTGGAAGCCGCCCGCCGGGTTCGGCTGCGTCGCCCACTGGAGTTCGGAAACGGCCGTCGTCAGTTGCTTGCGCGCGTTTTCTGCGACGTCCTGGTCGGCGAAATTGACGACCACCGTCTGGCCAGTGCGGTTCACGCCGCCATCGCGGATACCCTTGTCGCGCAACAGCGTGCGCGCATCCGATGCGTCCGAATCCAGCTTCTTGTTCAGCGCCCCTGCCATGTCGACCTGCAGCAGGAAGTGAACGCCGCCGCGCAGATCGAGACCGAGGTACATGGGCAGTGCGTGCAGGGCGGTCAGCCAGCGCGGCGACGCACTCTGCAGATTCAGCGCGACGATGTACTGCGGATCGCTCGGGTCGCTATTGAGCGCCTTTTGCAGCAGGTCCTTCACGTGCAACTGCGTGTCGGTGTCCTTCAGACGCACGCGAATGTTCGCGTTCTGCGAGGAATTGTCGAACGTGACGTCGTCCGGCTTGATCTGGCTGGATGCGAGCGCCGCTTCGACCTGCGACAGCGTGGTCGAATCGAGCTTCACCGTTGCCTTGCCGCTCGACACCTGCACCGCCGGCGCTTCGCCGAAGAAATTGGGCAGCGTGTACACGAGGCCGATGACGAGCGCCACCAGCATCACGACATACTTCCAGAGGGGATAACGATTCATGGGGTGGTCCAACGGGAGGTTGGCTTGAAAGCGATGCGTCCGGCGATGAGCGCGGCGGGCAGAAGCATGGGTGGTTTGCTTCGATCGACGCGAGGCCGCGCCGGACGCGAGAGAGCAGGCCTTACAGCGACTTCAGGGTGCCCTTCGGCAGAATGGTCGTCACCGACGACTTCTGCACGGTGATTTCCGTACCTTCAGCGATTTCGACGCCAACGTAGGCTTCGCCGACCTTGGTCACCTTGCCGACGATGCCGCCGTTCGTCACGACTTCGTCACCCTTCGCCATGGCGGAGAGCATATTGCGGTGTTCCTTCTGGCGCTTCATTTGCGGGCGAATCATGATGAAATACAGCACCGCGAACATCAGAATCAGCGGCAGGAAGCTCATCAGGCTGGATTCGGCGCCACCAGCTGCACTGCCTTGCGCGAAGGCATCGGTAATGAACGACACGTTGGTCTCTCCGTTATAACAATCAAAAAAATCAGCCGGTTATTCTACCACCGGCCATTTGCGGGACGGCACCCGGAACGGGTTTTCCTGACGGCTTGTCAAGGGGGGTGCCGATATTCCGAAAGTTAATTGTAATGTCTGACGCGCTATGTGGGAGAACGGTTTTTGCGCGTCGCCTGACGTCGCGTTTAACTCTGTTCCGTCCCGCGCGCCCGGTTTTCGTGAAACAGCTTCCTGAAGGCGTCGAACATCTGCGCGTCGATGGCGTCGCGCATTTCCTGCATCAGTTCGAGGTAGTAGTGCAGGTTGTGGATCGTGTTCAGCTGCGCGCCGAGAATCTCGCCGACGCGGTGCAGATGGTGCAGATAGCCGCGCGTGAAATTGCGGCACGTGTAGCAGCCGCATTGCTCGTCGAGCGGGCGCACCGAATTCTTGTGCGTGGCGTTGCGGATCTTGATGTCGCCGAAACGCGTGAAGAGCCAGCCGTTGCGCGCGTTGCGGGTCGGCATCACGCAGTCGAACATGTCAACGCCCGCTGCGACGCCCGCCACGAGGTCTTCCGGCGTGCCGACGCCCATCAGGTAGTGCGGCTTGTCGGCGGGCAGCTTCGGGCCGATGTGGTTCAGCACGCGCATCATGTCTTCCTTCGGCTCGCCGACGGACAGCCCGCCAATCGCGAGACCGTGGAAGCCGATCTCCGACAGCCCCGCGAGCGATTCGTCGCGCAGGTCTTCGAACATGCCGCCCTGGACGATGCCGAACAATGCATTCGGATTGCCGAGCCGGTTGAATTCGTCGATCGAGCGCTTTGCCCAGCGCATCGACATGCGCATCGAATCGGCGGCGTCCTGGTGCGAGGTCGGCACGCCGTTGGTCGCGTAGGGCGTGCATTCGTCGAACTGCATCACGATGTCCGAGTTCAGCACCTTCTGGATCTGCATCGACACTTCCGGCGACAGGAACAGCTTGTCACCGTTGATCGGCGACGCGAACGTGACGCCGTCTTCGGTGATCTTGCGCAGGTCGCCGAGCGAGAACACCTGGAAGCCGCCGGAGTCGGTGAGGATGGGGCGCTTCCAGCCCATGAAGCCGTGCAGGCCGCCGTGCGCCGCGATCGTTTCGAGTCCGGGGCGCAGCCACAGATGGAACGTGTTGCCGAGAATGATCTGCGCACGGATTTCTTCGAGTTCGCGCGGCTGGATCGCCTTCACCGTCCCATACGTGCCGACGGGCATGAAGATCGGTGTTTCGACCACGCCGTGGTTCAGCGTCAGGCGGCCGCGGCGCGCCTGGCCATCGGTCTTGAGCAGCTCAAATTTGAGGCCGTTTTCGGGGCGAATGTGGTCGCCAAGGTAGGCGCCATGGTCGGCGCGTGCAGCGTTGTTATGACCGTCGGTCATTTTGTTGACTCCGTTTGCAACCAGAGAACAGTCCGGCGCAATTTGATGTGCGCCGCCGGGCTTCCGGCGGCAGGTGGTGGATTATGCGTTAAGCGCGTCGTCGTGGCGCGTAAGCAGCATCGCGTCGCCGTAGCTGAAGAAGCGGTAGCGTTCGTCGATCGCATGCCGATACGCCGCGCGGATCGTCTCGATGCCCGCGAACGCCGAAACCAGCATCAGCAGCGTCGACTTCGGCAGGTGAAAATTCGTTACCAGCCGGTCGACCACGCGGAACCGGTAACCCGGCGTGATGAAGATATCCGTCTCGGCGCTCGTCGCGGCGAGCGGCCGGCCAGCGGCGTCGGCATCGCGCGCGGCGGCTTCGAGCGCGCGCATCGACGTCGTGCCGACCGCGATTACGCGATTGCCGCGCGCCTTCGTCGCCGCAATCTTGTCGACCAGCGATTGCGGCAACTGATACCACTCGCTATGCATCTTGTGCTCGTCGATATTCTCGACGCGCACCGGCTGGAACGTGCCCGCGCCGACATGCAGCGTGAGCGTCGCTCGCTCGACGCCTTTTGCGTCCAGGCGCGCGAAGATCGAATCGTCGAAATGCAGGCCAGCCGTGGGCGCGGCGACGGCGCCCGGATTCTGAGCGTAGACCGTCTGGTAGCGCGTTTCATCGAACGCGTCGGGGTCGTGCTCGATATACGGCGGCAACGGCAGGCGGCCGAACTGCTCGATCAGCGTCAGGCAGTCATCGGGAAAATGCAGCGTGTAGAACGGCTCGACGCGTTCGCCGACGGTGACGTCGAACGCATCGGCGAGGCGCAGCGTCGTGCCCGCAGCCGGGCTCTTGCTGGCGCGGATTTGCGCCAGCGCGGTGCGCTCGCCCGTCAGACGCTCGATCAGCACTTCGATCTTGCCGCCACTGGCCTTCTGGCCGATGAAGCGCGCCTTCAGAACCTTGGTATCGTTGAAGACGAGCAGATCGCCGGACTCGATGCAGTCGGGCAGATCGGCAAAATGGCGATCGACGAGCGTCGCGGGCGAGGTTTGCCCGTTCACTTCGAGCAGACGGCTCGCGCTGCGCTGGGGCAACGCGACTTGCGCGATCAACTCGGGCGGCAGGTCGAAATCGAAATCGGAAAGCGTGAACATGCGAACTGGCTTGATGCGGTACTTGACGGGATTGCCCCCGGACGAACGCTTGGCTGGATCAACAGCGTCTACGACAGCGCCCGTCGAGCGGCTATGATTGCGGGACATTGCCGCAGCGGCCCTGTGTGCGCGCATCACTCACGCGCACTGGCCGTAAAACTTCTGAAGCCGATATTGTACTTGCGAAGCGACTCATGCCTTTGTCCGACACCCGTTCACCTCTCGAAACCGACGATGACAGCGCTCCGAAGAAGCGCCGCGCCGCGCGGAGCAAGGCGGATGCGGATGTGACCCAGGAGCCCGGCGTGCCTGCTGCGGAAGGCACGAAAAAGCCCGCCGCCGCGAAAAAACCCACGCTCGCCAAAACCGCCGACAAGCTCGCCAAGCTGGGCCTCACGCGCGATATCGATCTGGTGCTGCATCTGCCGATGCGCTACGAGGACGAAACTTCGCTCACGCCGATCGGCGAGTTGCTGCCGGGCGGCATCGCGCAGACGGAAGGCGTCGTGTACGACAACGAGATTGCATACCGGCCGCGCCGCCAGTTACTGGTGAAAATGCGCGACGACGCGGGTGACGAGCTGATCCTGCGCTTCCTCAATTTCTACGGCTCGCAGGTCAAGCAGATGTCGATCGGCGTGCGGCTGCGCGTGCGCGGCGACGTGCGCGGCGGCTTCTTCGGTATGGAGATGGTGCATCCCGCCGTGCGCGTCGTCGATGAAGACACGCCGCTGCCGCAGGCGCTCACGCCTGTCTATCCGAGCACGGCAGGCGTCTCACAGGCGTATCTGCGCAAGGCGATCGACAACGCGCTGGCGCGCACGTCGCTGCCCGAATTGCTGCCAGAACCCGTCGAGCGGCAATATCTGAAGCCGCTCGATGTTCCGCAACTGATGGACGCCGTGCGCACGCTGCATCATCCGAATTCGCATTCGGACGAGACGGCGCTGATCGACGGCACGCATCCCGCGTGGACGCGTATCAAGTTCGAGGAACTGCTCGCGCAGCAACTGTCGCTCAAGCGCGCGCACGAGGAGCGCCGCACGCGCGCCGCGCCCGCGATGCCGCGCCGCGAGCCGACCGATGAGGCGTCCCTGGTGACGCGTTTATTAAAGACCCTGCCGTTCTCGCTGACCAACGCGCAGCAGCGCGTGTGCGCGGAAATCGCGCAGGACCTGACTCAGCCGCATCCGATGCAGCGCCTGTTGCAAGGTGACGTCGGCAGCGGCAAGACTGTCGTCGCTGCGCTGGCCGCCGCGCAGGCCATCGACGCCGGTTATCAGGCCGCTATGATGGCGCCGACCGAAATCCTCGCCGAGCAGCACGCGCGCAAATTGCGCGGATGGCTGGAGCCGCTCGGCGTATCGGTCGCGTGGCTCGCGGGAAGCCTGAAGACGAAGGAAAAGCGCAGCGCGATCGAAGCCGCCGCGCTCGGCACCGCGCAACTCGTGATCGGCACGCACGCGATCATTCAAGACGCTGTCGAATTCGCGCGGCTCGGCCTCGTGATCGTCGACGAACAGCATCGCTTTGGCGTCGAGCAGCGGCTCGCGCTGCGCGCAAAGGCGCACAACGCCGCAGACGGGGCGCGCGACTTCCAGCCGCATCAGTTGATGATGTCCGCGACGCCGATTCCGCGCACGCTCGCGATGACTTATTACGCGGACCTCGACGTGTCGACGATCGACGAATTGCCGCCCGGCCGCACGCCGATCCTGACCAAGCTCGTCTCCGATGCGCGGCGCGAAGAAGTGATCGGCCGCGTGCGCGAGGCGGCGCTCACAGGCCGCCAGGTGTACTGGGTGTGTCCGCTGATCGAGGAAAGCGAGACGCTGCAATTGCAGACGGCCGTCGAAACGTACGAGACGCTCGTCGCCACGCTGCCGGAACTGAACGTCGGGCTGGTCCATGGGCGCCTCACGCCCGTCGAGAAAGCCACCGTGATGGACGCGTTCAGCCGCAACGAAGTGCAGTTGCTGGTCGCGACGACGGTGATCGAAGTGGGCGTCGACGTGCCGAATGCGTCGCTGATGGTGATCGAGCACGCGGAGCGTTTCGGCCTTGCGCAGTTGCATCAGTTGCGCGGGCGGGTGGGGCGCGGCAGTGCGGCGTCTGTGTGCGTGCTGATGTACGCCGGGCCGCTGTCGATGACGGCCCGCGCGCGCCTGCAAACCATGCGCGAAACGACCGACGGCTTCGAAATCGCCCGTCGCGACCTCGAAATTCGCGGTCCGGGCGAATTTCTCGGCGCGCGGCAGTCGGGTGCCGCGATGCTGCGCTTCGCCGATCTGGAAAACGACGGCTGGCTGATCGAGCCGGCGCGCGAGGCGGCGACGACGCTGCTCGAGCAGTATCCGAACGTCGTCACGCAGCATCTTTTGCGCTGGCTGAACACCCGCGAACAGTATCTGAAAGCGTGATGAAGGCCGCGGGTGGAAGCGCTTGCGCGCCGCACAACGGCTGAATCTGGCTAGAAGGTTGGCGAATTGGCCCCATAGGTGTATAACAGAAACCTATCGAATCTATCGCCCTGATTGGTCCCCAATGACCCTCACCGAACTGAAATATATCGTCGCGGTTGCGCGCGAGCGCCACTTCGGCCGCGCGGCAGAAGCGTGTTTTGTGAGCCAGCCGACGTTGTCCGTCGCAATCAAGAAGCTCGAAGACGAGCTAAACGTGCAGATTTTCGAGCGCGGCACGAGCGAAGTCAGCGTCACGCCGATTGGCGAGCAGATCGTCACGCAGGCGCAGCGCGTGCTCGAACAGACGCTCGCCATCAAGGAAATCGCCAAGCAGGGCAAGGACCCGCTGCTTGGGCCGCTGCGCCTGGGCGTGATCTATACGATTGGACCGTATCTGTTGCCGACGCTCGTTAAACAGATGATCAAGCGCGTCCCGCAGATGCCGCTGATGCTGCAGGAAAATTACACGCTCAAGCTGATTGAGCTGCTCAAGCAAGGCGAGATCGACGTCGCGATCATGGCGCTGCCGTTTCCGGAAACGGGCCTGATGCTGCGCCCGCTGTACGACGAGCCGTTCGTCGTCGCGCTGCCGTCGGGTCACGCGTGGGAGTCGCGCAGCAAGATCGATCCTGGCGATCTCAAGCAGGAAACCATGCTGCTGCTCGGTAGCGGCCACTGCTTCCGCGATCACGTGCTCGGCGTGTGCCCGGAACTGATGCGCTTCTCGCAGAACGCGGACGGCATCCAGAAGACCTTCGAAGGGTCGTCGCTGGAAACCATCCGGCATATGGTCGCGAGCGGCGTGGGCATTACCGTGCTGCCGCGCATGTCGGTGCATGAGGTGAAGCCGCACGCCGGCGGCGTCGATTCAGGGCTGCTCAGCTACGTGCCGTTCGACGAGCCGGTGCCGGACCGCCGCGTGGTGCTGGCCTGGCGCAAGAGTTTCACGCGAATGCCCGCCATCGATGCGATCTGCGACGCCATCTCGGCCTGCGATCTGCCGGGCGTGAGGAAGCTGGATTTGCCCGCTGCCGTCAACTAACTAACTGCCTTTGCCGCGACGCACGGGCAGCCGATGCTGCCGCTGCGTCGCCTCCCGCCTTCTGCATGAGGCGGCGACTATCGAATATATAAAATTAATCAAATCGCAGTTTTCGATAGTTTTCTTTAAGATTTCCTCCATGGGTCCCAGCGATCCACCACTACAAACGGAGGAAATCATGCAGCCATCCACGTCTTCGCTGTTCAAGTCTGTTTCCCCATCGCCGCAGCAAGCGGCATCGAGCGGTAGCAACGCGTCCGGCTTCAGGACCATCGCGTTCTCGCTGCTCGTCGATCGCGCACTGTCCGCCTGATGGCGCGCCGCACGTCTCCTTCCCATTCGAAGTAGCCAAAACCGAATCAGCAGGACCGCATTCCTTAGGATCACCCGGAGAATAACTATGTCTGAACGCAATCTCACCACCGCCTCGGGCGCACCCGTCGCCGACAACCAGAATTCGCTGACGGCTGGCCCGCGCGGACCCGTCGCGCTGCAGGACGTGTGGCTGATCGAAAAGCTCGCGCACTTCGACCGTGAAGTGATTCCCGAGCGCCGCGTTCACGCGAAGGGCTCGGGCGCGTTCGGCACGTTCAAGGTGACGCACGACATCTCGCGCTATACGAAGGCGAAGGTGTTTGCGGAAGTCGGCAAGGAAACGCCGCTGTTCATGCGCTTTTCGACGGTGGCGGGCGAGCGTGGTGCCGCCGACGCCGAGCGCGACGTGCGCGGATTCTCGATCAAGTTCTATACGGAAGAGGGCAACTGGGACGTGGTCGGCAACAACACGCCCGTGTTCTTCATCCGCGATCCGTTGAAGTTTCCGGACTTCATCCACACGCAAAAGCGCGATCCGTACACGAACATGCGCAGCGCGACGAACGCGTGGGACTTTTTTGCGCATCATCCGGAGTCGCTGCATCAGGTGACGATCGTGATGAGCGATCGCGGCATTCCGAAGAATTATCGGCAGATGCACGGCTTCGGCTCGCACACGTATTCGTTCATCAACGCCGACAACGAGCGCTTCTGGGTGAAGTTCCACTTCAAGTCGATGCAGGGCATCGAGAACTACACCGACGAAGAGGCCGCGCAAGTGGTCGCGCGCGATCGTGAAAGCGGGCAGCGTGACCTGGTCGGATCGATCGACGACGGCAACTTCCCGAAGTGGCGTTTTCAGATTCAGGTGATGCCCGAAGCGGACGCGGCGACGTATCGCTACAACCCGTTCGATGTCACGAAGGTCTGGCCGTACAAGGATTACCCGCTTATCGACGTCGGTGTGATCGAGTTGAACCGCAACGCGCAGAACTACTTCTCGGATGTCGAGCAGGCAGCGTTCACGCCGGCCAACGTGGTGCCGGGCATTGGCTTCTCGCCGGACCGTCTGTTGCAAGGGCGTCTGTTCTCGTACGGCGACACGCAACGCTATCGTCTTGGCGTGAATCACCATCTGATTCCCGTGAACGCGTCGCGCGCGCCGAATGTGCGCTCGTTCCATCGTGATGGTGGCATGCGTGTGGACGGCAACCTCGGCGGCAACGTGAACTACGAGCCGAACCGTTTCGGCGCCTTCGCGCAGGACCGTAACGCGATCGAGCCGCCGCTCGCGGCAGGCAATGTCGATCACTACAACCATCGCGAGGACGACGACTACTACAGCCAGCCGGCTGCGTTGTTCCGGATCTTCGACGACGCGCAGCGTGGGCGTTTGTTTAGCAACATCGCGCGGGCGATCGAAGGCGTGCCCGCGGATATCGTCGCGCGCCAGGTCGAGCATTTCCGCAAGATCGATCCCGCGTATGCGGAAGGCGTGATTGCAGCAATCGAGGCGCTCGCAAAAGCGAACGCGAAGTAACGTATCAGTTAGTGGACGGCGGCAAGGTGCTGCCGTCCACAGGGAGAAAGATCATGGTTCAGATGGTGATGAACGCGGTTGGATTTCAGGCAGGTAATGCACGTAACGCTCGCGATGCCGGCAGCGTCGCGCAACAGGTGAACGGCCCCGTGCTTTTCCAGAAGCTCGTGGGTTTCGCGATCCTCGGCAGTGGCTATATGACGATCGTCGCAAGTCTCGTGCATGCAGTCCGCGGATGACGAATCGCGCATGGCCATGCGTGGTCTGGAAGGCACGAGCAGCGCGGCGTTGGGTCTCGCGAACGGTTGTCAGTTCTACGATAAACTGGCGGGCGTTCGAGCGTTGAACGATTGCACACGCGCAGTTCCGGGCATGCAGACCGGTTCGTATCACTCTTAAAAGGAGTCATCATGGCCAAGAAAGAAGCCGTACAGCACGTCAATATTGGTATCAGCGACAAGGATCGCAAGAAAATCGCAGAAGGTCTCTCGCGTCTTCTCGCCGACACTTACACGCTTTATCTGAAGACCCATAACTTCCATTGGAACGTGACGGGTCCGATGTTCAACACGCTGCATCTGATGTTCGAAACGCAGTACACGGAACTGGCCTTGGCCGTCGATCTGATCGCCGAGCGCATCCGCGCGCTGGGCGTTGCCGCGCCGGGCAGCTACAAGGAATTCGCGAAGCTGTCGTCGATCGCTGAAGCGGACGGCGTGCCCGCCGCGGAAGACATGATCCGCCAGCTGGTGGAAGGCCAGGAATCGGTGGTGCGCACCGCGCGCGCGATCTTCCCGGTGACGGACGCGGCACACGACGAGCCGACGGCCGACTTGCTGACGCAACGCATGCAGACGCACGAAAAGAACGCGTGGATGCTGCGTTCGATGCTGGCGTAATCTCTGTCGCGGTGTAGCGCGGGCGCTGTATGAAGCGCTCGCTGCTGCGCTGCAGATGTGGCAAAGAAAGCCCGGCGGGTTAGATTCCGCCGGGCTTTTGTTTTGTGCTTGCGCGTTGGAATGAGTCTGTGACGCGCGCTGCTCTAAAATACGGGAATCGTATCTCCGCGCACCGCCATGTTCGCCCGACTCCCGCTCTATCTGCGACTTGTCCGCATGGACAAGCCGATCGGCAGCCTGCTGCTGCTGTGGCCCACTCTCAACGCGTTATGGATCGCGTCGGATGGTCATCCGTCGCTGTCCTTGCTGGTGATCTTCGCGCTCGGCACGATACTGATGCGCTCGGCCGGCTGCGCGATCAACGACTACGCGGATCGTGACTTCGATCGCTATGTGAAGCGCACCGAAAACCGGCCGATCACGTCGGGCAAGATCAAGGCATGGGAAGCCGTGGCGCTGGCAGCGGGGCTTTCGCTGATCGCGTTCCTCCTGATCCTGCCGCTCAATGCGCTGACGAAGGAGTTGTCCGTGGCCGCGCTGTTCGTCGCCGGCACGTATCCGTTCACGAAGCGCTTCTTCGCGATTCCACAGGCGTATCTGGGCATCGCGTTTGGCTTCGGCATTCCAATGGCGTTCGCCGCCATCCAGAATCAGGTGCCGTTGCTCGCGTGGGTGATGCTGATTGCGAACGTGTTCTGGTCGGTCGCGTATGACACCGAATACGCGATGGTCGATCGCGACGACGACATCAAGATCGGCATTCGCACGTCCGCATTGACGTTCGGCCGCTTCGACGTACTTGCGATCATGCTCTGCTACGCGGTGACGCTCGGTATCTATGTGGGCATCGGCGTTGCGCTGAGCTTCGGCGTGCTGTACTGGATCGGTCTTGCCGCGGCGGCGGGTTGTGCCGTCTATCACTACACGCTGATCAAGGACCGTGAACGCATGCCGTGTTTCGCGGCGTTCCGGCATAACAACTGGCTCGGCGGCGCGTTGTTCGCCGGCATTGCCGCGCATTACGCGGCGCAGGCGTTCTAGACGCTATTCGCTAGTGTCCGGCGAGACGAAGCACGCGCATCGCTGCTTCGTCCGCCTGTGCCAGTCAGGCAAGCGACATCACTGCTTGCCGAATTCCTCGCCCATTTCACGCGCGCGCGCGTCCGCAGCCAGTGCGCCGCGCACGATTGCGTCCTTCACGCCTTGCGCGTCGAACGCGGCGAGCGCCGCAGCCGTCGTGCCGCCCTTCGACGTCACGCGCTCGCGCAACACGCTTGCCGGTTCGCCCGACTGCGCAGCGAGTTGCGCTGCGCCCGTGAACGTCGCGACGGCCAGCGCGCGGCCTTGCTCTTCGTCCATGCCGAGCTGACGCGCCGCTTCCTGCATCGCCTCGATGAAATAGAACACGTAGGCCGGGCCGCTGCCGGAGATCGCGGTGACGGCGTCGATCTTCGCTTCGTCGTCGAACCACACCGTTTCGCCGACCGCGCCGAGCACCTGCGAGGCCAGCTCGCGTCCCGCTGCGTCGACGCCTTCCATCGCGACGAGTCCTGTCACGCCCATGCCGATCAGCGCAGGCGTGTTCGGCATGGTGCGCACGAGACGCGCGTGACCGCCTAGCCAGCGCCCGAGGTCCGCGCCGCGAATGCCCGCGACGATGCTGATGACGAGCTGTGACGCCGACAGATGCGGCGCGAGCGCTGCTGCGACGTCCTTGACGATCTGCGGCTTCACGGCCAGCACGATCGCATCGAACGATTGCAGCGACGCATCCGCCGAAGCGCTCGTGCCGATGCCGAATTGCTGCTCGCTACGCTTGCGCGCGTCTTCGTTGGGATCGATTGCGCGGATATCCGACGGCGCAACGCCGCGCTTGATCAGACCGCCGATGAGTGCGGCGGCCATGTTGCCGCCGCCGATGAAGGCAATTTTCATGATGTTCGGAAGTTCAGTGAGAGTAATCGCGGGCGCCGAAGATAGCCGTGCCGATGCGAACGATGGTCGCGCCTTCGAGCACGGCCGCTTCGAGGTCGCCCGACATGCCCATCGACAGCGTGTCGAGTTCGAGACCGTCCGCGAGCAGCTTTTCGAACAGCTCGCGCAATGCGCGATGCGGCACGCGTTGCTGCTCGACGTCGCCTGCCGGTTCGGGAATCGCCATCAGGCCGCGCAGACGCAGCCTGGGCAGCGCGGCGATCTGGCGCGCGACTTCGACGGCTTCGTCCGGCATCACGCCGCTTTTCGAGGCCTCGCCGCTGATGTTCACCTGCAGGCACACATTGAGCGGCGGCAGTGCATCTGGCCGCTGCTCGGACAAACGCTGCGCGATTTTCAGCCGGTCGACGGAATGCACCCAGTCGAAGTTTTCGGCGACGGGACGCGTCTTGTTCGATTGCAGCGGCCCGATGAAATGCCAGCCGAGCGATGCGCGCAGATCGGACAGCGCCTCGATTTTCGTCAGCGCTTCCTGCACGTAGTTTTCGCCGAACGCGCGCTGGCCCGCGGCATGCGCGGCGCGAACGTCTTCAGCGGGAAAGGTCTTGGAGACGGCCAGCAACGCAATGGAACGCGGATCGCGGCCCGCGACCTGCGCGGCGAGGGCGATGCGCTGATGCACTGCGTCGAGATTGTGAGCGAGAGCGGGCATGAAGCGTTGAGTACCGATGCGAGGGGCGACGAATCGAATTATACGGACGCCGCCCGCGCGTCACGACCTGGCCGAACGGCCAGGTTGCGCGCAACCCGTCTGTAACCGATTCTGCCGATCAGGACGCGAGCATGTGCTCGACGAGTTCGACCCAATGCACGACAGGCGTGGAGGTGCCGCTTTGCAGATGCGCAATGCAACCTACGTTCGCAGACACGATGATCTGTGGCTCCTGTGCCTTCAGCTTTTCCAGCTTCTGGTTGCGCAATGCGTACGAAAGCGCGGGCTGCGTGAGCGAATAGGTGCCGGCCGAGCCGCAACATAGATGGCTATCGGCGGGCAGCCTGACATCGATGCCGAGCGCGTTCAGCAGATGCTCGACCTTGCCGCGAATCTGCTGGCCATGTTGCAGCGTGCAGGGCGGGTGATACGCAACCGTATGAATTGCGCGGCGACGCGTGAGGGGCGTCAGCGCTTCTTCGAAGTCCGGCAGGATTTCGCTGATGTCGCGCGTCAGTTCGACAATGCGTTTCGCTTTTTCCGCGTAGGCAGGGTCGTTGCGCAGCAGGTGCGCGTATTCCTTGACCGTCGCGCCGCAGCCCGAGGCGTTCATCACGATCGCTTCAGCGCCCTGTTCGACATGTGGCCACCACGCGTCGATGTTTTGCCGCACGTCATCGAGCGCTTCGTCGTTGTAGCCGAGGTGCAGGCGGATCGCGCCGCAACAGCCGGCTTCCGGTGCAATCACGGTCTGAATGCCGAGCGCGTCGAGCACGCGTGCCGTCGCAATGTTGACGTTCGGCATCATCGAAGGCTGCACACACCCGGCCAGCATCAACATCTTGCGCGGATGCGTGGCCGTCGGCCATTCGAGCTGGCGTTGCCGTTGCGGGACCTTGTCGCGCAGTTTCTTCGGCAGCAGCGGGCGGAAGTGTTGGCCAAGCCGCATCGCGGGCGTGAACAGCGTGCTGTTCGGCACGAAGCTCGCCAGCATCCGGCGCATCAGGCGCTGGCCGAACGGGCGCGGCACTTTCTCTTCGGTGAGCTTGCGACCTATCTCGATGAGCTTGCCGTACTGCACGCCGGAAGGGCAGGTCGATTCGCAGCTGCGGCATGTGAGGCAACGGTCGAGATGCAGTTGCGTGCTGCGCGTGACGGGCGCGCCTTCCACCATCTGCTTGATCAGATAGATACGCCCGCGCGGACCGTCGAGCTCGTCGCCGAGCAGTTGATAGGTCGGGCAGGTGGCCGTGCAAAAGCCGCAATGCACGCATTTGCGCAGGATGGCGTCGGCTTCTTCACCGTCCGGCGTGTTGCGCATGAAGTCGGCGAGATTGGTTTGCATCAGGCGCTCAGAAGTCGGAGTACAACCGGCCGCGATTGAAGATGCGGGCCGGGTCGAAAGCAGCTTTCAGGCCGCGATGGATCTTCATCAGCGGTGCGGGCAGCGGCGTGAACACGCCTGCGCCTCGGTCGTAGCCGAGGCCGGTGCGGAAGATCGTCGCGTGGCCGCCCGCCTGTTTCGCGCTGATGCGCACGGTCTGCGCGTCGGCGTCGGTGATCCACCAGCGTTGCGCGCCGCCCCATTCCATCAGTTGCGCGCCGGGCAGTTGCAGCGGCTCGGTGATGGTCGGCAGCGCGAGGCGCCAGAGCGCGGACTTCGGCGCGATCGCTGCGAAGAACGGGTCGGTCTGTTCGCGCAGGCCCGCCCAGAAGCGTTCGGCTTCGACGGCATCGACCACTTCGCCGCCCAGCGACGTGCGCGCTGACTTGACGGCCGCCTCGGCGCCGCCAAGCCGCACGGCGAGCGTGCCGTGTCGCCACGCGCTGCCCGTAATGGGAAGCGGGCGGCCGCCCCATTCGTTGAGCTTGCGGACGGCGTCGGTGCCATTCATGTCGAACTTGAGCGTCGCTTCGGCCTTCGGGCGCGGCAACACCTTGACGGACAACTGGAGAATCAGCCCGAGCGTTCCTAGAGAACCCGCCATCAGCCGGGATACGTCGTAACCCGCAACATTCTTCACGACCTGGCCGCCGAACGTCAGCACCTGGCCCTGGCCGTTCATGACGATGGCGCCGAGCACGAAGTCGCGTGCCGCGCCCGCCGAATGACGGCGCGGTCCAGCAATGCCAGCCGCAATGCAGCCGCCAAGCGTGGCTTGCGGGCCGAAGTGGGGCGGCTCGAAAGCGAGCATCTGGTCGTGTTCAGCAAGCGCCGCTTCGATTTCGAGGAGCGGCGTGCCGGCGCGCGCCGTGATGACCAGTTCGGCCGGATCGTAGGCGATGACGCCGCGATGCGCGCGCGTGTCGAGGACCTCACCCTGCAATGACTGGCCGTACCAGTCCTTCGTGCCACCGCCACGGATGCGGATCGGCTGCTGCGCGGCCGTGGCAGCGCGAACCCGTTCCGACCACGCGGCGACGATGTCGTCCTCTTTCATGGTGCGTTGCTTCGTTGTAGTGCTTTCGATTGTACCGAGGCAAGCCGCGCTCGCAACCCGGTTCGGACCCGTATAAAACGTACTGCTGCGCTTATGCGTTATGTTGGTTCAAGGGCGCGCATGGTCCGGCAGCGCAAGAAGGTGCTCAAAAACGGGTACTCAAAAACGAGGTATATCGGGATGAGGCAGCAGCCCTCCGCGCACATGCATCTTGCCGTACTCGGCGCAGCGGGCGCGCGTCGGGATGCCCTTGTCGGGATTGAGCAGGCAGGCGGGATCGAAGGCGCGCTTGACCGCGTGGAACGCATCGCGTTCTTCCGGGGAAAACTGCACGCACATCGAATTGATTTTCTCGATGCCCACGCCATGTTCGCCCGTCACCGTTCCGCCCAGCTCGACGCAGGTTTCGAGAATGTCGCAACCGAATGCCTCGGCGCGGTGCCACTCGTCGAGATCGTTGCCGTTGAACAGGATCAGCGGATGCATGTTGCCGTCGCCCGCATGGAACACGTTGATGCAGCGCAGGTTGTACTTCTTTTCCATCTCTTCGATGCGCGCGAGCAGCGGCCCGATGCTGCGGCGCGGCACGGTACCGTCCATGCAGTAGTAGTCGGGCGAAATACGGCCGGCGGCCGGGAACGCATTCTTGCGGCCCGACCAGAAACGCAGCCGCTCGGCCTCCGTGCGCGAAATCTGGATGCGCGTGGCGCCTTGCTCGCGCAAGACGGCCGTCATCCGGACGATTTCTTCGCTCACTTCCTCGGGCGTGCCGTCCGACTCGCACAACAGGATGGCCGCTGCGTCGAGGTCGTAGCCCGCTTGCACGAATTCCTCGACGGCGCGCGTGGCTGGCTTATCCATCATTTCCAGGCCGGCGGGGATGATGCCCGCGGCGATGATGCCCGCGACGGCGTCGCCGCCTTTCACGACGTCGTCGAAACTCGCCATGATGACCTGCGAGGCCTGTGGCTTGGGAATCAGCTTGACTGTGACTTCCGTGACGATCGCGAACATGCCTTCGCTGCCGATCACGACAGCCAGCAGGTCGAGGCCCGGCGCGTCCGGGCTGAGCGAACCGAACTCGACGATTTCGCCTTCCATCGTGACCGCACGCACGCGCATCACGTTATGGACGGTCAGTCCGTACTTCAGGCAATGCACGCCGCCGGAATTTTCCGCGACGTTGCCGCCGATCGTACAGGCGATCTGCGACGAAGGGTCGGGCGCATAGTAGAGACCATAAGGCGCGGCCGCTTCCGAGATAGACAGGTTGCGCACGCCCGGCTGCACGGTCGCTGTGCGCGCATACGGGTCGACTTCGATGATCTTGCGAAAGCGCGCGAGCGACACGACGACGCCATGCCGGATCGGCATCGCGCCGCCCGACAGGCTCGTGCCCGCGCCGCGCGGCACGATCGGCACGTTCAACCGGTGGCAGATCTGCACGATGCGCTGCACCTGAGATTCCGTCTCGGGCAACGCGACGGCCAGCGGCAAGCGCCGATATGCGGCAAGACCGTCGCACTCGTACGCGACGGTGTCTTCTTCGCGATACAAAAGGCAATGCGTTGGCAGCACGGCCATTAAAGCCTGCACGACTTCGCGCTGACGTTGCGCAAGCATCTCGGGCGAAAGCTCGGGGGACAGCTCGCCGGGTGCGTTCATGGAATGTCTCCTCCATCGACGGCCGCGCGCGTCGTTGCGCTGCGCAGCCAGCTCTACGGTTATGCCCGGCCTAGGCCCACGTAAAGATCTTGCCCGGATTCATCAGGTTGCGTGGATCGAGCGAATGCTTGATCGAGCGCATCACGTCGACGGCAACGGGGCCGTGTTCTTCGACCAGAAAGCCCATCTTGTGCAGGCCCACGCCATGTTCGCCCGTGCAGGTGCCGTCCATGCGCAGCGCGCGCTGCACGATGCGATGATTCAGGCGCTCCGCCTCCTCCAGTTCTTCCGGCTTGTTCGGGTCGATCAGCATCGCGACGTGGAAGTTGCCGTCGCCGACGTGCCCGACGATCGGGCAGGGCAGCGGCGAGGCTTTCAGGTCTTCTTCCGTTTCGACCACGCATTCGGCAAGCCGCGAGATGGGCACGCAAACGTCGGTGGTGACGGCGCGGCTGCCGGGCTTGAGTTGCAGCATCGCAAAGTACGCGTTGTGACGCGCGTTCCACAGACGGCTGCGGTCTTCCGGACGCGTCGCCCACTCGAAGCCTTTGCCGCTATTCTGCGCGGCGATTTCCTGCACCAGTTCAGCTTGCTCCTTCACGCCGGCTTCCGTGCCGTGAAACTCGAAGAACAGCGTGGGCGCTTCGCGCAGCGTCAGGTTCGAATGACGGTTGATCGAGCGGACGGCGAGCGAATCGACGAACTCGACGCGCGCGATCGGCACGCCGATCTGGATGGTTTCGATCACCGCGCGCACAGCATCGCCCATTGAAGGGAACGTGCAGACAGCCGCCGATACCGCTTCGGGCTGCGGGTACAGGCGCACGGTGATTTCCGTGATCACGCCGAGCGTGCCTTCCGAGCCGACGAACAGGCGCGTGAGGTCGTAGCCCGCCGACGACTTGCGCGCGCGCGTACCCGTCTGGGTCACGCGGCCATCCGCGAGCACGACGGTCAGGCCGAGTACGTTTTCGCGCATCGTGCCATAGCGCACGGCGTTCGTGCCCGACGCGCGCGTCGCCGACATCCCGCCGATGCTCGCATCGGCGCCCGGATCGATGGGGAAGAACAGACCTGTGTCCCGCAACGCTTCGTTCAACTGTTTGCGTGAAATGCCGGGCTCGACGGTGACGGTCAGATCTTCCGCGTTGATCGACAGCACGCGGTTCATCCCCGAAAGATCGATCGATACGCCGCCTTGCACGGCGAGCAGATGGCCTTCGAGCGAAGAACCGTTGCCATACGGAATGATGGGCACGTCGTAGTGACCGCACAGCTTGACGATGCTCTGTACGTCTTCTGTGTTGTGCGCGAAGACGACGGCGTCGGGCAGTTGTGGGTCGAATGGCGACTCGTCGCGGCCGTGATGGGCTCGGACGGCTTCGGACGTGGATACGCGTTCGCCGAATGCCGACTTGAGCGCAGTGAGAAGTTCAGGAGGAAAGGGGCGGCGCACGGGGGCGGGCGGCACGGGATGGTTCACCTGCGTCTCCTGTTGGCGAATATTCTGATGGTTGATGCCCATTTTACGCCCATCGACCGTTGGCGCGGCGTCATGCTTGCAGACAGGCGCGGCAAGGGTTAGCCCGATCGTCCTTATAATGGATCGAAGCTGAACGGCATACTGCGATATATCCGGACGGATGCATCGCGGAACATTATGAGGACACGGACATCATGGGCAACCGCTTGAGCAAGATCGCGACGCGCACGGGCGACGACGGCACCACGGGTCTCGGCGACGGCAAGCGCGTGCGCAAAGACGACGCGCGCATTGCCGCAATCGGCGACGTCGATGAATTGAACTCGAACATCGGCGTGCTGCTGTGCGAAAGATTGCCCGACGATGTCCGCGCCGCGCTCACGTCGATCCAGCACGATCTGTTCGATCTCGGCGGCGAACTATGCATCCCAGGCCATTCGATGATTGCCGATACCCATCTCGCGCAACTCGACGCGTGGCTTGCCGAATACAACGCGACGCTGCCGCCGCTCAAGGAATTCATTCTGCCTGCCGGCACGCGCGCCGCTTCGCTTGCGCATGTGTGCCGCACCGTTTGCCGGCGCGCGGAACGCGCGATCGTCGCGCTTGGCGCTGTCGAGACGATCAACGATGCGCCGCGCCGGTATGTGAACCGGCTGTCCGATCTGCTGTTCGTGCTGGCACGCGTGCTGAACCGCGTGGACGGCGGCGCCGACGTGCTATGGCGGCACGACCGCGGCGCGAAGAGGCCGGACCCGCAACGCGGCGAATAGCGGTGCGACCTGCAAGAGCGCTCAGCCGACCGCGAGCGTCACAGGCTTACCGATACGGCTCATCATTTCGACGAGGGTATCAATGGTGAATTTGGCCGTCTTCTTGTTGACGACATCCGACACGCGCGGCCGCGACACCATCAGGATTTCCGCAGCTTCAGACTGCTTAAGATGATGCTGTTCGATCCACGTGGACAGCTCGGTCATCAGCTGTTCCTTGAGCAGCCGCGTGTCGTTGATCTGCTTTTGCGATGCGGCATGCAGGCGCTTCGCCTCTTCTGCGGGGAAGCCGAGCTCGAGAAACAGATTCGCGCCCGGTTTTGTTACGTGACGGACCTTGGTGTCGATGGTCTTCATACTTTCCTCACATTGGCCACGGCGCGGTAGCGCGCCTCGGCGATTTCCCTGTCCTGCCGGCTGGTAGCCTGCGTCTTCTTGTGGAAGCAGTGCAGCACATAAACGGCTTCGACAAACTTGGCGACGTACATCACGCGAAATGCGCCTTCCTGCTCGTTGACGCGAATTTCGCGCGTGCCCGCGCCGACGATATCGAACGGCTTCCAGTTGTCCGGATCAAGCCCCGCCTGCACCTTGGCGAGCTGAAAGCCAGCCTGGCGGCGCGATTCATCCGGGAACGCGAGCAGATCGTTGTAGCTGGAGCCGACCCAGCGAATCTCTTTTTCCAGCTCCATGTGTTCCCTTCGTGTACAAAATTTTATACCTAAAATCTCCGGCGTTCAATCTGCGCAAACACCGGAACGAGATTTGAAGGTACCGAAAGGGACGAGAAAATTCGATTCGGCCGAATGGCCAAAAAAAAGCCCGGCTGCATGAGCCGGGCACGATGTGCGTTGGGGGAAGCGCGGCGTTCAGTTGCCGCTGCCGCGTGCAATGCGGCGCTGCTTGACGGCATCCGCGAGACCTTCCAGCACGCCGATGCTGTCGTCCCAGCCGATGCAGGCGTCCGTGACGCTCTGGCCGTAGGTCAACTCGCAGCCTTCCTGCAGGTCCTGACGGCCCGCGACGAGATGCGATTCGACCATCACGCCAACGATGCGCTCGTCGCCCGCCGCGATCTGGCGGCCGATATCCGCGCACACGGGAATCTGGTTCTCGTGCTTCTTCGAGCTGTTGGCGTGGCTCGCGTCGATCATCAGGCGCGCTGCAAGGCCGGCCTTGCCGATGTCGCTGCACGCGGCGTTCACGCTGTCGGCGTCGTAGTTCGTCGTCTTGCCGCCGCGCAGGATGATGTGGCAGTCCTCATTGCCTGCCGTCGAGACGATCGCCGAGTGGCCACCCTTGGTCACCGACAGGAAATGGTGCGGCTGCGATGCCGCCTTGATCGCGTCGACGGCGATCTTCACGTTGCCGTCGGTGCCGTTCTTGAAGCCCACGGGGCACGACAGGCCCGACGCGAGTTCACGATGCACTTGTGACTCCGTCGTGCGTGCGCCGATCGCGCCCCACGAGATCAGATCGGCGATGTACTGCGGGCTGATCATGTCGAGGTATTCGGTGCCGGCGGGCAGACCCAGCTCGTTGATCTTCACCAGCAGTTCGCGCGCAGCGCGCAGGCCGTCGTTGATCTTGAAGCTGTTGTCCATGTACGGGTCGTTGATGAGGCCCTTCCAGCCCACTGTCGTGCGCGGCTTTTCGAAGTACACGCGCATCACGACTTCCAGTTCGCCAGCGAAGCGCTTGCGCTGCTCGATCAGGCGGCCGGCGTATTCCATCGCGGCCTTCGGGTCGTGAATCGAGCACGGCCCGATGATGACGATCAGGCGGTCGTCCATGCCGTGCAGAATCCGATGCATCGACTGGCGCGCGTTGAAGATCAGATCCGACACCTTCTCGTCGCACGGGAATTCGCGGATCAGGTGCGCGGGCGGCGTCAGTTCTTTCAATTCGCGGATGCGGACATCGTCGGTATTGTGCGGGGGCATGGGTTTCTCCTCGATTCGTTTAGTAGCGCGGTTCGAGCGGTCTGCTATCTGACGACGGCGACGCAGCGAACAGGTCAACAGGCTAAAAAGGTCACAGTCAAAGTTGTTAGGGACGAAAAAAAACCGCCAGACTCGCTGGCGGTTTTTTCGGGAATTTCAGGTGCTTATGTACGTTCACACCCCTCTCGATCCGCCAGCGGTCTGAGATGCCCAAAAGAAATAAAAATAGAACTTGGCGGACATGGCGAAAAAGGGATGGCTCGTCAAAAAGGTTGATTGGCTTTATAACCCGAGGTTTGCTCGGTTGGCAAGCCGCAGGCCCTAAAAATGCGGAAAATCCGCACGCTTCGCGCTTTCAACGCGTAAAGCGTGCGTGTTACCTGAAATCACACCGTGCCGCCGACCGTCATCTTGTCGATGCGCAGCGTAGGCTGACCGACGCCGACGGGCACGCTCTGGCCTTCCTTGCCGCACACGCCGACGCCCGTATCCAGCGACATGTCGTTACCGATCATGCTCACATACTTGAGCGACTCCGGGCCGCTGCCGATCAGCGTCGCGCCCTTGACGGGATACGTGATCTTGCCGTTTTCGATCATGTACGCCTCAGACGCCGAGAACACGAACTTGCCGTTCGTGATGTCGACCTGGCCGCCGCCGAAGTTCACCGCATACAGACCGTTCTTCACGGAAGCGATGATTTCCTGCGGATCCTTGTCGCCGTTGAGCATGTACGTGTTGGTCATGCGCGGCATCGGCAGGGCTGCATACGATTCGCGGCGCGCGTTGCCCGTCACGGGCATTTTCATCAGGCGCGCGTTCAGCGTGTCCTGGATATAGCCCTTCAGGATGCCGTCTTCGATCAGCGTCGTACACTGCGTCGGGTTGCCTTCGTCGTCGATGTTGAGCGAGCCGCGGCGATTCGGCAGCGTGCCGTCGTCGACCACCGTCACGCCCTTCGCCGCGACCTGCTCACCGATGCGCCCGGCGAACGCCGACGAGCCCTTGCGGTTGAAGTCGCCTTCCAGACCGTGGCCGATTGCTTCGTGCAGCAGCACGCCGGGCCAGCCCGGTCCGAGCACGACGGTCATCGCGCCAGCCGGGGCCGGACGCGCGTCGAGGTTCACCAAAGCCGCGTGGACGGCGTCGTCGACGTACTTCGACAGAAGTTCATCCGTGAAATAGCCGTAGTCGTACCGTCCGCCGCCGCCGCCGCTGCCGATTTCGCGACGGCCGTTCTGCTCGGCGATCACCGTCACCGAAACGCGCACGAGCGGGCGGATGTCCGCCGCCAGCGCGCCGTCGCTGCGCGCAACCAGCACGACGTCATATTCACCCGCGAGGCCCGCCATCACCTGCGTGATGCGCGGATCGCGGCCGCGCGCCATCTGTTCGATGCGCTCGAGCAGCTTGACCTTCGCGGTTGCGTCGAGCGAATGCAGCGGATCGGACGGCAGATACAGATCGCGCCCGGACACGCCCGTCAGCGTCAATGCCGCCTTGATCTTCTGCTTGCCGCCGCCCGCTTTCGCGATCGCGCGCGTGGCGATCGCGGCCTGGCGAATCGCTTCAGGCGACAGGTCGTCCGAATACGCGAACGCCGTGCGGTCGCCCGACACGGCGCGCACGCCGACGCCCTGGTCGATGCTGAAACTGCCCGATTTGACGATGCCTTCCTCAAGGCTCCACGCTTCGCTGCGCGTGGCCTGGAAATAGAGGTCCGCGTAGTCGACGCGATGCGTGAAGATTTCGGCGAGGGTGCGGGTCAGCACGCCTTCGTCGAGGCCGTACGGCGTGAGGAGCACATCTTTGGCCGTCGCGAGATTACGGATGCTGGGTTCGATGATGTTCATGCGAAGTTCGCTCGATTCAGGGTATTCGGTGGGTGCATGCCAGTCAGATGGGTGACGTCGGCGGCACTTTCAATACGTGCGGTTCATGTCAAACGTAATCAGCTCAGCACGCGGTGACGCCAGGCCGGCAGACTCTGCCGGACTTCGTCGATACGTGAGCGCTCAATATTGCCCGCGACGACGCCCGCGCCTTCGTCGCGCACGTCGATAATTTCGCCCCACGGGTCGATCAGCATGGTGTGGCCCCACGTGCGCCGGCCGTTTTCATGCTTGCCGCCCTGTGCAGCGGCGAGCACGTAGCACTGGTTCTCGACGGCCCGCGCGCGCAGCAGGGTTTCCCAGTGCGCGCGGCCCGTCGTGTACGTGAAGGCGGACGGCACGACGATCAGCGCGCAGTCGCCCATGCGCCGGTACAGCTCGGGAAAGCGTAGATCGTAGCAGACGGATAGGCCGACGCGCCCGAACGGCGCGTCGAACGTGCGGACGGTGTCGCCGGGGCGGATCGTGCGCGCCTCGTCGAACGATTCCTCGCCTTTCTCGAAGTTGAACAGATGGATCTTGTCGTAGCGCGCGGCCTCGTTGCCCTGCGGATCGAACACCAGCGTCGTGTTCAGCACGCGGGTTTCTTCAGGCGCGGTCAAAGGCAGCGTGCCGCCGATCACCCAGACCTTGTGCCGGCGCGCGGCGTCGGCGAGAAAGCGCTGGATCGGGCCGTCGCCGTAGGGTTCACGCACGGTGAGCTTGTCGGTGTCCTTGTAGCCCATGAAGCAGAAGTACTCGGGCAGCAGGACGAGCTGCGCGCCATCGGCGGCGGCTTGCGCGATCAGGTGGTCGGCATCGGCGAGATTGCGGTCGCGGTCCGGCGTGCTCACCATCTGCAACGCGGCGACGCGGAAAGGACCAGCGTGGAGAAAGGACTTCGCGGACTGCGTGTTCAGGTCGCTCATAGGCGTTCGAAAGACTCCTGCAATGGGCAGTACGGACAGCGGACGCCGACATTCGCGCCCGGTGCATAGGGCGCGCCAGCCATCGCCAGAAAACTCGGAACCGCGGTTCGGCCCTCAGTTCGGCGTCGCGATGGCCGCCGGCGCGTTCATATTACCGCTATCTCCATGTACCCGCTCGACGTGCGGTTTGGCCCATGAGCCCGTGATCGAGTAATCGCGTGCGAACGCATGTTCGATCGAATGCGACAGTGCGATATCGCCGACCAACGCGGCAAGGCCGAGCAGTGGATTGATGATGGCCGCTGCGACGACGCCCGCGCCGGCGCTGACGGTCGGCACGACATGCACGTTCAGGTTCTGCGTTTCGGTGGTCATATCGACGGTGCCTTTCATTTCGGCGCGCGCGGGCGCTGTCACCAGTTCGAAGTTGTTCGTCGAGCCGATGCCGTTCACGACCTGCGCAGTGCCCGTCACGTGTTCGAACGGCAGCCCTTCGCCGATCACGTCGCGGAAATTCATCGACGCGTAGCGCGCGAGGCTTTGCAGGCTCAGCACGCCGAGCAGCTTCGCGACGCCCGGATCGACCTTGAGAATCTGCCCGTGCCGCAGATCGACGGCGAGATTCCCGTTGAGCGTCGGATAGTCGGGCTTGGTCGGGCCGCCGCGCCAGCCGAGCTTGCCCGACAGCGACCCTTCACCCGCCTTCAGTGTGCGCGGCAGGCCGGCGCGTTCGAGCAGCAGACCCGCGTCCTTGATGTCCAGTTTGAAATCGAGCTCGGTGCTCCGCTCGGCTTCGTCGTCCTGGTTCGCACCGTAATTGCGGCCCGTGCGCCAGTTCGCCGTCGCCTTCAGCACGGCGGCCGGGTTGGTGATTTCGAGCGAATCGAGTTGCCAGACGGGCGTGCCGTTGTCCTCGAAGTTATGCGCGTTGACTTCGAGCTTGCCGATGTTGCGCTCGCGCACGATCAGCTCGTTGACGACGAGATCGATCGATGGAATGTTTTGCGCGGGCTGGTTGATCGCCGGGCCAAGCAGATCGTTCTCGGTCGCCGACGGAATCACGAGCCGCGCGAGCCGCGCCTGCAGCGTGCCCGGCGATCCCGGCTGCGCGCCCGGCACCCATGACAGGTGGCCCGACACCTGGTTCGACGCGATATTCGCCTGCCACTGGCGGTCGTTGTGCGAGGCGCCGACCACCACGCTTTCCCAGTGACGCTTGAGCAGCGTCAGCGTGCCGATGTGGATGGCGAAACGGTTCGGCATGAACTGCACGGCCGTCGCGCTGGGCGGCACGGGGGCGACGCCTTCGTTGGCCTTGCGCATCTGCAGGAAGAGGGCGCGCCACGCGTCGGCGTCGAGCGCGTCGATGTCCACGGCGGCGATCACGCCTTCCGACGGCAATTCCGCCGTCCGGTTCACGCCGACCGCGCCGCGCACGACTTCGGGCGGCTGGCCGGGCGTGTGGCGCAGCAGATAGGTCGCCGCGATCGGACCGAGCGTGAGGTCGGCGCGTTGCAATCCGTTGCCCGTCGCGCTGCCGGTGCTTGCGTCCACGCTGCTGCCGCCGTTCCCGACAGTCGGCCGGAAGGTGAAGTCGAGCGGCATCGGTGTGCCGATCGGCTTGTTGAACGGCGCGGGGAAATTGAGCGCGAGCCCCGTCAGGTCCGAGTGAACGGCGACATCGGGCAAACGGCCCTTCGCGCCGCGCACGCTGATGTTATAAGGCGCGCTGCCGTTCATCCGCGTCAGCACCTGCGCGGGCAGGCCGCGCAGATTCAGGTCGCGGGCAGCATCGACGGCGACCTGGCCTGACAGGTTGAGCGCATAGGCGCCTTTGTCGTCGAGGCCGCCCTTCGCATGCACGTCGCCACCCATGAACTGCCCCGTCAGCCCGTCGACCTGCGCGGTGCGCTCGGTGAAGTGGACTTTGCCGCGCAATTGCGACAGCGGCGGGACGTTGTCCACCGCGAGCCGGTCGTTCTCGAACGCAAGCGAGCCTTCCACCGCGACACGCACTTTCGGCGGCGTGACGCCCGGCGGCGTGGGCGGGTTGCGCGGCACCGTCAGCTTGAGCGCGAGCGCGGCGGGGCCTTCGGCATGAATCTTTTCCGTTTCATGCTTCGCCATTCCGCCGAGCGCGCTGTTGTTCACGTAGTCGAGCATGTCGGCGAGCGGCCCGTGTCCGTCGCCTGTGATGATGAGGCTCGATGCGCGGTTGCCGAGGTCGTCGATCTTGCCCGTCACCTTGCGCATGGCGACGCCCTTGTAATGCGCGCGGTCCACGTCGAAGCGCAGCAGTTTCTCTTTCAGCTGGAACGTGCCGTCGATACCGTCCAGCGCGGGCCACACGTTCGGTGCGCCGTTTTTCAGCGTGCGCGGCGGATACGGCGACGGGTCGAAGCGCCCGCCCTTGAACGGCGCGATGATTCTGAACACGCCCGCGCTCGGGTCACGCGAGTAGGGGAATTTCTCAAGATTGCCGTGAATCTCGATCGTGCCGCCGTGTGACACGCCCGCCTGCAAGCCGTGGGTCAGATAGACGCGCAGTTTTTCGCTGATGCTGGTAGGCAGATAGCGCGTGATGCGCGTGACCTGCGCGCGCTCGAAGTCGGCCTTCAGATCGAGCGAGCCGCGCCCACTGCCGACGTTCGAGTAGCTGGCCGTCGCCTTCGCGGCCGTATCCGCATTCGACACCTTCAGTTCCGACACATCGACCTTGAACGCTTTGTGCTGCTGGCCTGGCTCGATGGCGGACGCGATCGTCCATGTGCCTTTGCCGCTCAGATGATCGAAGGTGAGGCGCGGGTCGTCGAACACGCCGGGCAGCGTGAGCGCCGCGTTGGCCGTATCGATGGCAATCGAGCCGTGCTTTTCGTCGGCGTCGACCGTGCCCCACAGATTCTCGATGCCCGGAATGCCCGCGCGCGGGTGGTTTCTCGCGGTCAGCCCCGGCGGCGGCTCCTGCGCGGCGACGCTGATGCCCTGCAGATCGCCCTTGAAGCGATACCGCACGATGGGTTCCGCGCCGGGCTCGCGATGCTCGGTGGCGGCCTCGCCCGAATCGGGCTTGCCGCGCTCGACTTCAATCGTGTAGTCCGCTACCAGCCCGCGCGGGTTGAAACGCACGAGGTTGTTCAGAATGCGTTTGGGGAGCGGCAGCGCGCGGCTGAATTCCACGAGCACGCCCAGATCGACGCGATCGCCCGAAATGCTGATCAGCTGGCCGTGCTGGATGCTCGGCATCCGGTAGCGGCTCGACAGCGTGTGCAGCGCAAGGATGCGGGCCACGGGCGTGCCGTCGTCGAGCGGCGGCTGGCCGAGTTCGGCGCGCAGGTTGTTCAGGTCGAGTGTCCACTCGTCCCCGTCGTGCGCGACTGCCCACGAAAAGCTCGCGACGGGCACGTCGAGCTTCGGCTGCGTCGGCTTCACGCGCAGCGCGATGTTGTTGCCCGACAGTTCGCCCGAGGCCGAGCGCACGCGGCCCTGCGCAAACTGCAGCCAGATCGCGTTGTCGACGCGGCCCGCGTAGGTTTCGATCGGGAAGTCCATGTAGCGGGCGAGCGTCGGCAGATCGACGGGCCCCGCCGATATGTAGGCTTCGCCCGTCCAGTTGATCGGCTTGCCCATCGCGGCGAGGCGCGCGTGCCGGAAGTGCGCGCGAAAGTCAAGCGGGCCGAACAGCAGCTTGCCGTTGGGCGGCGCCTGCAGCGCGAGCCGGTGATCGTAGCCGTCGCTGAGGATCGCGAGGCGAATGTCCTGTAGCGCGATCTCAGGCGCGTCGCGGCGCGCGTCGTGCCAGCGCAGCGTGCCGCCGCGCAGGATCATCGCCTCCTGGCGCAGCAGCCACGTGCTGAAGGTGTCGTTGCCGGAATGCGTGGTCGGCACCATCACGCCCGCGACCGTCAGCGAGCCGTCCGTCTCGCGCTCGATCAGCAGATCCGGCTTGTCGACGATCACACTCGACAGGATCGGCGCGAGCTTCCAGACGGATGACCACGACACCGTCGCGCTCGCGTGCGGAATGTTCAGCGCGACCTTGCCGTCGCGGTTGGTGATGGTGACGTTGGTGACTTCGAGGCCGGGCTGGAAGCCCGTCCAGTGCGGCGCGATCTTGCCGATCTTGAGCTGGGCGTGGATCTTTTCGGAGACGGCCGCCTCGATTCTCGGACGAAACGAATCGGCGTGCGGCAGCACGATGTAGCGCAGGCCAAGAACGGCCAGCACGACAACGAAATACAGGAACAGCGCGATGCCAAGCAGGACCCGCAGCGTGTGCCGCAGCACTGCGTGATCGTGTCCGCCTACGGGCTTGACGCGTCCAGCTTCGTGCGGGTCGGCGGATGAGTTTCGCTCGGACATGCTGCGACGGGGTAGGCGTATGTTAGTTTTGCGGTCTAACCACGAAATGTATCACACGGGCCAGCGGCCACGGACTTAAGGTACGGCCTGTGTGGACAAGGCCACACGGGGTGTCGGCAGCTCGAGCGAGCTCCGGCTGCGACGGCCCGAGGCAGGAACCCAAGCAACCAGCGAGCCAGATCTTTGATGACCGAACCATCCCTGTTGAGTTCCAGCTATTCGCACTACGCGTCGCGTGCCTATGCGGCGCACGATGGTCTCGCGTCGCGCGTCGCGGCGCTGGCGGAGGCGCCCATCAGCCGCGAGCGGATCGACGAGCGTCTCGACGCGCTGACGGACGCTCTGCGCGCGACGCCCGATGCGCAACTCTCCGAAGACGCACTGAAAAAGGCGCTGCGCCAGCTTCGCGCAGAAGTGTTCTGCGCCGTGATGGAGCGGGACCTGTCCGGTGCAGCCGACGTGGCGGAAGTGACGGGCACGATGACCGATCTCGCCGAAGCGACGGTCCAGCGCGCGATGGCCGTAGTCAGCGCCGATCTCGAAGCGCTTTATGGCGAGCCGCGCGGCACGCAGGGCGAGCGGCTGTCGCTGGGCGTGGTCGGAATGGGCAAGCTGGGCGGGCGCGAGCTGAATGTGTCGTCGGATATCGACCTGATCTTCGTCTATGAGGACGACGGCGAGACGACGGGCGGCCAGCGTTCGCCCATCGCCACCCAGGACTTCTTCACGCGCCTCGGCAAACGGCTGATCGCGGCGCTCGCCGAGGTGACGGCGGACGGCTATGTGTTTCGCGTCGACATGCGGCTGCGGCCGAACGGCGACTCGGGGCCGCTCGTGTGCAGCCTCGGCATGCTCGAAGAGTATTTCTACGTGCAGGGCCGCGAGTGGGAGCGCTACGCGTGGATCAAGGGCCGGCTCGTGTCCGAACACGCCAGCGATTCGGCGCGGCGGCTGTCGAAGCAGCTCGACGCGATCGTGAAGCCGTTCATCTACCGGCGCTATCTGGACTTCGGCGTGATCAGCGCGATCCGTTCGCTGCATCTGCAGATTCGCCAGGAGGCGCAGCGGCGCGCGTCGATGCGCCCCGACAAGGCCGACGATATCAAGCTCGGCCGCGGCGGCATCCGCGAGATCGAATTCAGCGCGCAGGTGTTCCAGTTGATACGCGGCGGCCAGGACGCGGGTTTTCGCGTGCGTCCGACGCTCGTCGTGCTGCGCCACGCGGCGGCGCGCGGTCTCATTTCGCCGGGTGTGTGCGCGGATCTGACGAGCGCGTATCTGTTTCTGCGCAACCTCGAACACCGTCTGCAGTATCGAAACGACGCGCAAACGCACGCAATGCCCGTCGATCCCACCGAGCGCGCGCATCTCGCGCAGGCGATGGGTTTCGATGATTACGCGTCGCTGATGACGAAGCTCGAAGCGCATCGCGAGCTGGTTGAACAGCAGTTCGACCAGATATTCGCCGACAAGGTGAGCGGGCAAGGCGGCTGCGGCGCGCGCGAAGACGGCGCGGCCGTGTGGGTCTGGAGCAGCGCACTCGTCGATGACAGCGCCGATGAAGCGCTCGCCGCGCGGCTCGTCGAACTCGGCATCGAGCATCCCGCCGAGTTGCTCGCGCGCCTGAAGGCTGTGTGGCAGTCGTCGCGCTATGCGGGGCTTGCGGAGCGCAGCCGCCAACGCTTCGACATCGTCGCGCAGCGCGCGCTCGAGGCGGCACACACGCTGGAGCCGGCCGAGCGGCGCGGCGATATTCTCGTGCGCCTGTTCGATCTGCTCGAAGCGATCGGGCGGCGCGGCGCCTATCTTGCGCTGCTGACTGAGTATCCGCAGGCGCTGCATCGCGTGCTGTCGGTACTGGGCGCGTCGCGCTGGGCGGCGGGCTACCTGATCCGCCATCCGCAACTGCTCGACGAACTGCTCGACGACGAAGCGATGGCGAGCCCGTTCGACTGGCCGGAGTTCAAGCGCACGCTGCGCGCGCGGCTCGCCGCCGCCGACGGCGTCGAGCAGCAGATGGATCTGCTGCGTCACGCGCATCAGGCCGAGGTGTTCCGCATTCTGCTGATCGATCTGGCTGGCAAGCTGAGCGTCGAGCATGTCAGCGACCGTTTGTCGGAACTCGCAGATGCCGTGCTCGACGTGACCATCGAGGCCGTCTGGAACCAGTTGGCCAAGCGCCATCGCGCGGTGCCGCGCTTTGCGATCATCGCGTACGGCAAGCTGGGCGGAAAGGAACTCGGTTACGCGTCGGACCTCGACCTGATCTTCCTGTACGACGATCCGGACGACAACGCATCCGACATCTACGCAACCTTCACCCGCCGCCTGATCACGTGGCTCACGACGGCGACGGGCGCGGGCACGCTGTTCGACGTCGACTTGCGGCTGCGTCCGAACGGCGAATCGGGCCTGCTCGTGACCGATCTCGACGCGTTCCGCCGCTATCAGCTGCGCGAGGGCGATGCCGCCAACACGGCGTGGGTCTGGGAACATCAGGCGCTGACGCGCGCCCGTTACTGCGCGGGCGATCCCGCCGTCGGCGCGCAGTTCGAGGCGATCCGCGAACAGGTGCTGACGACGCCGCGCGAAGCCGCGTCGCTCGCCGCCGAGATCGTCGATATGCGGCGGCGTGTCGAGGAAGGGCATCCGAACCGGACCGAACTGTTCGATCTGAAGCACGATCGCGGCGGCATGGTCGACATCGAGTTCACTGTGCAGTACTGGGTGCTGCTGCACGCGGCGCGCGATCCCGAGCTGATCCGCAATACCGGCAATATCGCGCTGTTGCGCGAGGTGTCGCGCTTCGGGCTGATGAGCGGCGAGGAGGCCGATACCGTGGGCGCGGCTTACCGGACGTATCGGAAGCTGCAGCACAAGCTGCGGCTCGACGGCATGGAGAAGGCTCGCGTCGAGCCGCATGCCGTCGAGAACGAACGCGAGGCCGTGCTGCGGCTGTGGCGGCGGGTGTTTGGATGACACTGCGCGGCGGCGCGGAGCGTTGAAGCCCGCGCCTTCCGCGCCACGACAGGCGTTTTAAGCCGTGGTGAGCATTTCCTTCGCGTGCTTGCGCGTGGTGGCCGTGATTGCCAGGCCGCCCAGCATGCGCGCGACTTCTTCGATACGGCTCGTCTTGTCCAGCGACGTCACCGTGCTGACCGTGCCGTTCTTGCCCTTGCTGCTCTTCGCGACCTGGAAGTGGTGATCGCCGCGCGCCGCGACTTGCGGCAGGTGCGTCACGCAAAGCACCTGGCGCTGTTCGCCAAGCTGATGCAATAGGCGTCCGACCACTTCCGCGACACCGCCGCCGATCCCCGTGTCCACTTCGTCGAAGATCAGCGTCGGCGTCGGGCTGGCCGCGCTGGCGATCACCGAAAGCGCGAGACTGATACGCGCGAGTTCGCCGCCCGAGGCCACCTTCGCCAGCGGCCGCAACGGCACACCCGCATGGCCCGCGACGCGGAATTCGATCTGTTCCATGCCATGCGCGCCGCCGTCGGGCAGCGGCACGAGCGCGACTTCGAAGCTGCCACCCGCCATCGACAGTTCCTGCATGCCCGTCGTCACCGCAGCGCCCAGCGCCTTCGCGGCTTTCGCGCGCGCCTTCGACAGCACCTTCGCGTCGGCGAGATATGCGTCTTTCGCCTTTGCCTCGGCGGCGCGCAGCGCGTCGAGATCGGCGGCGGCGTCAAGCTTCGCGAGTTGCTCGCGGCGCTCTTCATGTTCTTGCGGCAGGGTTTCCGGTTGCAGCCGGAATTTGCGAGCCGCCGAATGCAGCGCGTCGAGGCGCTTCTCAACCTGGGCGAGCCTGTCGGGATCGAGTTCCAGCCTCTGCGCGTAGTGGCTCAGCGAGTAGGCAGCTTCCTGCAACTGGATTTCGGCGGGTTCGAGCGCGGCGAGGGCGTCGTTCAGCGCCGGATCGATCTCGGCGAGATCGCGCACCTTCGAGATGACGGACGACAGATGACCGAGCATCGCTTCGTCCGATTCGGACAGCGCCGACAGCGCGCCCTGCACGCCGTCGATCAGATTCGCCGAATGCGACAGCCGCCGGTGCTCGACGTTGATCTCTTCCCACTCGCCGGGCTGCGGCGAGAGCTTGTCGAGTTCCGCGAGCTGCCATGCAAGACGCTCGCGTTCGAGTTGTAGCTCGCGGTCCTTGCTCTGCGCGGTCTCGACGGCCTGCGCCGCATCGCGCCAGGTACGCCACGCGCGGGTCACAGCGGCTTTCGTGTCGAGCAGCCCGGCATGCGTGTCGAACAGTTCGCGCTGCGCATCGGGCCGCATCAGCAGTTGATGCGCATGCTGGCCGTGAATATCGACGAACATTTCGCCGAGTTCGCGCAATTGCGCGAGCGTCGCCGCCGTGCCGTTGATGAAAGCCCGCGAGCGGCCGTTGCCGTCGACCACGCGGCGCAGCATCACCGTATTGCCGTGCTCCGTCTCGATGGCGGCAAGCGCCTGTTCATCGAGCCATGCGTCGACGTCCGGATGCGTGTCGAACTCGGCCGTGATGTCCGCGCGTGCCTCGCCGTTGCGCACGACGCTCGCGTCGGCGCGTGCGCCGAGCGCCAGCGCAAGCGCGTCGATGAGAATGGATTTGCCGGCACCCGTTTCGCCGGAAAAGACTGTGAAGCCGCTGTCGAATTCAAGATCGAGCGCGGCGACGATGACGAAGTCGCGTATCGAGAGGTGGCGGAGCATGGCTCGTCTGTGTGGCGTGGCTGGCGTGAGTTGGTGTGGTGTTGTCGTTACGCTCGGACTTGCAGCAGGCGGCGCTGGCGAGCATTCAGTCGCGCGGATCGTCTTCGTGCGACGGATACTCGTTCCAGTGCAGCTTCTTGCGCAGCGTCGCGTAATAGCTGTAGCCGACGGGATGCAGGAAAGGCACCGTATGGCGCGAGCGGCGCACGTCGATCGTGTCGTTCAGTTCGAGCGCGGTGAACGACTGCATGTCGAAGTTCACGTTGACGTCGCGGCCCGAGATGATCTGGATGCTGACCTTGGAGTCGTCCGGTATCACGATAGGGCGGTTCGACAACGCATGCGGCGCGATCGGCACGAGCACGAGGCCCTGCAACTGCGGATGCAGAATCGGCCCTTGCGACGACAGCGCATAAGCCGTCGAGCCCGTCGGCGTCGCGACGATCAGCCCGTCGGAGCGCTGGTTGTACATGAAGCGGCCATCCACGGAGACGCGCAGTTCCGCCATGCCCGAAAAGCCCGAACGGTTCACGACGACGTCGTTGAAGGCGAGCGCATGGTAAATGGGCTGGCCGTCGCGCATGATCCGCGATTCGAGCAGCACGCGTTCCTCGCGCTCGAAGGTGCCCGACAGCATCTGCGGGATGATCTCGCGCATGTCGGTGATCGGGATGTCGGTGATGAAGCCCAGCCGGCCGTGATTGATACCGATCAGCGGCGTCCTGTACGGCGCCAGTTGCCGGCCGATGCCCAGCATCGTGCCGTCGCCGCCGAGCACGATGGCAACGTCCGCGCGCGCGCCGATTTCCGCCGGGCGCAGCGCAGGCCATTGCGTCGCACCGATTTCCTGCGCGGTTTCCGCCTCGAACACGACGTCGAAGCCGAGCTTGCCGATGCACGCGGCGAGCGCGGTCAGCGGTTCCCCGATGCCCGGCGTATTGCTGCGCCCGACGAGCGCAACGGTCTTGAACTGGCTGTTAGCTTGCATGCCGGCATTACACCATAGGTGCGACCTGAAAAGAACCGTAGAAGGCGGCGGCACGCCCGCCGGGGCTGACACGCGACGGACGCGCGATGCCGGCCAGCCTTCGCCCGATTATCGTTAGAATGGTGAAGTCCTCACGACAGATGTGACGACTGTCTGGATCCATGCGATGCGGCTTGGGCGCGGGCGGGGTGCCGCGCAGGGCGCGCACGGCTGTCAAGCCGCCGCGCCGCGTGCCGCCGCGCGCTCGCCGCGATGCGGTGGTTACGCTAAAATTTTTCGCCATGCTAGATCCTCGCGCACAAACCCTTCTGAAAACGCTGATCGAGCGGTATATCGCCGAAGGTCAGCCGGTCGGCTCGCGCACGCTTTCGCGGTACTCCGGGCTCGAACTGAGCCCGGCGACGATCCGCAACGTGATGTCCGATCTGGAGGAACTGGGGCTCGTCATCAGTCCGCATACGTCGGCGGGACGCATTCCCACGCCGCGAGGCTACCGGCTTTTCGTCGACACCATGCTCACCGTCGAGTCGGCCGCCGACGAAGACGCCGTGATGCGCGCGGTGAAGACCACGCTGCAGCCGGGCGAGCCGCAGAAGGTGGTCGCGGCCGCCGCGAGCGTGCTGTCCAACCTGTCGCAGTTCGCGGGCGTGATCCTGACGCCGCGCCGCAGCCATGTGTTCAAGCAGATCGAATTTCTGCGCCTGTCCGACAAGCGCATCCTGCTGATCATCGTGACGCCGGAAGGCGACGTGCAGAACCGCATCATGGCGACGCAGCGCGATTTCTCGCCGTCGCAGCTCACCGAGGCAGCCAATTACATCAACGCGCACTTCGCGGGCCTGTCGTTCGACGAGGTGCGCCTGCGTCTGCGCGAAGAAATCGACGAACTGCGCGGCGACATGACGACGCTGATGCACGCAGCCGTCACCGCGAGCACGGACATCACCGATACGGGCGAAACCGTGCTGATTTCCGGCGAGCGCAATCTGCTCGAAGTGGCCGACCTTTCGTCGGACATGGCGCGGCTGCGCAAGCTGTTCGATATATTCGATCAAAAGACGAGTCTCCTTCAGTTGCTCGATGTGTCGAGCCACGCGCAAGGCGTGCAGATTTTCATTGGCGGCGAGTCGAACCTCGTCCCGATCGAGGAAATGAGCGTGGTGACGGCGCCGTACGAAGTGAACGGCAAGATCGTCGGCACGCTCGGCGTGATCGGCCCGACGCGCATGGCCTACAACCGCGTGATTCCCATCGTCGACATCACGGCGCGCCTGCTTTCGATGACGCTCAGCCAGGGGTAGCGTCGAGCCCGGCATGGTGTTCATCATGCGCGGCGTTTTTCGCCGTGCCAATTGGCCGAACGGCCAGGTATCGGCGGCAGACCGCGCCGCTATAATGGGCTTCCCGATTCATTGCGTGCCGCGCGCTTGCGCGGCTCTTCCCTTTGCCTATGCGCTTCGACCTCGAGCGGCCCTCGCAGAATGCTGCGGCACATCGTGTCGCCGTGTTGCTGATCAATCTCGGCACGCCCGATGCGCCGACGCCTCCCGCCGTGCGGCGCTATCTCGCGCAGTTTCTGTCCGATCCGCGCGTGGTCGAGATTCCGTCGTTCGTGTGGCAAATCATTCTGCGTCTGTTGATCCTGCCGTTTCGCGGCGTCGCCTCGGCGAAGAAGTACGCGGCCGTCTGGATGCCTGAAGGCTCGCCGCTGCGCGTGCATACGGAAAAGCAGGTGGAAGGGCTGCGGCATCTGCTGCACCTGAACGACTACACGGTGATCGTCGACTATGCGATGCGCTATGGCACGCCCGGCATTCCCGCCATGCTCAACCAGCTGAAGCTGGCGGGCGCCGAACGCATCCTGCTGATGCCGATGTACCCGCAATATTCGTCGTCGACCACGGCCACGGCTTTCGACGACGCGTTCGCCGCGCTCAAGCGGATGCGCAACCAGCCGGAAATCCGCACCGTTCGCCAGTACGCGGATCATCCCGCGTATATCGCGGCGCTCGCGGCGCAGGTGAACCATTACTGGCATGCGCACGGCCGCCCGGACTTTGCGGCGGGCGACAAGCTGGTGCTGAGCTTTCATGGCGTGCCCAAGCGCACGCTCGATCTGGGCGATCCGTATCACGAGCAATGTCAGCAGACGGCGTCGCTGTTGATGCACGCGCTCGGGCTCACAACTGTGGAATGCCGCGTGACGTTCCAGTCGCGCTTCGGTAAGGCCGAATGGCTGCAGCCTTATACGGCGCCGACGCTCAAGGAGCTGGGCGCGGCGGGTGTGCATCGCGCGGACGTGTTCTGTCCGGGCTTTACGGCGGATTGTCTGGAGACGATCGAGGAAATCGGCATGGAAGTGCGCGACGAATTCGTGCATGCGGGTGGGAAAGTTTTTCACGCCATTCCCTGCCTGAACGCGTCGTCCGCTTGGATCGCGGCGCTCGGCGAGATCGTCGCGCAGCATCTGCAAGGCTGGCCCGTGCAGGTAAGCGCGCCCCAAAGCGCGTCCGTCGCCTGATTTTTTCCGTGTCCGGCATGCAATCTGCATTCGTGTATCGGCTCATGGCGTCTGGAAGCGCCTGAAGAAGGACTGATGAACTACAAGATTTCTACCGAACCGGGCGCTCGCTTGCGCATCGACAAATGGCTGTGGGCGGCGCGCTTCTTCAAGACGCGTTCGCTGGCAACGGATGCCGTCGAGAAGGGCCGGGTGCGGATCGGCGGCGCGACGGTGAAGCCGGCCAAGGATGTGCGGGTCGGCGATCTGGTCGAGATCGAGATCGAACGGATTGTCTGGCAGATCCAGGTGCTCGGCGTCTGCGACGTGCGCGGGCCAGCGAGCGTCGCGCAGACGCTTTACGTGGAAACCGAAGAGGGCAGGCAGAAGCGCCAGCAAGAGAACGAGCGGCGCAAGACCTATCGCGAGCCAGCCGCCGAATTGCAAGGGCGGCCGACCAAGCGCGATAGACGCGTCATCGACAAATTTTCGCGTGAGGGTTGAACAGCTGTTCCATCGTCGCATGAACGCCACCGTATTCGGTGGTGTGTTCATTGACGACGCCGGACATGCAGATGGTCGTGGTGCCTGCGATGAGTACCAATGCGACCACCGATATAGCGAAGGTCAGTTTCACGGTACTCCCCCATGGAGATTGCAAGCGGAAACGGGCGATTCAGCTGGTAGTAAGCCGTACGTCAGATTAGGGTTAACGTGCCTTTTCGGACGCTTTAGTTGAGTTTAGGACACTCGCGCAGCGCGCTCAATCTCAATATGATGTCGCGCTCGAAATGCTTGTTACGCCAGATTTCCCGGCCCCTGCAAGGTGCAAAAAGCATCGGCGGGAGCCTTGAAATACGGCGTGCGCACCCTTACTTGCACCGTTGACGCGCGGCCGGCATGTTGTATCGGCGCAACGCTCATCGAGCAAGTCCCGTTAAACTGCCGCCGTTTCTTGGCCATATCTATTTGAATTTCAGCGACATGGAAAACACGCAAGAGAATCCGACGAGCCCGAATCCCACGCCCGCCGACGAAGCCGCGCGCCAGGCCGCAGAGGCCGCATCGGGCGAGCCGCAGGCTCAGGCGCAACAGCCGGAGGCGGCTGCCGGCGCACAGCAAGCCGAAACGTCCGGCGTAGAAGCGGCGCTGGCCGAAACGCAGGCGAAGCTGGCCGAAATGCAGGAAAACTTCCTGCGCGCCAAAGCGGAGACGGAGAACGTGCGCCGCCGCGGTCAGGAGGACGTCGCGAAGGCGCACAAGTTCGCCATCGAGAGCTTTGCCGAACATCTGCTGCCCGTCGTCGACAGCCTCGAAGCTGCCGTCACGCACTCCTCCGACGATCTCGTGAAGGTCCGCGAAGGCGTCGAGCTGACGCTGCGCCAGCTGACGGGCGCGCTGGAGAAGGGCAAGGTTGTTGCTCTTAATCCCGTTGGCGAGAAGTTCGATCCGCATCGCCATCAGGCCATTTCGATGGTCCCGGCCGACCAGGAGCCGAACACCGTGGTCGCCGTGCTGCAAAAGGGCTATGTGATCGCCGACCGCGTGCTGCGTCCGGCGCTGGTCACGGTCGCGGCGCCGAAGTAAGCGGCGCTCGCACCGCCATGGCCGGCATTCCCGTCGACAGCACCGCGTTCGCGGTCTTCGAGATGCAGGCGCTCACGGCCGACACCTTCGACGCCGGCATTCAGTCGGTGGGCGACGAGCTGGCCGTGGTGTTCTTCTGGGGGCTGGACTGTTTCAACTGCGAAATCGCGAAGAAGGCGATGCTCGCGCAGCCGGACGCGATCCGCGCGCTCGGGCTGCGCTGGTTTCACAGCAATGTGTACGAGCATCGTGAGCTGGGCCGGCGCTTCGTGCTGCATGGCGTGCCGACGTGGTTCTTCTTTCACCGGGGCAAGCGTCTCGGGCGGGCGACGGGCTGGCATGGGCTGGCGCAGTTCGAAGCGGCCGTCGCCGCGGCGCGTGAGAAAATCCGCGCGGCTGCGGTAGGGGCGGCCGGCGTCGGAGCGAGTGACGAAGGCGCAATCGGCGGCCAGACCGATTGAAAAAATTTAATGACCGCATCGCATTAAGGGTCTTGAAAACGATGCGACTGCACTTATGTTGAGTGCAGGATGAATTTCAGGGGCGGGACGCCCGGTGGCCGGATGGGTCAGCCAGCGATGCCCGCAGCGATCAAAGTCAGGAGATTAGTAAAAATGGGCAAAATCATCGGCATCGACCTCGGCACCACGAATTCGTGCGTGGCGCTGATGGAAGGCAATCAGGTCAAGGTGATCGAGAACTCGGAAGGTGCGCGCACCACGCCGTCGATCATCGCTTACATGGACGACAACGAAGTCCTCGTCGGCGCGCCCGCCAAGCGTCAGTCGGTCACCAATCCGCGTAACACGCTGTACGCGGTCAAGCGCCTGATCGGCCGCCGCTTCGAAGAAAAAGAAGTGCAGAAGGACATCGGCCTGATGCCCTACAAGATCGTCAAGCACGACAACGGCGATGCCTGGGTCGAAGCGCATGGGCAAAAGCTCGCGCCGTCGCAGATCTCGGCGGAAGTGCTGCGCAAGATGAAGAAGACGGCTGAAGACTACCTCGGCGAGGAAGTCACGGAAGCCGTGATCACGGTTCCCGCGTACTTCAACGACAGCCAGCGTCAAGCTACGAAAGATGCAGGCCGTATTGCCGGTCTGGAAGTGAAGCGGATCATCAACGAACCGACGGCTGCTGCGCTGGCGTTCGGTCTGGACAAGGCCGAAAAGGGCGACCGCAAGATCGCGGTGTTCGACCTTGGCGGTGGCACGTTCGACATCTCGATCATCGAAATCGCGGACGTGGACGGCGAAATGCAGTTCGAAGTGCTGTCGACGAACGGCGACACGTTCCTCGGCGGTGAAGACTTCGACCAGCGCATCATCGACTACATCATCGGCGAGTTCAAGAAAGAGCAGGGCGTCGATCTGTCGAAGGACGTGCTCGCGCTGCAACGCCTGAAGGAAGCGGCTGAAAAGGCGAAGATCGAACTGTCGTCGGGTCAGCAGACGGAAATCAATCTGCCGTACATCACGGCAGACGCATCGGGTCCGAAGCACTTGAACCTGAAGATCACGCGCGCCAAGCTGGAAGCGCTGGTCGAAGACCTGATCGAACGCACCATCGAGCCGTGCCGCGTCGCGATCAAGGACGCAGGCGTGAAGGTGAGCGACATCGACGACGTGATTCTCGTCGGCGGCCAGACGCGTATGCCGAAGGTGCAGGAGAAGGTCAAGGAATTCTTCGGCAAGGAACCGCGCCGTGACGTGAACCCGGACGAAGCCGTTGCTGTCGGCGCGGCGATCCAGGGCCAGGTGCTGTCGGGCGACCGCAAGGACGTGCTGCTGCTGGACGTGACGCCGCTGTCGCTGGGCATCGAAACGCTCGGCGGCGTGATGACGAAGATGATCAACAAGAACACCACGATCCCGACGAAGCACGCTCAGGTGTATTCGACGGCGGACGACAATCAGGGCGCCGTGACGATCAAGGTGTTCCAGGGCGAGCGCGAAATGGCGGCGGGCAACAAGCTGCTGGGCGAGTTCAACCTGGAAGGCATTCCGCCCGCACCGCGTGGCGTGCCGCAGATCGAAGTGAGCTTCGACATCGACGCGAACGGCATTCTGCACGTCGGCGCGAAGGACAAGGCGACGGGCAAGGAAAACCGCATCACGATCAAGGCGAACTCGGGTCTGTCCGAAGCCGAAATCGAAAAGATGGTGAAGGACGCGGAAGCGAACGCGGAAGAAGATCACAAGCTGCGTGAACTGGCCGACGCCCGCAACCAGGGTGATGCGCTGGTCCACAGCACGAAGAAGGCGCTCACCGAGTACGGCGACAAGCTGGACGCGGGCGAGAAGGAAAAGATCGAAGCCGCGCTGAAGGACCTCGAAGAAACGCTGAAGAGCGGCTCGAGCGACAAGGCTGCGATCGAAGCGAAGATCGAGACGGTTGCAACGGCCTCGCAGAAGCTCGGCGAAAAGATGTACGCCGACATGCAGGCGCAAGGTGCAGCGGGCGCGGCAGGTGCGGGCGCAGCCGGTGCGGAAGCAGCGGCAGCGGGCCAAAGCCAGCAGGCCGACGACGTCGTCGACGCCGAGTTCAAGGAAGTGAAGAAGGACTAAGCCGGGTTGCTATCTGACCGCAAGGCTGCGCATGTCATCCGTGCGCAGCCCGGCTGCAAAGGGTTGAGCGCCTCCACGGCGTCTGAACCGATCACGCGCCTGGCGAGCCTTTCGGCTCTCCGGGCACATTTGTTTTATGGAGGGCGCGGCTTTTGACCCGTAATTGCGGTCGAGGCCAGAGCCTTACGAGTCGCGAGACTCCAGCATTCAAGAGGAGCCGCCGCGCCGCATCGCGCGGATGGCGTTGAACCGATATGGCGAAACGGGATTACTACGAGATTCTGGGCGTTGCAAAGAACGCGAGCGACGACGAAATCAAGAAGGCTTATCGCAAGCTCGCGATGAAGCACCACCCTGACCGCAATCCGGGCAACAAGGATGCGGAAGAGCATTTCAAAGAGGTGAAGGAAGCCTATGAAATGCTGTCGGATTCGCAAAAGCGTGCAGCGTACGACCAGTACGGCCACGCTGGCGTCGATCCGAACATGGCGGGTGCGGGCGCCCAGGGTTTCGGCGGTTTTGCCGACGCATTCGGCGATATCTTCGGCGACATCTTCGGCCAGGCAGCGGCCGGTGGGCGCGGCGGCCGCGGCGGTCCGCAGGTTTACCGCGGTGCCGATCTGCGCTACAGCATGGAAATCACGCTCGAGCAGGCCGCGCACGGCTACGACACGCAGATCCGCGTGCCGAGCTGGGTGTCGTGCGAAATCTGTCACGGCTCGGGCGCGAAGCCGGGCACGAAGCCGGAAACCTGCCCGACCTGTAACGGCTCGGGCGCGGTGCGGATGTCGCAAGGTTTCTTCAGCATCCAGCAGACGTGTCCGAAGTGCCACGGCACGGGCACCTACATTCCCGAGCCTTGCACGCACTGCCACGGCGCGGGCAAGACCAAGGAAACCAAGACGCTGGAAGTGAAGATTCCGGCGGGTATCGACGACGGCATGCGCATCCGTTCGGCTGGCAACGGCGAGCCGGGCATCAACGGTGGTCCGTCGGGCGACCTGTACGTCGAGATTCACATCAAGGCGCACGCCGTGTTCGAGCGCGACGGCGACGATCTGCATTGCCAGATGCCGATTCCGTTCACGAAGGCGGCGTTGGGCGGCGAGATCGAAGTGCCGACGCTTGCCGGCCGCGCGAGCTTCACGGTGCCGGAAGGCACGCAGTCAGGCAAGACGTTCCGGCTGCGCAGCAAGGGCATCAAGGGTTTGCGTTCGAGCATCGCGGGCGATCTGTACGTGCATGTTCAGGTGGAAACGCCCGTCAAGCTCACCGATGCGCAGCGCGAACTGCTGCAGCAGTTCGAGAAGTCGCTCGTGGAAGGCGGCGCGCGTCACAGCCCGCAGAGCAAGAGCTGGTTCGACCGCGTCAAGAGCTTTTTCGATTAACGCGTTCTGACGTTGGCGGCATGCATGGCGGCTCAGGAAACAGCGGCTCACGAAGGAAGCTCCGTGTTCGCGTTGCTGGACGACTGCGACTCGACTGCGAGTCGCCGTTCGAGCCGGCTGTACACGGGGTTTCGTCGCGAGCACGTTTGCACTGACCGCGCGCAGTTGGACGCCGTCTGCGAGGCGGCTTCGGCCGATGTCGACAGCGGGCTGTTCGCCGTCGTGCTGGCCGACTACGAATTTGGACAGGCTTTGCAGCAGAAGACGCAGCGTGCCAGTGGCACGCTGCGTTTTTTATTGTTCGACACATGCCGGAAGATGTCGCGCGACGAGGTCGACGCATGGCTCGCGCTCTACGACAGCGCGGCCGTCGAGCCTTCTGTGGCGGGCATCGGCGGCGTTCATGCGAGTGTCGACGAAACGCAGTTCACGCAGGCCATCGGCGCGATTCACGACGCGCTGCGCGCTGGCGACTCCTATCAGATCAACTACACCTATCGGTTGTACTTCGACGTGTTCGGCACGCCCGCCGCGCTGTTCCGGCGGCTGCGCGCGCGGCAGTCGGTTCATTACGGTGCGCTGATCGCGTTGCCCGACGACCGCTGGGTCGTGTCGTGCTCGCCGGAGCTATTCGTCGAGAAGAAGGGCGCTTCGTTGCGCACGCGGCCGATGAAAGGCACCGCGCCGCGTTCGTCGGATGCGCAGCAGGATCGCGCGGCTGCCGAATTCCTCGCCAGCGACCCGAAGAACCGCGCGGAAAACGTGATGATCGTCGACCTGCTGCGCAACGATCTCTCGCGGATCGCGGAAACCGGCACGGTGAAAACGCCCGCGCTGTTTTCGATCGAACCGTATCAGTCGTTGTGGCAGATGACGTCGACCGTGACGGCGACGTTGCAGCCGCGCACCTCGTTTGCCGAGGTGCTGCGCGCGCTCTTCCCTTGCGGCTCGATCACGGGCGCGCCCAAGCACAAGACCATGCAGTTGATCGAGCAGCTCGAATCCACGCCGCGCGGGCTGTACACGGGCGCAATCGGCTGGCTCGACGCGCAGGCGGATCTTGGCGAAACAGTCGGCAAGCAGTGCGGCGATTTTTGTCTGTCGGTGGCGATCCGCACGCTGACGCTCGGCGCCGTCACATCGGATGGCGCGCGGCACGGCGAAATGGGCATCGGCGCGGGCATCGTGCTCGATAGCGTGGCGCAGGACGAATACGCGGAGTGCAAATTGAAAGCACGTTTCCTGACGGAAGCCGACCCGGGCTTCCAGTTGTTCGAAACGATGTATGCGACGCGTGAAGGCGGCGTGCGGCATCTCGACCGGCATCTCGCGCGGCTTGGCAATAGCGCGCGGTGGCTGGGCTTCGCGTTCGACGAAGACAGGGTGCGCGCGCAACTCGTCGCGCAATGCGCGGCGCTGCGCAACGCCACGCCGCACCGGATGCGGCTGACGCTGGACAAGGCCGGCGCGGCGGAAATCACGTTTGCGCCGCTCGTGGCGCTGACGGAAGAAGTGGCCGGCGTGCTGCTCGGCCCCGATCACGGTTTCGCGACGATGCAGGCGGCCGATCCGCTGCTGCTGCACAAGACGACGCGTCGCGCGGAATACGATCGCGGCTGGCGCGAAGCCGAATCGCACGATGCGTTCGACACGTTGTTCTTCAACGAACGCGGCGAACTGACCGAGGGCGGTCGGTCAAACGTTTTCGTAATGCTGGATGGACGATGGTGGACGCCGCCGTTGTCGTCGGGCGTGTTGCCGGGCGTGATGCGTAGCGTGCTGCTGGACGATCCCGACATGCATGCCGGCGAACGGGTGCTGACTCGGGAAGATGTGTTGAATGCGCAAGCGCTGCTACTCTGCAATGCGCTGCGTGGGGCGATGCCGGCGCGGATTATTGCTTGAATGGTTTAGCCGGCAACGTAGAAGGAACGCGCATCAGGCGTGATGCCGGTGAAACAGGCGACCGATCCACGCGGCGAGGCGCGCATGCCACGTTGTGTCGTGTTCGTGGGGATGATTGCCATGGTCACGGATGCGCGTGACGTCGATCAGGCAGAAGGGGCTCATGTTCGTATCTCCGTTGGCGCGCACTGAGCGCGTTGAAAGGAGAACGAAGATAGACGACACCGATTGCAGGTCGAATCGGACCGGTCTCAAAGTGTTTGCGCGGCTCCGCACATATTCACAATGAAAAAGCGGCGCATCGAAGCGCCGCCAGAATCAATCAGAACGTGTGCTCAGGTCCCGGGAACGTGCCGTCCTTGACGGCGCGCACGTACGCTTCGACGGCAGCGAGAATGCTCGGCTGCCCCTGCATGAAATCTTTCACGAAACGCGGACGCTTGCCGGGAAAAATGCCCAGCATGTCGTGCAGCACCAGCACCTGACCCGAACAATCGACGCCCGCGCCGATGCCGATCGTCGGAATGCGCAACTGTTTCGTGACTTCGGCGGCGAGCAGCGTCGGCATCGCTTCCATCACGAGCAGTTGCGCGCCCGCGTCCTGCATCGCGCGTGAATCGCGCAGCAACTGGGCCGCGCCCGCTTCCGTCTTGCCTTGCACCTTGAAGCCGCCGAACGCGTGGACCGATTGCGGCGTGAGCCCGACGTGTCCGCACACGGGCACCGCGCGCTCGACCAGAAAGCGCACCGTGTCCGCGAGCCATTCGCCGCCTTCGAGCTTCACCATCTGCGCGCCTGCCTGCATCAGCTTGACGGCGTTCGTGAACGCGTCGGCGGGCGTGCCGTAGGTGCCGAAGGGCATGTCGGCGACGATCAGCGCCGACGGCTTCGCGCGCGCCACACAGGCCGTGTGATAGGCGATTTCGTCGATCGTGACGGGCAGCGTCGTGCTTTGCCCTTGCAGCACGTTGCCGAGCGAATCGCCGATCAGCAGCGAATCGACGCCCGCGCGGTCGAGCAGCGCTGCGAAGCTCGCGTCGTAGCACGTGAGCATCACGATCTTGTCACCGGCTTCACGCATCGCCTGGAGCTTCGGGACGGTGACGGCGCTGCGGCTCGTCTCCTGCAAATAGGTCATGGGTGATCCATTGGGAACGCGGCTACACGCTACAGCCAGACGCTATAGCATGCCGCCTTTGACAAAGAATTCCTTGCGCCCGCGCATCGTTTCGATGCGTTCGACGAGCAAAGCAAGGTCCGCGTCGGATTCGAGCGGATTCAGGTGTTCGGCGCTGACCGTGAGAACGGGGGCGCCGTCGTAGTGATAGAAGAAGTCGTTGTACGCGTCGCACAGCGAGCGCAGGTATGCATCCGAAATCTGCAGTTCCATCGGCACCGCACGCTTTTGAATGCGCGAGAAGAGCACTTCGGGACTCGCCTGCAAATAGATGATCAGATCCGGCGACGGACCGGGCACATCCAGCTTCGCCGCGAGCGCGCGATACAGCGGGTACTCGTCGTCCTGTAGCGTCAGGCGCGCGAAGATGTCGTTCTTCTGCGTCATGAAATCGGTGATGAGCGGCGTGCCTGCCGTGCGCAGCGCGCTGATGTCCTGCACCTGCTGCGCGCGCTGCAGCGCGAAGCTCAGCTGCGCGGGCAGGGCGTAGCGCGACGTGTCTCGATAAAAGCGCTCGAGAAACGGATTGTCCTGCGGGCGTTCGAACAACTCGTGCATCGACCAGCGTTGCGCGAGCCGGCGCGCAAGCGACGTCTTGCCGACGCCGATCGGCCCTTCGATCGTCAGATAGCCGTGCGGCGGACGCAAGTGGGGTGCCGTCACGGTGAGCGGCGGGGCGGACATCGGCAGGGAGTTCATGGGCAGCCGCCCTTGGGCGTATCGATGCTGGTGTCATCCGTGCGGATCGCATCGGCCGGGTTGGGCGCAACGCACTGGCACGGAGATTTCATTTTTTCGATTCGCTGATCGGCGACGCCTGCCAGAAACGCGTCGGCGCGGCCGCGTTGCGGGATGATCAGCGCGGGTTCGATTTCGACGAGCGGCACGAGCACGAACGCACGCTCCGTCATGCGCGGATGCGGGACGATCAGATCGGGTTCGTCGATGGCGTGTTCGCCAAACAGCAGAATGTCGAGATCGAGCGTGCGCGGCGCGTTGCGAAAGGGGCGCTCACGGCCAAAGTGATGCTCGATCTTGTGACACAGCGCGAGCAGATGGCGAACGGGCAGCGTGGTGTCGAGCTTGACGACGAGATTCAGATAATCGTCGCCGCCCGCGTCGATCGGGGCCGTTCTATAAAGGCTCGATTTCGCGAGCACGGTGACGGTGTGCTGTTGTGCGAGACACACCACCGCGTCTTTCAGGGTCTGGCGCGCGTCCCCGAGGTTCGCGCCGAGGCCGAGATAGGCAACCGTCATGGCATAACTTCCTGCAACTTTCGTTCGACGGCGCGCGCCAGAAATGCGTCAGTCCTCATGCGGGCCGTCGTGGCTCGCATCGTCTGCTGCGCGGTTTTCTGAAGCCGTGCCGCCCTCCATTCCGTCGCCCTGTTTGCTGCGGTTTCGGCTGTTGCTACGCCGCCGTCGTTTTCTGGGCGCCCGGTCCTTCCCGCCTTGCGTAAGCAGCGCTTCGCGCGCGGCGATGTCTCCTTCGATGAACTCCGTCCACCACGAACCGACCGACTCATCCAGTTCGCCCGATTCGCAGCGCAACAGGAGGAAATCATACCCCGCTCTAAATCTTTGGTGTTCCAGCAACTTCAGCGCGCTGCGGCCCGAGCGCTTTTCGAGGCGATGCTGCAGGCCCCAGATCTCGCGCATATCCGACGAGAAGCGTTTGTGGATGGCGAGCTTCTCGGTCTGCATGTCGAGCACGTCGTCCATCGCACGATGCAGCGCGGGCACGGGGAACTCGCCGTTCGCCTCGTACTGCTGCCAGCGTTGCTGCATGTCGTGCCACAGCAGCGTGGCGAACAGGAAGCCCGGCGACACCGGCTTGCCGGCGCGCACGCGCGCGTCGGTGTTGTTCAGCGCGAGCGTGATGAACTTCTCGCCGTGCGGCTGTTCGAGCACGACGTCGAGCAGCGGCAAGAGACCGTGATGCAAGCCTTCCTTGCGCAGACGCTGCAGGCACGCGAGCGCATGGCCCGACAGCAGCAGCTTGAGCATCTCGTCGAACAGACGCGCGGCGGGCACGTTGTTGATCAGATCGGCGAGTTCGGTGATGGGCGCGCGCGTCGCTTCGTCGATATCGAAATCGAGCTTCGCGGCGAAGCGCACGACACGCAGCATGCGCACCGGGTCTTCGCGATAGCGCGTTGCCGGATCTCCGATCATGCGCAGCAAGCGTGCGCGCACATCGGCCATGCCGTTGTGGTAGTCGAGCACGGTTTGCGTCGCGGGATCGTAGTACATCGCGTTGACGGTGAAGTCGCGGCGCGTGGCGTCTTCGTGCTGCTCGCCCCAGACGTTGTCGCGCAGCACGCGGCCGCTGGCATCGACGGCATGCGTGCGACGGTCCAGCTCGTCGCGCTTCAGGCGGCGCGGCGGCGGGGCGTCGGCATCGGCGGGTGGGGCGTCCACGAGTGCGCGGAAGGTCGACGTTTCGATGATTTCCTGGCCGAACTGCACGTGTACGATCTGGAAGCGCCGCCCGATGATGCGCGCGCGGCGGAACAGCTTTTGCACCTGTTCGGGCGTGGCGTCCGTGGCGACGTCGAAGTCTTTCGGCGCGATGCCGAGCAACAGATCGCGCACGGCGCCGCCCACGATGAACGCGCGAAAGCCCGCCTGTTGCAGGCCTTCCGTCACGCGGATCGCGTTGCGCGAAATCAGCGATGGGTCGATGCCGTGAATGTCCGACGAGATGATGACGGGCGCGTCCGGCTCGTGTACGGCTGTTGGTGCCGCTTTGCGGCGCGTACCGCCCTTCGGCGATGCAGCGCCCGCTTTCGATGACGTACGGGGTGAGCGGCTGGTGTGCGCGCGCTCTTCCGGCACAGCGTAGTCGTCTGCTTCTGCGGGAGGCGCGGCTTCGTCAGCGGGCTCTGCGTCCTGTCCGAACAGCTTGCGAATGAGTTTCTTGATCACGAGGGTTGAAAGAGTTCGAGGATGCGCCAGCCATGCTTCTGAGCATGTGCGCGTAGCGTGTCGTCCGGGTTGGTCGCGATCGGGTCGGTGACCTTTTCGAGCAGCGGGATGTCGTTATGCGAATCGCTGTAGAAATAGCTGCGTTCGAAGTCCGACCATGTTTTACCGATCGATGCGAGCCATTCTTCCGTGCGCACGATCTTGCCTTCACGGTAGCTCGGCGTGCCTTTCGGGTAGCCGGTGTAGTCCGATGCGGGATGACCGTCGATGGTCTCCACTTCGCACGCGATCAGCTTCTCGACGCCGAACACTTCGGCGATCGGCGCGGTGATGAATTCGTTGGTCGCGGTGACCATGCAGCACAGGTCGCCCGCGTCGCGATGCTTGCGCACCAGTTCCATCGCGGCGGGCACGATGGCGGGTTTGATGACCTCATGCATGTACTGGTCGTGCCACGTTTTCAGCTGCGAGCGCGGGTATTTCGCCAGCGGCGTCAGCATCGCGACCAGATAGGCATGAATGTCGAGCTTGCCGGCCTTGTAGTCGGCAAAGAAGCGATCGTTTTCACGCGCGAAACTTTCGGCTTCGACAATGCCGAGTTTCACCATGAAGCGGCCCCATTCGTGGTCGCTGTCGGTGGGGATGAGCGTGTGATCGAGGTCGAAGAGAGCGAGGTTAGCCATGGGGGACTATTTTACTTGAAGCGGATGATGAAGCCTGGGCAGCCGCGCGACGCGGGGCGTCGACCGTGCCGCTCGCAGTGCTGGCGCCGTCGGGCGACGCGAGCATCGTGCGCAAAAGCGGCAGCGTGACGGCGCGCTTTTGCTCGAGCGAAAAGCGGTCGAGCGCGTCGAGCAATGCCATCAGGCTCGGCATGTCGCGGCGGAAATGGGTGAGCAGGTAGGCGGGCACGTCGTCGGCGAGATTGATGCCGCGCTCGCGCGCCGCGCGCTTCAGAACGGCCGCCTTGCCATCGTCGGCGAGCGGCGCGACATGGAACACGAGACCCCAGCCGAGGCGCGTGCGCAGGTCTTCGCGCACGTCGAGGCCCATCGGCGCGGCGTTGCCCGCGGCGACGAGCGCGCTGGTCGGATGCGCGCGCACTTCGTTGAACAGGTTGAACATCGCGATCTGCTGCGCGCCGGACAGGCGGTCGCAATCGTCGATTGCATACAGCGCGACGGCAGGGTCGAATGTGAAAGCCGCGAGGCTGCTCTGCGGGCCGGCGTAGCGCGCGTGGCCCGGCGGCGCCTCATGCACGAGCGCCTCCAGCAGATGCGTGCGGCCGCTGCCCGTCTCGCCCCAGACATAGAACGTGCGGTCCGCGACCGGGCCAGCCGCGAGCGCCGCGTCCAGCTCGCGCATGCGCGTGACCAGCTCGGCGTTGGCGCCGGCGAAGAAGTTGTCGAATGTCGATGGCGGCGGGGTGCCGAGATCGAGCGTCAATTGGCGCGACACAATAGATAAGCCGTAAATGACCGATATGCGAACCGATAAGCGATCAGTTCTTGTAAAGCGAGCTGGACAGATAACTCTGCCGCAACTCGCGGAACGCGACAGACAGTATCGCGCTGACGGGCAGCGCGATCAGCACGCCGAAAAAGCCGAACAACTGGCCGAACGCGAGCAGCGCGAAGATCACCGCGAGCGGATGCAGCCCGATCCGTTCGCCGACGAGCCGCGGCGTCAGGAAGAAACTTTCGAGTATCTGACCCACGCCGTAGATCACCGCGACGGCGCCGAAGCCGTACCAGTCGCCAAATTGCAGCAGCGCGGCCAGAAGCGCGAGCGCGAGGCCCGTCGCAAAGCCGATATACGGAATGAAGACGGCGAGCCCCGTGAAGATGCCCACGGGCAGCGCGATCTCGAACCCGGCGATATACAGCGCGGCCGCATAGAACACGGCGAGCACGCCCATCACGAGCAACTGGCCGCGCAGATATTGCGACAGCATGTGATCCATGTCGCGCGCGAGATGAATCGTCTTCGCGAAAAAGCGTCGCGGGATGAAGCCGCGCAGGCGCGCGAGCATCGCGTTCCAGTCGTACAGCAGATAGAACAGCACGAGCGGCACCATCACGACGTTGCCGACCACGGTGATCATCACATTCGAACTGGTGCGGATCGAGGTCCACGCATACAGCACGACCGTCTGCGCGCTGCCTTCGAGCTGACCCATGACCACGTCGCGGATGCTCGCGAAATCGAGCGGATCGATGATGCCCAGCAACGCCAGCTTGGGCTGCAGCCAGCCGTGCAGATGCGAGAAGAACGAGGGCACCTGCTGCTTGAGCTGCGGCACTTCCTTCTGGATGACGCCCAGCACGAGCAGCCCCAGCAGCGTGACGATCAGGGCGAAGAACAGGATCATCAGCAGTGCGGCGACGCCGCGCGGGACGCGCCGGCGGGTCATCCACGCGACGCCGGGCTGCAGGATATAGGCGAGGATCGCGCCGAGCAGGAACGGCGTGAGCACGGGGCTCAACAGCCAGAGCAGAATGCCGACGGCCAGCGCAATGGCAAGCCAGATAAAGGCGCGGCGCTGATACGGCGTGAGGATCGGACTGTTTTGCTGCAAAACGGGTTTCCCTGGTGTCGTGTCGGCGTCTCAAATTCCAGCCGTGCGGCCGGCATCGGGTAAAATCGCATTTTACCGACCTTCGAGCTCTCCCCCCATGAATCAACCGAAATCCGCCCCGAATTCCCCTGATTCGGCCCAAGGTTTGTCGTATCGCGACGCGGGTGTGGACATCGACGCGGGCGACGCCCTCGTCGACGCGATCAAGCCCTTTGCCAAGAAGACGCTGCGCGACGGCGTGCTGGGCGGCATCGGTGGGTTCGGCGCGCTGTTCGAAGTGCCGAAAAAGTACAAGGAGCCGGTGCTCGTATCGGGCACGGACGGCGTCGGCACGAAGCTGAAGCTGGCGTTCCAGCTGAACAAGCATGACACAGTCGGCCAGGATCTCGTCGCGATGAGCGTGAACGACATTCTGGTGCAGGGTGCCGAGCCGCTGTTTTTCCTCGACTACTTCGCGTGCGGCAAGCTGGACGTCGGCACGGCCGCGACGGTCGTGAAGGGCATTGCGCAGGGCTGCGAGCTGGCTGGCTGCGCGCTGATCGGCGGCGAAACGGCGGAAATGCCGGGCATGTATCCGGACGGCGAGTATGACCTGGCGGGTTTTGCCGTCGGCGCGGTCGAAAAGAGCAAGATCATCGACGGCAGCAAGATCGTGCCGGGCGATGTGGTGCTCGGTCTTGCGTCGAGCGGTATTCATTCGAATGGGTTTTCGCTGGTGCGGAAGGTCATTGAGCGCGCTCAGCCGGATTTGAATGCTGATTTCGATGGGCGTTCGCTTGCTGATGCGTTGATGGCGCCTACGCATATTTATGTGAAGCCTTTGCTGGCGTTGATGCAGCAGCTCGAAGTGAAGGGTATGGCGCATATCACGGGCGGCGGTCTGGTTGAGAATATTCCGCGCGTGCTCAGGGAAGGCCTGACGGCCGAGCTGGATCACCGTGCGTGGCCGCTGCCGCCGTTGTTCGTGTGGCTGCAGAAGCATGGTGGCGTGGCTGATGCCGAGATGCATCGCGTGTTCAATTGCGGGATCGGGATGGCGGTTATTGTTTCTGCCGCTGACGCGGATAAGGCTACTGGCTTGTTGTCCGCCGCTGGCGAGCAGGTCTGGAAGATCGGTGTCGTGCGTGAAAGCAAGGAAGGTGAGGCGCAGACTGTAGTGGTTTGAGTTGCCTTTCAGGCAGAGGTTATGAAGCCGTCCGGCGGGAGTTGGGCGGCTTTTTTGCTTTTTGCAGTTTGCAGTTTGATGGGGGCGTTGCCGGTTGGTGTTTCCGGCTTTTGGCTGGCTCCCGGTTGGCGGTGTTTGCGGCGCAAGTGGTTTGGGTTGGTTTGGGTTTTTTGGGGCTTTTCGCTGGCATCCGCGTGTTGCGTTCGTGCTTCAGGCGTTGCCGTTCGGTGTTTTGGCTTTTGCGCTGGCATCCGCGCTTTGCCTTCGTGCTTCACGCGTCGCCCCTGTGCGGGGCGGCACCTACTTTTCTTTGCCGCCGCAAAGAAAAGTAGGCAAAAGAAAGCGGCTAACACCGCCAACATTTCTTTTT
>NZ_FNDI01000010.1:0-78135 GCF_900100565.1 Paraburkholderia steynii | reverse complement strand
CGGTGTTAGCCGCTTTCTTTTGCCTACTTTTCTTTGCGGCGGCAAAGAAAAGTAGGTGCCGCCCCGCACAGGGGCGACGCGTGAAGCACGCTAACAAATCGCGGATGCCAGCGCAAAGGCAAAAAACCAAACCGCCCGCGCCGCGAAGGCAAACGCAAATGCCCGCACAAAGACAAACCCGCCCGCGTCGCAGACAAAAAAATCAGCCAACAACTCGCTCAATAGCCTGCAGAGCAAGCAAAGTAGCATCAGCAGCACAACAATCAACCACAACCCGCTCCGACATAGCCCGCAGCCACGTAAGCTGCCTCTTACACAACTGCCGCGTCGCAAAGACGCCTTTGTCCCGCATGGTGTCGTAATCGGTTTCGCCGTCGAGATACTCCCAGGCCTGCCTATACCCAACACACCGCATGGAAGGCAACCCCGGATGCAAATCCCCGCGCGCGCGCAGCCGCTTCACCTCATCAACAAACCCAGCCGCAAGCATCGCATCAAACCGCGCCGCAATACGCGCATGCAGCACGCTCCGATCAGAAGGCTCCAGCGCAATCGGAACGAATCGATAAAGCCGCGCTGCATCATCATCGCGCGCGGGCGCGGCGAGCAACGCCGACATCGGTTGCCCCGTCAGCATGAACACTTCGAGTGCGCGCTGGATGCGCTGCGAATCGTTCGGCGCGAGGCGCGCGGCCGTGACGGAATCGACAGCCGCGAGGCGCGCATGCAGCGCCGGCCAGCCTTCGCGCGCGGCATCGGCATCGAGCGTCGCGCGCACGTCGGGATCGGCGGCAGGCAGGTCGTTCAGCCCTTGCGTCAACGCCTTGTAGTACAGCATCGTGCCGCCAACCAGCAACGGCACATTCCCGCGCGCAATGATCTCGCCGACCAGCCGCAACGCATCGGCGCGGAAATCGGCGGCCGAGTAAGCATCGACGGGATCGACGATATCGATCAGATGGTGAGGCGCGACGGCGCGTTCCTCCGCCGATGGCTTCGCAGTGCCGATATCCATCTCGCGATACACCAGCGCCGAATCGACACTGACGATCTCGACAGGCGCGCGCGCAGCGAACGCTAATGCGGCCGCCGTCTTGCCGGAAGCGGTCGGGCCGAGCAGGCAGGCGATCGGTTGGGGGGCGTGCTGCGTCATGAAAGGCGTGATGGCAGGCGTGGCGACAAACGTAAGCGAAAACGCAAAACGGACCCGCTCACTGTCCGCGCATGAACAGCCGATCGAGATCGGCAAGCGTCAACTGATACCAGGTCGGGCGCCCGTGATTGCACTGGTCCGCGCGCTCCGTCGCTTCCATCTGGCGCAACAGCGCATTCATTTCGTCGAGCGTGAGGCGTCGGTTCGCGCGCACCGCGTGATGGCAGGCAAGCGTGCCAAGCAGTTCGTGCTGGCGCTCGGTAAGCACGCGCGAGCCGCCGTACGCGTGCAGATCGGATAGCACCGCGCGCGCCAGCGCCTGCAAATCGGCATCCTTCAGCAGCGCGGGGACGGCGCGAATCGCGATGGTTGTCGGCGACAGCACGGCCAGATCGAAGCCAAGGGCATCGAGCGTCTCGCGCTCCTCCTCGACGACGCCGATCTCGACCCCGTCAGCCGGCATCGACACGGGAATCAACAGCGGCTGCACGGCGATCGCGCGGTCCACGAGCGCGTTCTTGAACTGCTCGTACAGAATCCGCTCGTGCGCCGCGTGCATATCGACGATCACCAATCCGCGCGCGTTCTGCGCAAGCACGTAGATGCCGTGGATCTGGCCAAGCGCGAAGCCGAGCGGCTGTTCGTCGTTCGCGTCGAAACTCTGCGGCGCGATGGCCGACTGAGGCGCCAAACCCGTGAAACCTGCAAAGCCCGCGGCAGGCGCAGACGCACCATCATTCCCGACGGAATCCGCCGCGTCGCGCAGCTCAAAAGACGTCGTGCCTTGCGGGGTGCCCGCGCCCGTGTCCTTGCGGCCGAACAACGCGTCGTAAAGCGCGAGCGGCTGCGCGACGGGCAGCGTGCCTTGCGTCATGCGCGCTTGGCGCAGCCAGGTATTGCCCGGTTGCGAACTGCCGCCATCGCTGACCCGGAAACCGCCGCCAAGCGGCGTTGAGCCGAAAGAACCGGGCGTGGTGGAAGTTGCGGGCGTTGCCGGCGACGCAAAAGGCATCGGATCGATGCGCGCAGCATGTCCACCCGACGTCGTTTCCGGCGATGCGCCCGCGTGCCGCGCGAGCGATCGCTGCACGGCATGGAACACGAACTGGTGAATTGAACGCGAATCGCGAAAGCGCACTTCGATCTTCGACGGATGCACGTTCACGTCGACGGCCTCGGGCGGCAGATCGAGGAACAGCACATACGACGGATAACGGTCGCCGTGCAGCACGTCTTCATAAGCGGCACGCACGGCGTGCGTGAGCAGCTTGTCGCGCACGAAGCGGCCGTTGACGAAGAAATACTGCTGGTCGGCGCGTCCGCGGCTCGCGGTCGGCAGACCGGCGCAGCCGTAGACGGCAAGCGGTCCCGCCGATTCATCGAGCGGCAAATGCGCAGTCGCGAACGTCTCGCCGAGAATCTTCGCGACGCGCGTGGCGGGATCGCTGGCGTTCCAGTGCTCGACGGCGCGGCCGTTATGCAGCACCGAAATCGCGACATCGGGCCGCGCGAGCGCCGCGCGCCGGATCATCTCCAGGCAATGGCCGAGTTCGGTCTGTTCGCTCTTGAGGAATTTGCGGCGCGCGGGCGTGTTGAAGTACAGCTCGCGCACTTCGATCGTCGTGCCGCGCGTGCCCGCCGCAGGCGACAACGCGCCCGTCTGCGCGTCGATGCGCGTAGCGTGCGAATCGTTCTCCGTGCGGCTCGTGATGTGCATATCCGACACCGACGCGATCGACGCCAGCGCTTCGCCGCGAAACCCGAGTGTCGCCACGGCTTCGAGTTCGGCGAGCGAGCGGATCTTGCTGGTCGCGTGACGCATCAGCGCGAGCGCGAGCTCGCCTTCGGGAATGCCGCAGCCGTCGTCGGTGATCGAGATGCGTTTGACGCCGCCTTCGTCGAGCAGGATGCGCAGCGTCTTCGCGCCTGCGTCGAGCGCATTTTCGAGCAATTCCTTCACCACCGACGCCGGCCGCTCGACCACTTCGCCCGCGGCGATCTGGCTGATCAGCTGGTCGGGCAGCGGCTGGATCGCGCGCAGCGGACGCGGCGTAAGGGCGCTTTCGGCTGCGCTTGCGTCGCGGCTGGACACCGGGCTCGGCGCGTCATGTGCGTCGGCGGGCGCGTCGGCACGCGTTTCGGAAGATTCGGGGATCGCGGACATGGCGAAATTATAGCGATTCGTCGCAGATCGTCTGAACGTGCAGACAACGGACGACATTTTTTAAGGTCGTCATGGCACTTTCGGTATCATGGCGCGGTCAATTTCCTGCCTCGGAACGCTTCGTCACTGCCGTGACCTGCGTGAGGCGCGCCATACGGGACGGGCAGTCGAGACGGGCCGCCGTCCACGTCATGCCAGCCATCTGCTTTTAAAAGGACGACCTTTGGACACGCTGCTGCAATTCGTCAATCTTGTCCTGCACATCGACAAGTTTCTGGGAGTCTTCATCCATCAGTACGGCGCGTGGGTCTACGCGGTACTGTTCCTCATCGTATTCTGCGAGACGGGCCTCGTCGTGCTGCCGTTCCTGCCCGGCGACTCGCTGCTGTTCATCGGCGGGGCATTCTGCGCGACGGGCGAAATGAACATCGAGCTGCTGATCGTGCTGCTGCTGGTGGCGGCCGTGCTCGGTAACACGGTGAACTACATGATTGGCCGAGCAATCGGGCCGAAGGTGTTCGACTCGCACATACCCGTGCTCGAACGGTTCCTCGATCGTGAGGCGCTGCGCAAGACGCACAATTTCTACGAGCGCCACGGCGGCAAGACCATCGTGCTCGCGCGTTTCATTCCCGTTGTGCGGACCTTTGCGCCGTTCGTCGCGGGCGCGTCGCAAATGAGCGTCAAGCGGTTCCAGTTCTTCAACGTCGCGGGCGCGCTGTTCTGGGTGCTGCTGCTGACGCTGCTCGGTTTCTTCTTTGGCAATATTCCGTTTATCCGCCAGTATCTGAATGTGATCGTGCTGGTCGGTATCGGCGCCGCCGTGGTGCCCGTCGTGCTCGGCGCGTTGTGGAAGGTCATGCGCAGCAAGCGTCAGCCGGAGCGCTCGGCCGGTAACAACACTGGGCATTGACGAGGGCGAACAGCAGGCATCCGTACGCGATGCCTGCTGCGCACAAGGTTCAATCGGACCACCCGATCAATCGCAGCAGAAATGCTACGGCGCCACACGCCGCACGACAGGTGTTTCCGGCGTCGGATAGCCCGCTTCGCGGAACGTTTCGATGATCGCGCGGTTGGTGTCGAAATACACCTGCCAGTAGTTGTCGTTGTGCGTGTAAGGCCGCACGCACAGTAGCGGACCTTCCGGCGTGAACGACAGCACTTCGATATCGGGCGGCGGGCTTTCGGACACATTCGGAATCTTCGTAACGGCGGCCCGCAACCGGTTCGCCGCATCGATGGGATCGACGCCGTTCGCGACCTTCGCCGTCAACTCGACGCGCCGCACCGGCTGCGCGCTGAAATTGGAAATGATGCCCGAGAAGATCGTGTTGTTGCCGACGATGGTCAGCACGTTGTCAGGCGTGACGATCGTGGTGCCGAACAGGCCGAGTTCCTGAACCGTGCCCGTCACGCCGCCCGCCGTCACGAAATCGCCGACCTTGAACGGTCGCAGCACCTGCATGAAGATGCCCGCCGCGAAATGCGCGAGCAGACCGCCCCACGCGGTGCCGATCGCGAGACCGAGGCCCGCGAGCAGCGCGGCGAACGACGTGGTCTGCACGCCGAACACCTGCAGGATCGCGAGTATCAGGATCAGATTCAGAAGCGCGCCGAGGATCGAGCCAAGGTAGTGCGCAAGCGTCGGATCGACCTTGCTGTTGCGCGCGAGCGCCTTGCGCAGCAGGCCGATGACGAGCCCAATCACCCATCGCCCGACGATCCACAGGACGATTGCACCGAGTACCTCGGTCCCGAAGTCGATGCCCCGGGTCATCAGAAAGACGCGTACGGCTTCGATATCCACGATTCCCTCGCTTGAGTCGGTTCGTATGACTGACTGCGTGCATGCGACGGCGGTGGACGCGAGGCGGACCAGCAGAGCGGACGCCGCGTCCATCGCTTGTGCTACACGACGTTGTTATCCGTACGGCGAACGGCTTGAGCGGGCAGGTTGCCCGATATGCGAGAAACGGCGGCGCTGTTGCCGCCGCTTGCAATCATCGACTGTTATAGGCGATGACGCGGCCGTCAGCAAGACATATTCCCGGCTGAGAACGGCCCGCGCCAGTCGTCGTCAATTGGCGGAAGGCGACGTGCGGATGACGGTGCGTGCGTCGGCGCGTCCGGCTGCCTTGCGGCTGCGCATGCGCGACAGCCCGATGGCGATGCCGCATGCCGTCACATAGGCGGCAAGACGCGGAATGAACGCTTGCACGGTGCTGAACTTGCCATAGCGCGCCTGCGAATCGGCGAACACCAGAAAGGTCAATGCCGCATCGAACAGCAGCGCGATCGCGACGAATACGACGAACACCAGATAGCCGTTCGGTTTCGCGTCGGGCCTCATCCAGTTGATCACGCAACATGCTGTCAGCAGCACGGCGAGGATGATCAGGTTCGAAATGAGATCGAGCAGGAAATTGATCATGACGTTGAGATGAGAACGTTCTTTTACGAATGCCCGCTCGCAGGGTGACGTCGATGTGCAGTCACCACATGGGCATGGCGGCGCGATCATTGCACGTCTTTCCATCTCGATAAATGCAAATATCTGGACTCCAGAACAAGGCGTGGGCGACGCACGACACGCGATGCTTTTTCTCAACGGTTTGTGCCGTCAAATGTAAAAAAGGGTCTCCGGTTGCCCGGAGACCCTTGTCGGTTTGGCGACGACAGCGAACGTCCCGCTGTCCCGCCTGGTGTAGGAAGCTCGCTATTGCCTGGGCGACGCAGCCGGCGCGAAATCTTCCGCGTCGACGTCGTAGCCCGACGGCTCCCAGCGGATCGCGAGCAGCGCAATGAGGCCGCACAGCGGCGCGACGGCGATGATCCAGAACACGCGCGTATGCAGCGCGGCGGCGAGCACGGGGAACAGGAACAGCGAGACGGTCGAGCTTGCGCGTATTAGCGTCTGGTTGAAGCCGACGCCGACGCCGCGCAGCGAAGTCGGATAGCTCAGCGAAGCGAACGTCATGCTGTGCGAGCCCGGCCCGAAGCCCTGGCCGAACAGGAACAGCGCGAGCATCGCGATCGCGGTGGCGACCTGCACGCCGCCCGCCGGCTTGCCGACCACTGCAAGACCGACCAGCGCGACGAGCTGGCACGCGTAGCCGAGCACCGTCATGTTCCATGCACCGAACTTCGGCACCGTGCGCACCGCGATGACGCCGCCGACGAACGCGAACGCGAGATTGAGCACGAGCGAGGCAAGAATCGTCGTGAGCATCGACTGCGCGAGGAAGCTCGAGATGATCACCGGCAAGCCGAATGCGACCGCGTTATACGCAAACGACGACGCGATCGCGATGACCGTCGCGAGCACCGTGCGCTTCAGATAGACGCCCTTGAGCAGCGTGCCGTAGTTCTTCCACGACGCCGTGCGCACGTGGCTCTGTTTCGCCTTCGCGGCGGCGTCCGGCGCGACGTCCGCGTCGATGCCGTACGAGCGCTTGAGAATCTGCGCGGCGCCGTTCAGATCGCCCTGATTCGCGGCCCATACGGGCGACTCGCTGATATAGCGGCTGCGGATCAGGATGATGACGATCGCGGGCACGGCGCCAAAGCCGAGAATCAGACGCCATAGCAGAGGCTGATGGCTCTCCGGCAAGGTCGCATAGAACGCCAGCACGAGCAGATACGACACGCTGATGGCCGCATACCAGACGGGGCACCACATCGCGACGCGCGAGGCCTTGTTGCCCTTGCCTTGCAGCCGCGAGAACTCGGCGAGAAACGCCATCGCGACGGGCAGGTCGATGCCGACGCCGAGACCCATCACGAAGCACGCACCGCCAAGCACCCACGCGTTCGGCGCGAATGCGCAGGCGAGTGCCGCGATCACGAAGAAGAACATGTCGGCCATGAACACGCGATAACGGCCGATGCGGTCGGTCAGAAAGCCCCCGAGAAACGCGCCGACGATCGCGCCGAACGTGATCGCAGAAGCGACGAAGCCGGTGCCGGCGGGTGTTAGCGAGAATTCGCGCGCGACGTCCTTGAGGCCGAACGCGAGCGCGCCGAGATCGTAGGCATCGAGAAACACGCCGCCGAGCGCAATCGCGACGACGATACGCGCGTCGCTGCCGATGGCGGCGCCCTGGTTGACGAGTGCCGATACATCGGCGGCGGAACGGATGACAGGCTTGTTGTGTGCGCGGGAGGATGCTTGCGCGACGCCTGTTTCGGGCGCGAGAACGGTGGACATTCGGCTGGTGCGCGCAAAACGCGCAAAAGGGGCGAATCGTACTGGCGCCTGGCCGGTGCCGCCAACGTTATTTTTGTTATTAGCTCATGCCCGCGTTGATGCGGGATGAATCGTCCCAAATACGGGAGTGCGAACCGGCGCGCGGCCGGGATCAGCTCTTCGACATGCTGTGCCGGTGGGCCGCGCGATAGTCGGTCGGGGAAATGGATAGACGCTTGCGGAAGATCTTCGCGAGCCCGTCGCCGCTACGCACGCCGCAGCGCCGCGCGATCCCGTCGATCGACATGTCGGTCTCCGTCAGCAGCAGGCAGCTCGCGTCGAGCCGCGCGCGCAACAGGTATTCCGACGGCGTGAGCCCCACTTGCGCCTTGAAGCGCCGCAGGAAATTGCGCTCGCTCATCTTCGCGACTTCGGCGGCTTCCGCCACCGAAATGTGACGCGTGTAGTTCTCGCGGATCCAGTGCGCGGCCGTCGTGATCTTGCGGGTGATGCCCTTTTTTTCGTCGTCGTCGAGAATCGCATCGAGGCGCTTGGACGTGCCCGACAGCGCGCGCTCGGACACCAGCCGCGCGATCGGCGTGCCGTGATCGCGCTTGATGACCGTGAGCGCGGCCGCGATCGAACGCACGGGCGCGTCGACGTCGATCGAGGCGCCGGGCTCGATGTGCCATTGCGTGTCGTGTACGACGGGGGCGACGGGTGCGCCTGAGTCGTCGGTTGCGCCCGACATGCTGCGCCAGCCGCGCCGCTCGAAGGCGAGATCGGCGGCCGCGAGCACGCCGAGGCCCTCGTCGAGCCCCTTGACGACGCGGATTTTCGGCGCGATCGCGCGCAGGCGCCGGATCAGCCGCTCGTTCACCTTCGCGCGGGACGCGCCCGGACCACCGACGATGAACATCGTGTCGAAGCCGTTCAGCAGCGGTCCATTGAGGCTTTCCGTCCACACGCGCAGCGAACAGCTGCTGACGACGCTGCCGCCCATTTCGGACAGCATCACGATCGAATAGGAGGGTTCGACACCCACACCCTCAAGGCCGGACTGGTCGGCCTGTGCTTCGTTGGCGAGTCGGAACGCGTCAGCGAGCAGACACACGTCGCTCAGCGGAAATCGTTCAAAAACGAGAATGCCGATACGTTTGACCATGTGCCCGACATTGACGACTGCGCTCGACGAGGTTGAATCCATCCATCGACTCACCGCGTGCTCATATCGCATCGTCTGTCTCCAGTGCCGAGGACGGCGAAAGAATAAAGGTCTGCGTGCCTTGGGTCCATCATAGGCCCAGGTTTTTAAGGCCTGGCGGTTTGAGTCGGAAAATACCGAGAAGTTGGCAGATCGGCTCGATATTCGCGGAATACGCTGGCGTATCGATGCTTATCAAACCACTCAAAAGAGGCGCGAGCATGCTCAGCATACGCAAGGCGGTGTTCCCCGTGGCCGGTCTCGGCACCCGATTCCTCCCCGCGACGAAGGCGAGCCCGAAAGAGATGCTGCCCGTCGTCGACAAGCCGCTGATCCAGTACGCGGTCGAGGAGGCGATTGCGGCGGGCATCACCGAGATGATCTTCGTCACGGGGCGTAGCAAGCGCGCGATCGAGGACCATTTCGACAAGTCCTACGAGGTCGAGTGCGAGCTGCTCGCGCGTGGCAAGCTCGCGTTGCTGGAACTGGTGCAGAACATCAAGCCGAGCCATGTCGAATGCTGCTATGTGCGCCAGCCGGAGCCGCTTGGGCTCGGCCACGCGGTGCTGTGCGCGGAAAAGCTGGTCGGCGACGAGCCGTTCGCCGTGATCCTCGCCGACGACCTGCTCGACGGCGAGCCGCCCGTTCTGTCGCAAATGGTGAGCCTTTTCAATCACTATCATTGCTCGATTGTCGGTGTCGAGGAGATCGGCAAGCAGGAATCGCGCTCGTATGGCGTGATCGATGGCAAGCGCTGGGACGACCGGCTCTTCAAGATGTCGGGCATCGTCGAAAAGCCCGCGCCGGAGGACGCGCCGTCGAATCTCGGCGTCGTGGGCCGTTACGTGCTGATGCCCGCGGTATTCGATCATCTGCGCCGCCAGCGCGCGGGTGCGGGCGGCGAGATCCAGCTGACGGATGCGATCCAGTCGCTGCTCGGCTCGGAACAGGCGCTCGCCTACCAGTACCGCGGCAAGCGCTTCGACTGCGGCAGCAAGCTCGGCTATCTGAAGGCGACGGTCGAGTTCGCGTTGCGCCATCCCGAAGTGAAAGATGCGTTCGATGCCTATCTGCGCGGCCGCATGCAAGGTGCAATCGCCGCGAACGGCGAGGGCGTGCAGGAGGAGTTGGCGGAACTGTTGAGCCGGGTCTGATTCCGGCGTGGTTACGCGTGGCGCGGCGGCTTGAGCCGCCGCGCCTTTTTCATGCACAGACGTCGCCCGCCGACGAACCCCGCTTGCGGACTCAGCGGAAATACGCCTTGGTGTTTTCGTGCACGTCGTCGCGCGCGAGCAGCGCTTCGGGCGTGAGCCAGATATAGCGGCTGTGCTGATCGAAGCGCCCAACGGACGTCGTATTCTCGAGCGTCAGAAAATACGCGATCACGACATAATGCGTCGTGATCTTGTCCGCGCCGGCGAAGTTGTCTTTATAAAGGTGTTCGAACAGACCGCCGAAACGCGCGGCCGAGCGCTCCATCCCCGAGATGCCGAGTTCCGCGTCGACGATGCGCGTGAACGCCGCGTCAAGCCTCTCGTTCTTGCAGATCCGCCCGCCCGGCACGAACCAGGTGCCGAGCGCCGGGCGATTACGCCGATGCCCGACGAGCACTCGCCCCGCGTAGTCGGACACGATCAGGTCGATCGACACGAGCGGTGTCATCCTGACGACCTGGAGAAAATCGCCTGCTTCGAGATAATCGGCACACGTGGCGGCCATGTCTCTCTCTCGTCATGTAGTCTTGTTTAATGGATGCAGCCAAACGGGATGCAGCACAATGCCCGTCACACGCGTCGCACGTGTGACGGGCGGCCGGCGTGTTCGGCCGGCTTGCCTGTCTATTGATCGTGATCGCTGGCGAACAGCCGCGACGTGGTGCCGAACAGAAGGGCGATGGCAACGGCGACACCCACGCCAAGCAGCAGCCAGGACGCCAGCATTGCGACCACCATCACCATGATCCAGCCCAAACCGGTCATTCCGCCGCTCCGTCGTCATGGCCCCGATGGCTTGCGCTGCGTGACACGCGCATGACGCGCAGCTTGCAGCATTTGCACAGAGTCTAGACGTAGCAATAAAACGCGGTTCTGTCGTCTGACGCCTAAATGCCGTCTTGTATGGCCAAAGTGAAAGGTGGCGCGTGCGCGCGTGCTGCGCGCCGTTTTGCGCGCGCTTCGTCGCGGCAATTACGGCGACTACGAGGGCGGTTAGGGCGCGACGTAGCCCGCCGGCGTCGTGACGTTGGCCTTCATCACGGCGACATTCGACGACACGACATACACGGGCGTCTCCGTCAGCGTGAGCGACACGTAACCATCTTCGTACGACACGCTCGACGGATTGCCCATCATGTCGAACACCGTGACCTTGCCCGCGGTGCCCGGCGCATCCACCTGCAGACGCCATGCAACGCCCGCCGTCGGGTCGAAGTGAGTCGACTTGTTCCACTTTGCGTTGTCGTGCGTCCAGGCGGCCGTGACGACTTTGCCGTTGTTCAGGCGCTGGAACGCGTACGCGTAGACGCCCGCAGGCGTGCGCCTGACGGGCCCGAGCGTGGCCGTGCCGTCGATCAGCCGCGTCATCGCGACAATCGCGGATGCGGCGGGCTTCGGGCTGACCGTGCTCGGACCGAACGCGCCCTTCGGATGTTCGAGATCGAAGAACACGCCGTAGCCAGGCGTCGCAGCGGGCGAGTCGTTCGAATAGAAGATGTAGGTCATGTCGGCGCCTTCGCCGAGCAGGATCAGATGCGTACGCGCGACGACGGCGCCTTGCGCGTACAGCACATCGTTGGGCGGATAGCGCGGGCCATACTCTTCGCCGACGTCGTAGCTGATGCCGGTCTCCGTTGCGAACAGCTTTGCGCCTGGCCGATACTGATCCGTCATCACGCGTCGCAAGGCGCGCATCGCGTTCGGCAGCGCGTATTGCGCCTGTTGCGGATTGCTGTCGTTCATCAGACGTTCGGGCGGATGCGACGGGCTGTTGCCGCCCGGATCGTAGTAGCCGTGAATGGCGATCCCGTCGAGATACTTAGCCAGGCCGAGCGGAGCGAGACGCTTGAGCCATTCGATATTGCCAACCACCGATCCAAACGTCGGGCCCATCACGACGGCGTTCGGATCGGTCGCATGAATGCCTTCATGCACGGACTTATATAGCTGGACGAAATTCGCATCGGTGTCGCGCCAGGGCAGGCCGCCTGCCAGATCGGGCTCCCATGTCACCTGGTAGTAGTTGCTCGATTGCGTTGGAAAGACTGTGTTGCGCACGCGGCTCGATTCAGTGCCGACGCGCTGCATGTATTCACGCAGCGCATCCGTCGACTTCGGCAGATAGCTATGCGTCTGCTTGCCTGTGGGGCTTGCCCAACCAGGAAAGCCATCGAGTTGTATCAGCCGCAGCAGGTCGCCTTTGCGGAACCACGGCGCAAGTTGTCGCGTGGCGGGATTGAAGGTGTCCGCGCGGTCGGGTTCTTCCTTGTACCAGTTACGGTTGTCGTTGACCCAGGTGAGGCCGAGCCGCGTATAGAGCGGACGATAGCCGTCGCCGTCGCAGCAGCGCTGGCCGGGTCCGACGAACGCGCCGCCCTGGCCGCCGAAGCGATGCAGGTCCGCGTGCGCGTAATGCACGGGCGGCACGCTCGCCGACACATCGGGCAGCACGCCGAATGTCGCGATGCCTTGCGGACGCGTGCCGCGCGCCGCCAGTTGCCCACGCGCCTTTTCCAATGATGCGGACAGCGCGAAGTATCCCGCTAACGAAGATTCGCAATTCAACGTCACCTGACGCGCGCCTTGCGCAACGCCATACGTGCCGCTTGCCTGCACGGTGCCCCATGCATCGCGGACTTTCCATGCGAGCTTGTCGTCGTGCGGCGCACGTGTCGTGATGACAATCTGGAACGAACGGTCGAGCGGAAAGAGACGCGTGCCGTCGCTTCCCGGTGTGTCTGCGTCGATGAGATCGCCCTGTGCGTTCGCAGCCGCGACGTCCGACGATTTGTTACAACGGAGTCCTTGAGAATCATTCGCACGAATCGGCGCTTTCATGGGCCATTCGTTGTCTTCAGAGGCATCGCCCGTGGATGCTGTCGTGGCTTTGGCGGAAGCGGACGGGCTGGCTGAACCGTTCGCGCCCGCGATCCAGCATTGCTTGAGCTCGCCAGGCGCGGGGTCGCCGAATATCGCGTTGTTGCAAGGCGTGCCGTTCGTCAGCGACTTGACCGTGTTGTGCGTCTCGCTGCCATAACGCACGTCGCGCGTGCCGCTGAAGCTGCACGTGCCGCGCTCGTCTGCGCAATGCGTCCAGTTAGCAGGATTCTTCGCAGCCTGTTCGTTATCGGCCGATGCATTGTCACAGCCGCTCGCTATCGCAATGGAAACGACGAGCATTGCTACTCGCAAGCTCAACGAAACATTGTGTGAAAGAAGTGGCCGAAAATCTGATGCGCATCTCTTACCGACACTGTTATCGCCATCAGTCATTCTTCCCCCAAACGGTATTGATGACCGGTTACGCGCATATCCGCGACCCAGATTACACCGGTGAGTTAGCAGGAATTGGACGTTTCCTAGTACATGGGCGCAACTTCGCTGGCGGATCGATACGAATGTTGCGTCGTCGCGACGCTTGTTCGTGGCGAGAATCGACTAATGCGGCGAAGTCACGCCGCATAAGGGCTGCAACGCCGGGAGACGGTGTTTGCGTGTCCGAATGAACCTGAATGTCTCGCCAAAATGGCAGTTTGACTGCACCTGGATAGCGCCATTGCGCCTCTCACTGGGGCCCAATGTTTCGTGTTTGAAACATTAATTGATTTATTTATGGCGACACTCAAAAAGGAATAGAAGAAATTATTTGGCGTGTCATTTCAGTTCTTATAATTCCTAATTCGTGCCCTTGTGCGCGCAATTTCATCATATCAATAAAGCCGTCATTTCATATTAGCAAACTGGCAATTGAATGGGGAATCGGGATAACCAGGTATGCGTCCGGGTAAGTATTGCAGACCCTAAATGTAAAACCGAAAAAATTGCTGTTTTATTAGTATGAAGAAACTGAATTTGAAACAATTTGTAAGGCTTTGTGTCAAGCCTGGTGAGGCTTCTGAGGCGTAAGTCTAGTTTGTCTTATGAAATGGCGAATTAGGAGTGGAATAGAGGCCCGTAATAATCAGTTTATGTGATTGTTAAATGCGGGCTGAAAGCCGGTTAGCATCCAACGGACCGAATACGCCAATACATCGTCAGTTTCAGTCAGTAGCTGCCGGGATTGTTTTTTTAATGCGTATGATGCACTGCACATCGCATGCATTTATACAGTTCTTTCCACGCCGGAATGGTCAAGGGGGAAGAGTCATGGCGTATGCAAGTCTTGAATCTCCGATGGTTGGCTGGGTGCGAGCGCCTGAGCGCAGCGCGCACTACGCAGCCGCTACACGCCACATTGCAATTCTGCTTTTCGACGGCTGTTCTCTTCTTGGCGCAGGCATCGTCGCTGAAGTTTTTCACGCTGCTAACGAACTGTCTTCATCCGCCAGTCACAGCTGGACGTATGACGTGAGTTTCCTCTCGGCTGCCGGCGGCAACGTCACGTGCTCGTCGTCGATTCGCGTCTGGACGGACGGACTCGACGCACGTCATTACATGGGCTTCGATGCGCTTTTCGTCGCGGGCGGCAAAGGTGCGCGTGCCGCGGCCCGCGACGAACGGCTCATTGCCTGGCTGCGGCGTGTGCATGCGAACACCAGCACCGTGCGTCCGATCGGCGAAGGACGCTCGCTGCTCGAAGCGGCCTGCATCAACGGCATTCAGCAACGCGAATTCGGCAGCTACAACGTGCGCGAAGAACGCGATGAACGTAACGGCAGCGAAGCGAACGATCGTCTCGAGTCGATGAAGAGCGCGCTGATGCTGATCAAGCGCGATCTGGGCATCGATGTCGCGCGCAACGTCGCCGAACGCCTCATGCCCGACGCCGGTGACAGCCTGATGTCGCTGTTGGGCGACAGCTCGGGCAAGAGTCCCGCAGACAAGGTGCGCGCCGCGGCGCGCTGGTTACAGGAGAATTGCCAGCGGTCGATCTCGATCGCGGACGCGGCCCAGGTGGCTGCGATGAGCGAACGCAATTTTTTGCGTCGCTTCAAGATGGAAGTGGGCGTCACTCCGTCCGACTACCTGTTGCACGCACGGCTCGCGATTACCTGCAGCCTGTTGACCGATTCCGAACTGCCCGTCGACAAGATCGCGCGGCGTACGGGAATGGGCAACGGCGATCGTCTTGCCAAGATCTTCCGCAAGCGGATGAAAGTCTCGCCGACGGAATACCGGATGAAGACCCGGCGCGAAGCCGGCATCTAGTCACCGGTCACGATTCGAAGTGTGTCGCAGGTCCTCATAGCAGGGGTTAAGTGGCGGACATTAAGGAATCCAAACATGTTGATCGACCAGAACAATCCGACGAATGCGGCTGCACCGGGCAGCGCGCTGCCGGCCTGCACGCAGATCGTGCCGGTCATCCTGGCGGGCGGGTCGGGCACGCGCCTGTGGCCGATGTCGCGTGAAAACTTTCCGAAGCAGCTGATCGGCGTCGTCGGTTCGGAGTCGCTGTTGCAGGACACCGTGCATCGGATGGAAGGCTTTCCGGCTGGCTGGAGCGTGTCGAATTCTCCCATCGTCGTGTGCGGCGAAGAGCATCGCTTCGTGATCGCCGAGCAGTTGACGTGCAATTCATGCACGCCGCGGCTCGTGGTCGAGCCGGCGCGGCGCGACACGGCGCCCGCGCTCACGCTGGCAGCAGCGCTCGCCTGCGCGAACGGCGACGACGCGATTCTCGTCGTGATGCCGTCCGACCACGCGATCGGCGACGTGCCCGCGTTGCAGCGCGCGCTCGAAATTGCCGCGCGCCACGCGCAGCGCGGCTCGATCGCCACGCTTGGCGTGCCGCCGCGCGCGCCGGAAACGGGCTTTGGTTATATCCGCGTCGGCAAGAAGCTAGATGACGATGCGCGCGAAATCGACGGTTTCGTCGAAAAGCCCGCCGCCGAACTCGCGAAGCAATACCTCGCGCAAGGCACGTACTGGTGGAACAGCGGCATCTTCATCGTGCGCGCAAGCGTGTGGCTCGCGACGCTGCAATCGCTGCAGCCCGATATGCACGCTGCGTGTCTCGCATCGTTCGTGCAAGGGCATACGGACGGCACCACGTTCCGTCCCGCGGCGGACGCGTTCACGCGCTCGCCCGCCGATTCGATCGACTACGCGGTGATGGAGCGCCTGAATGCAACGGTGGGCTGGACGTCGGCGGGCGTGGTCGTGCCGCTCGACGCGGGCTGGTCCGATCTCGGCTCGTGGGACGCCGTGTGGGCCGCGCAGCCGAAGGACGAGAACGGCAACGTCGGGCGCGGCCGCGTGATGTTCGAAGGTGCCGTATCGAGCTATGCGCATTCGGAAGGGCGGCTGGTCGCGTGTGTCGGCACGACCAATGTCGTGGTCGTCGAAACGGCCGACGCCGTGCTCGTCGCCGACCGCTCGCGTGTGCAGGACGTGAAGGGGCTGGTCGCGCGCATCAAGGCGCAGAAAGCGCCCGAGGCTGACGCGCATCGCAAGGTGCGCCGCCCGTGGGGCTTCTACGACTCGATCGATCACGGCGACCGCTTCCAGGTGAAGCGCATCGTCGTGACGCCGGGCGCGAAGCTGTCGCTGCAACTGCATCACCATCGCGCCGAACACTGGATCGTCGTGCGCGGCACGGCGCTCGTCACGCGCGGCGACGAGCAGTTTCTGCTGACCGAAAACGAATCCACTTACATTCCGCTCGGCGTGCGTCACCGGCTCGAGAACCCGGGCAAGGTGCCGCTTGAAATCATCGAGGTGCAGTCGGGCTCGTATCTCGGCGAAGACGACATCGTGCGCTTCGACGACACGTACGGACGGTGCGAACAGGCGCAAGACCAGAAGCAGTTGCAGGGCGCGGGCCCGCTTCCGGTCCAGAGCCAGAACCAGAGTCAGGGCACGGGGCAGGGCCCGACTCACGCCGCGAGTTAGGCGCGCGGCGGCGTAACACGCAACACCCGGAAGCAGGTAACGAACGACGAACGGCAGGGTGACCGATATGCGGGACTTACAGGACTTTTTCGCGCGGGTGGCGGACGTGGCGCTGATACTTTTAGGCGCCATCGTCGCATCGCAGATCCGCTTCGACGAATTTTCACAGCGCGGCTTCTACGACGCGTTCGTTCTCTTTTCCGCGGCCTTCGCGCTGGCGATGTTCCCGGCGTTCGGCGTCTATGTATCGTGGCGCGGCCGCTCGAAGCTCGCGCTCGCCGGGCAGGTCGCGCTCGCGTGGCTCGTCGTGCAGGGCTGCGCGCTCGCGCTGATGTATTCGCTGCATCGGATCGACATCGTGTCGCGCCTCTGGTTTGCGTACTGGACGGCGATGGCGGGCGGCCTGCTGATCGGATGGCGGCTGATCGCGCATGCCGTGCTGGCCCGCGCGCGGCGCCTGGGCTGGAACCTGCATCAGGTGGCGATCGTCGGCAGTGGAGGCCATTGCGACCAGATCCTGCGCCGCGTCGAATCGCAGCCGGCCACGGGCTTCCGCGCAACGGCTGTGTTGAACACGCACCCCGAAGAATCGCCGCTGACCAACCCACGCGTGACCTGCTTCGATTCGCAGGCGGCGTTTGCCGACTACGTACGCGCCAACGACGTGCATGAACTGTGGCTCGCGCTGTCGCTTACCGACGAGCGCACGATCTTTCGCCTCGTCACCGAGTTTCGCAACGACCTCGTGAACATCCGCTTCATGCCCGACGTGCGCAGTCTCGCGCTGTTCGACACCAGCAGCGTGATCGAACTGCTCGGCGTTCCTGCGATCAACCTCGTCGCGTCGCCGCTGTCGTCACGCGCGCTATTCAAGAAGGACCTGTTCGACCGCGTGTTCGCCGCGGCCGCGATTATCGGACTGGCGCCGCTGCTGATCGCGATTGCGATTGCCGTGAAGGTGACGTCCCCCGGCCCCGTGTTCTTCCGCCAGAAGCGCAAGGGCGCCGATGGCCGCGTCTTCAAGATCTACAAGTTCCGCTCGATGCGCGTACACACCGAGGAAGCCGGCAAGGTCAGCCAGGCAACCAAGGGCGATCCGCGCATCACCAGGGTCGGCGCGTTCCTGCGCCGCACGAGCCTCGACGAGCTGCCGCAGTTCTTCAACGTGCTGCGCGGCGACATGTCCGTGGTCGGGCCACGCCCGCACGCACTCGAACACGACGATCTGTATCAGAAGGTCGTGGCCGGCTATATCCATCGTTACCGGATCAAGCCGGGTATCACAGGCTGGGCGCAAATCAACGGTTTTCGCGGCGAGACCGATCGCATCGAGAAGATGGAGCGGCGCGTCGCGCATGACTTGTATTACCTGGGGCACTGGACGTTCTGGCTCGATATGCGAATCATCGGCGCCACGATCGTGAAGGGCTTCGTTCATACCAACGCGTATTGAGACGGGGAGCAAGCCAATGAAAAAGGACCAAGCTCCCGAGTTAGGAGGAACTGCCATGAACCGCATTCGAACAGGCGTGTATGCGCCGTTAGTGCTGTCGATGACGTTGCTGCTTTCCGCCTGCGGTCTCTCACCCGGACAACGGATGATCACACCCGCCGCGCTGCAGGATACGGGTGGTGAGTACAGCACCGAGGCCGAGCAGCAGATCCAGATCCCCATCACCGACATCAATCTGTCGCTGGTGCGGAAGATGAAAGGCCAGACGACGGATCTGAGCCAGCAGACGGTCGGTCTCTTCAGTAACAAGCCGCCTGTCTACAAGATCGGTCCCGGCGACGTGATGCAGATCACCGTCTGGGATCACCCCGAGCTGGCCGCCGCGCTCGGTCAGCCGCAGGCATCGGGCAACAAGAACGATCCGGGCCTCGGCTTTCTCGTCGATGCCGACGGCAACATCCAGTTCCCGTATGCGGGCACGCTGCATGTGGGCGGCAAGGACGCGTCGACGGTCCAGAAAGAGTTGTATAAAAAATTGAGCGTGGTCTATTCGAAGCCTGAAGTGACCGTGCGTGTCTCGTCATTCCGCTCGTCGCAGGTGTATGTGGACGGCGAAGTGCATGCGCCCGGACCCGCGCAGATCAACGACATCCCCATGTCGCTGACGGAAGCGATCAACCGCACGGGCGGCTTCACGCCGAATGCGGACCAGGGTCGCCTCGAACTCGTGCGCAACGGCGTGACCTACGACCTGAACATGCCCGACCTGATCAAGCGCGGCCGTGCGCCGACCTCGATCTATCTGCAACCTGGCGACATGCTGCGCGTGCCGGCACGCGAAGAGAACGGCATTTATCTGATGGGCGAAGTGAACAAGCCCGCCACGATTCTGCCGATGCGCGACGGCAAGCTGTCGTTGTCGGAGGCGCTGTCGCAGGCGGGCAGCTTCAACCCGAACACGGCCGACGCGAAGCAGACCTTCGTCATCCGCAATTCGACGAGCGACAAGCCGGAGATCTATCACCTCGACACGACCTCGCCCGTTTCGATGCTGCTCGCGAACCAGTTCGAGCTGCAGCCGAAGGATGTCGTCTATGTCGACAACAACAGCCTCGTGCGCTTCAACCGCGTGTTGACGCTGCTGCTGCCGGCAATCAACGCCGGTGTGACGGCTGCGTTGCTCGCGAAGTAAGCGGCAGGTATGCGTTATGCATCAACGGGGTGAAACAACGCAACGCTTTCGACACTGTCGGTCTTTGATGGATCAAGCAAATGGCTATCAACTTTGACAATCGTTATACGGATGTCAGTTCGGACGAGATGCATCTGACGGATTATCTGCAGGCCATCGTCGCGAACTGGCGCTCCATTCTGTTGATCACGCTGGCTATCACGGCGCTGGGCACCGCGTATGCATTTATCGCGACGCCCGTCTATCGTGCGGACGTGCTGTTTCATGTGGTCGACAAGGCCGACAACAATAACAAGCAGGACGGCCTGCAACCGCTGACAGGCATGTTCGACACGAAGCCGTCGACAGCAGCCGAGATCGAGTTGATGAAGTCGCGGCTCGTGACCGAGGAGACCGTCAAGTCGCTGCACCTCGACATCGCCGCGCGGCCGCACACGTTGCCTTTCGTCGGCGGGCTGCTCGCGCCGCTGATGAACGGCAAGTGGGGCATCACGCTGCCGCCGGCGCTGCAGTTGCCTAGCTACGCGTGGGGCAACGAGAGCATCAAGGTGTCGCGCTTCGACACGGCGAAGGACATGTACGACAAGGACTTCACGTTGATCGCCGGGCAGAACGGCGACTTCGTGCTGAACAATCCCGATGGCGTCGCGATTCTCGAAGGACGCGTCGGCGAGAACGTCGTGCGCGAAACGCCGGCCGGCCCGATCACCTTGCGCGTCGATGAAATGACGGGTGCGCCGGGCACGCGTTACGAACTGACGCGCGGGTCCACGTTGACGACCGTCGAGCGGCTGCAGAAGGCGATGGATATCGGCGAATCGACGCTGCAGTCGGGCGTGATCCGCGCGAGCCTCGAAGGCCACGATCCGAGGCTCACGGCCGACATCATGAACAGCATGGCGCGCGAGTTCATCCGCCAGGACGTCGAAAGCCGTTCGACGGAAGCCGAGCACATGCTGGCGTTCCTCGATCAGCAGTTGCCGCAGCTGCGCAAGGAACTCGACGCCGCCGAGCAGCGCTACAACACGTTCCGCAACCAGCACGGCACCGTCGACCTGAGCGAAGAAAGCCGGCTCCTGCTGCAGCAGATCGTCGACAACAAGACCAAGCTCGTCGACCTGCAGACGCAGCGCGCGGAGATGTCGCAACGCTTCACCGCGAATCACCCGGCCGTCGCCGCGCTCGACGCACAGATCGCCGGGCTGCAAGGCAATCTGTCGAAGATGGGCAAGAGCGTGCAGACGTTGCCCGATACCGAGCAGACGGCCCTGCGCCTGTTGCGCGACGTGCATGTCGATACCGAGCTGTACACGAACCTGCTCAACAGCGCGCAGCAGCTGCGCATCGCGAAGGCGGGCCAGGTGGGCGACGTGCGCATCGTCGACTTTGCCGAGGCGGCCGACGACCCCGTGCGTCCGAAGCGCGTGCTGGTGATCCTGATCAGCTTCGGCGCGGGTCTCTTTATCGGCATCGTGTTCGCCTTCGTGCGCAAGACGCTGTATGGCGGCGTCGAACGTCCGGATGAGCTTGAAGCCGCGCTGGGCGTGCCCGTGTTCGCAGTGGTGCCGCGCAGCGAGCAGCAGATGCGCCTGCAGCAGGACGTGATGATGCGCCGGCGCGGCCTGCATGTGCTGGCTGAACAGGCGCCGCAGGATATCGCCGTGGAAGGGGTGCGCAATCTGCGCACGTCGCTGCAACTCTCTGTCGACGACAAGCAGAACAACGTCGTGATGCTGACGGGCTCGCGCCCGGATGCGGGCAAGTCGTTCCTGTCGGTGAACCTGTCGGCGCTCGTCGCTTCGACGGCCAAGCGCACGCTGGTGATCGACGGCGACATGCGACGCGGCGACGTGCACTCGCATTTCGGCTTGCAGCATCAGCCGGGTCTCTCGGACGTGCTGCGCGGCGGCGACCTGCAATCGTCGATCCAGCGCGACGTGTTGCCAGGCCTCGACGTGCTGACCAAGGGCTCGCTGCCTTCACATCCTTCGGAGCTGCTGATGAGCAAGCGCTTCGAAACGATGCTCGAAGAGCTGAAGAAGCAGTACGACTTCATCATCATCGATACGCCGCCTGTGCTCGCCGTCACCGATTCGACCGTGATCGGCAAGCACGTGGGAACGACGTTGCTCGTGATTCGCCACGGTCGCCATCCGGTGGGTGAGCTAGCGGAAACCGCGAAGCGCCTGCGCAATGGCGGCGTGGATTTGCAGGGGGTGTTGTTGACCGACGTGCCGCAGGCGGGCGCTTTCATCGGCTCGGGTTATCGCGGCGGCTATTACGGTTACGAGAGTATCGCAGGCTAAACGCACGGGATCGGAGTGAGGCGCCTAAGCGCCCGCTCAGTTCCACCAAGGAGAATACGATGACTCGAAAGGTTGCCTTGATTACCGGCATTACTGGCCAGGACGGCTCATACCTGGCCGAGCTGTTGATCGACAAGGGCTACGAGGTGCATGGCATCAAGCGTCGCTCGTCGTTGTTCAACACCGACCGGATCGACCACCTTTACCGCGATGTACACGACCCGGACCAGCGCCTGCAACTGCATCACGGCGACCTGACGGATTCGACGAGCCTCACGCGCATCATCCAGCGCGTCAAGCCGGACGAAGTCTATAACCTCGCGGCGCAGAGCCATGTGGCCGTGTCGTTCGAAGAACCGGAATACACGGCCAATGCCGACGGCCTCGGCACGCTGCGTCTGCTCGAAGCGATCCGCATCTGCGGCTTCGACAAGAAGACGCGCTTCTATCAGGCATCGACGTCGGAACTCTACGGCCTCGTGCAGGAAGTGCCGCAGCGGGAGACCACGCCGTTCTATCCGCGCAGCCCGTACGCCGTCGCGAAGCTGTTCGCGTACTGGACCACGGTCAACTATCGCGAAGCGTATGGCATCTACGCGTGCAACGGCATCCTGTTCAATCACGAGTCGCCCGTGCGCGGCGAAACCTTCGTCACGCGCAAGATTACGCGGGCCATCGCGCGCATCGCGGTCGGCCTGCAGGAAGAGCTCTATCTCGGCAATCTGTCGGCGCTGCGCGACTGGGGCCATGCGCGCGACTATGTCGAGATGCAATGGATGATGCTGCAGCAGGAAGCACCCGAAGACTTCGTGATCGCGACGGGCGTCCAGTACAGCGTGCGCGAGTTCGTGCAGCGCGCGGCGGCGGAGCTCGGCATCGCGGTGCGCTTCGAAGGCGAGGGCGTACATGAAGTGGGTATCGTCGAACATGTCGAGCGCCGCAACCGCAATGAATTGCGCGTGCAGCCGGGCGACGTGATCGTGCGCGTCGATCCGCGCTACTTCCGTCCGACGGAAGTGGAGACGCTGCTCGGCGATCCGTCGAAAGCGCATCAGAAGCTGGGCTGGCAGCCGACCACCTCGTTCGAGTCGCTCGTGAAGGAAATGGTGGTGTCGGATTACCAGATCGCGCGGCGCGATGCGCTCGTCACGCTGGCCGGCTTCAAGGCACTGGAACATCACGAGTGACGCCATGGACAAGAACGCACGCATCTTCGTTGCAGGGCATCGCGGGATGGTCGGCTCGGCGCTCGTGCGCAAGCTCGAGGCGAGCGGCTATCGCAACCTCGTCACGCGCACGCATGCCGAACTCGACCTGACCGACCAGGCAGCCGTGAACCGCTTCTTCGAGAGCGAGCAGATCGACGTTGTGCTGCTCGCGGCGGCGCGCGTCGGCGGCATTCTGGCGAACTCGACGCAGCCGGGCGAGTTTCTCTACGAGAATCTCGTGATCGAAACCAACGTGATTCACGCGGCGTATCGCGCGAACGTTGACCGGCTGGTGTTTTTCGGCTCGTCGTGCATCTATCCGAAGCTGTGTCCGCAGCCGATCCGCGAATCGTATCTGCTGACCTCGGAACTGGAGCCGACCAACGACGCGTACGCGATCGCGAAGATCGCCGGTCTCAAGCTGTGCGACGCGTACAACCGCGAGTACGGCACGCGCTATGTCGCGTTGATGCCGACCAACCTCTACGGTCCGAACGACAACTACGACCTGAAGAACAGCCACGTGTTGCCCGCGCTGATCCGCAAGGCGCACGAGGCGCGTCTGCACGGCGACGAATCGCTGACCGTGTGGGGCAGCGGCACGCCGCGCCGCGAGTTCCTGCATGTCGACGATCTGGCCGCCGCGACGCTCTTCGTGCTCGAGCACGACGTGAACACGGGCGTGTTCAACGTTGGCATCGGTGAGGACCTGAGCATTCGCGAACTCGCGCAGACGATTTGCGACGTGGTGGGTTTCGAAGGCCAGTTGCAGTTCGACGCGAGTAAGCCCGACGGCACGCCGCGCAAGCTGCTCGACGTGTCGCAGCTGGCGCAGATGGGCTGGCGCGCGAGTATCGGCCTCGCGGACGGGATCGCGAATACGTATCGGGAGTTCGCCGCGAAGTATGAGGAGAAGTATGGAGACAAGCACGGAGACAAGTTCGTAGACAAGCAGGGAGAAAAATACGCTGCGCCTTCGTTCGCGATGGCCGCGCGTGCCTGATGAGCCGCTCCTGGTGACGGACGTTGCCCGGGACCGGGATAAGGGCGACGTCCGTTCTTTTTTTGCTGGGAGAAACGACAGTTTCGATCGAATAAGGACAGTAAGAAATGAGTGCGTCAGTCACGATCTTTCATAACGTTGTGTGGTCACGGCACAAGGGCGCCGTGTTCTCCGCGTTGCACAGCATCTCGGCGTCGGGCGCGATCCGCTACTCGATGGTGCAGATCGCGGACACGGAACATGATCGGATCGGTTTTTCGGACGTCGACTATTCGTTTCATCGCTATCCGATGCACAAGCTCTTCGACGGCTGCTACGAGGACGTGCCGCGCTGGCAATTGACGAAGCGTCTTGTCCTGGAAGTGCTGAAGGCGAAGTCGGACCTGATCGTGCTGCCTGGCTATCACCGCCCGGAGTACTGGGCGATGCTCGCCGCGTGCGTGGTGACGGGCAAGCGCCGCGCCGTGTTCTGCGATTCGACGGCGCGCGATCGACCGAAGCGTCTGTTGACGTCGATTCCGAAGCGCGTGTTCTTCGCGCTGTGCGACGGCTACTTCGGTTTTGGCGAGCGCAGCCGCGACTATCTGATGTCGCTCGGCGCGAAGCGCGAGAAGATTTTCATCCCGTGTCAGGCTGCCGCGCTGCCTGTCACGTTCTCGCCCGAGCGCGCGCTCGCCCAGCGCATGCAGTACCGCGCGGGCAATGCGCCCGTGTTTCTGTTTGTCGGGCGGCTGTCTGAAGAGAAGGGCATCACGACACTGATCGACGCGTTTGCGGGAATCGCGAAGCGCCTGCCCGATCCGCAGTTGCGCATCGTCGGCACGGGACCGCTCGAGCGCGACTTGCGCAAGCGCGTCACCGAGCTGGGCCTGGACCGCTCGATCACGTTCGTCGGCAGCCTGCAGGACGAACCGCTATCGCGCGAATACTACGGCGCAACCTGCCTCGTGCTGCCGAGCCGCAGCGAACCGTGGGGGCTCGTCGTCAACGAGGCGCTCGCGCATGGCTGCCCGGTGGTCGTCAGCGAGAGTTGCGGCTGTGTGCCCGAGCTCGTACACGAAGGCGTGAGTGGCTACGCGTTCACGGCAGGCGACGGCGCGGGGCTGCAGCGCACGCTGCTGAAGGCAACGGAAGCATTCGCCGACGCGCAATCATCGGCGCAACGCTGCATGGACGTGATCCGGCGTTTCGATCCGCCATCGGCGGCGGCCAATATCGCGCGTGGCTGCGCATTGATGCTGGGTACTTGAGAGGGAGGAACGCGCGGCTTCGGCGTGAGCGTGCCGGGCCGCGTCAGGAGTGGGGAAGGGGGAGGGCGTAGCGCGGTGCGCCGCCGCATGACGGACAGTCGTCGTGGAAGTCAAACATGAAGATCTTGATCTATGGTCTCAACTACGCGCCTGAGCTTTCGGGCGCGGGCAAGTACACGGCCGAAATGGCGCAGATGCTGGCGGAGTGCGGTCATGAAGTGCGCGTCGTGTGCGCGCCGCCGTACTATCCGGACTGGAAGGTCGCGAGCGGCTACTCTATGTGGCGCTATCGACGCGACATCATGCGTGGCGTACACATCTGGCGCGCGCCGTTGTGGGTGCCTCCGAAGCCAAGCGGCCTGAAGCGGATGCTGCATCTCGCATCGTTCGCTCTGTCGTCGCTGCCGCTGCTCGCGAGGCAAGTCACATGGCGCCCGGGCGCAGTGATGCTGATCGCGCCCACGATGGCCTGCGCGCCGGGCGCGCTGGCGCTCGCGCGCGTGACGGGCGCGAAAGCGTGGCTGCATGTCCAGGACTACGAAGTCGATGCTGCCTTCGATCTCGGCCTGCTGAAAAGCGCACGCGCTGCGCGCATCGCATACGGGATCGAGCGGCTCGTCCTGAAGCGTTTCGACGTCGTGTCGTCGATCACGAACCAGATGGTCGAGCGCGCGGTCGGCAAGGGCGTCGACGCGGACAAAACCGAATTTCTGCCCAACTGGGTCGACACGCGCGACATCTTTCCGCTTGGCCGCGTGAGCGAATACCGCCAGACGCTCGGCATCCCCGCCACCAATACGGTCGTGCTGTACTCGGGCAACATGGGCGCGAAGCAGGGTCTCGAAACGCTGGCGGACGCAGCCCGCGCGCTTGCTGCGCGCGACGACATCACCTTCGTGTTCTGCGGCAACGGCGCGGCGCGGGACGATCTCGTCAAGCGTTGTGAGGGTTTGCCCAACTGCCGGTTCCTGCCGTTGCAGCCGGCCTCGTCGCTGAACGAGTTGTTGAATGTCGCCGATATCCACGTGCTGCCCCAGCGCGGCGATGCGGCCGATCTCGTGATGCCATCGAAGCTGACGGGCATGCTCGCGAGCGGCGGCGCGGTGATCGCGATGGCGCGCCCCGGCACGGCGCTCTACGAAGCCGTCGCGAACAACGGCATGATCGTGTCGCCCGAGGACACAGGCGAACTCGTCGACGCCATCGCGACGCTCGCCGAAGACGGTGCGCGGCGCGCTGCCATCGGCGCGGCGGGGCGGCGTTACGCGGAGAAGATGCTGTCGCCGCTTTCGACGCTGCTCACGCTCGATACGCGCCTCGCTCTGCTGACGGGTGCCGCGGTCCCGGGTGCGAAACCGGTGGCGGCGCCAAAGGCGAACGGGCCCATCTTGTCGGCGCGGGTTGAGGAGTCGGAAGTGGAGTGACGCGCGTCAACTGCGCGGAGAGGGATGAAAGGCCGCATACGAACCGTGCTTGGCGGTTCGCATGCGGCCTTCGGTTTATCGCGTCGTCGGACTGATTGGCAGATGCGCTCGGGGGTTGGCCGAGGCAGTGCCTGATTCACCAGGGCGATTTGAATACTTCACGGCCCGCGCGCTCGCTATACGGGCTGCTGTACACCGTGGTGCCGCCGCCTGCGTTGGCAGCATTCACGGCTGCGGCGCGTTGTGCTGCGGCACCTGCCGCGCCACCGTTATCGGCTGCGCCGCCGCCTCCTGCCGCGCCCCGCGCGGGACGCCGGATCGCGCCGCCAGCCGCGGGCGCCGCGCCGCCGCCAGCGGCACTGGGGCCGCCCATCGCCTGCGTGTTGGGCTTGGCGACGCGCATGCGCTCGCTGTTGAGCAGCGCATCGCGTTGCGAATCGGGTGTTGCGCCGCCGGGGTCATAGCCGCCGAGCGACGCCGACGGACCGCCGAGCAGACGCTGTGCGTCCTCCTGCGAGCGCTGCGAAGCCGTTTTGCGGGCCGGCGCGCCATTGGAATTGGCGTTGCCGTTGCCCTTGGGCGCGGCGGCATTCTGGCCGTTGCCTTGCGCCGGGTTGTCCTGGGCGTGCGCGTGCGGCATCAGCGCGAGCGCCGACGCCAGCGCGGCGGCCAGCAACAGCGCCCGCGAACGCAGTCCGACGCGCAACGGATGCACGCGCGCCGGGCGTTGCCGCGAGCGAAGATGAGCAGCCATTGTCGTCTTCCTCCTGCAAACGTCATGAAGCCATGCTGCCATGGTGATACGGACACTCTGCTTCGATCCGCCAAAACTCCGCACGGCGCGGACAGCGGCCGTCCATCAGCACGCAAGGACCAGATAATCGATCAGGACAAGGCGCGCCATGTGGATACAAAGTGCGGATACAAAGGCCGAAGTACCGGACGGACGGCGAGGCGCGTTCATCGACGGGAGAAGACTATGGATAACACGATCAGCTCCACGATTGAACGGGCCGCGGACGGTCGGGCCGCAGACGGTCGGGCCGCGGACGGTCGGGCAGCGAGCATGAACGACCCGCATGCCGCGCCGCACACTCCGCCCTCTGCGCCGGGCCGCGTGATCGACCTGAGCCTGGCGGGCAAGGGCAACTACGTCGCGTCGCGCGGCTTTCTGACCGAGCTGATCTGGTTTTTCATCGAAGCGTGTGTGATCAACAACAAGCTGCTGCCCGTGTCGTCGGCACGCGTGGCGCTGCTGCGGCTGTTCGGCGCGAAGATCGGCGCGAACTGCCGCTTCGTGCATCCCGTGCGGGTGAAGGCGCCGTGGAATCTCACCGTGGGCGACAACTGCTGGTTCGGCGTCGACGTGTGGCTCTACAACCAGGCGCCGATTCACATCGGCTCGAATGTCTGCATATCGCAAGGAAGCTTTCTGAGCGCGGGCTCGCATGAGATGCGAACCAACATGGATTTGCGCGTCGCGCCGATCGTCATCGAGGACGGCGCGTGGATTTCGTCGAAGTGCGTCGTGCAGATGGGCGTGACGATTGGCCGCTCGGCTGTCGTGACCCCGCTATCCGTCGTACACCGCTCGCTCGACGCGGAAGGCGTGTATGGCGGCAATCCTTGCCGCTTTATTCGCAAGCGCTTCGATACTGACGTGGGAGGGCCCGCATAACGGTCATCGGATGCATGGTTCTGTCTGCCGGAAGCGCGAAGTTGGCGGATGAACTGCCTTACGCGGAGCCATCATCCTACGTAAGCACTGGCTGGCGCGGGAATACAGTATGCGTGCGCAGGCGCCGCGCTCGTGCAAACCCACAGGGCGTTGACGCATGACGAGCCTGGCTCGCGTGCGCGGCGGGGGGCCAGAACGGACGAAGCTGGACGCGTCCGTACAAGGTACGAACAGAACACAAGCTGGGAGCAGGGGATGTTTATCGATACCCGCAGTGTCGAGCAGGGCGTCGCTGTGTCGACGACGGTATGCATCATCGGGGCAGGCGTCGCGGGTATCACGCTCGCGATGGAACTGGAACGCGCGGGCATCGACTGCTGCGTGCTCGAAAGCGGCGGCTACAAGGCCGACGACGAAACGCGCGATCTCTATCGCGGCGAGAACGTCGGCATTCCGTACGCCTTTGCGGACGGCTGCCGCAGCCGCTATCTCGGTGGCAGCAGCAATTGCTGGGGCGGCTGGTGCCGTCCGCTCGATCCGTGGGACTTCGACAAGAAGGATTGGGTCGCGCATAGCGGCTGGCCGTTCGGTCTCGAAGAGCTCGCGCCGTACTATCTGCGCACCCATGCGCTGCTCAAGCTCGGCCCGCACAATTTCGATCCCGCGTGGTGGGAGCAGCAGATCAACCGGCACGACGTGCGCCGCTATCCGATGATGTCGGGCAACGTGCGCGACACCGTTTCGCAGTTCAGCCCGCCCGTGCGCTTCGGCAAGGTGTATCGCGAGGTATTGCGGCGCTCGGACCGCGTGCGCGTGTTCCTGCATGCGAACGTCGTGAATATCGATTCGGATGCGCAGGCGTCCGAAGTCACGGGTGTCGACGTCGCGACGCTCACGGGCAAGCGCTTTCGTGTGAACGCCAAGGTGTTCGTGCTGGCGACGGGCGGTATCGAAAACGCGCGGCTGCTGCTCGCGTCGAACAAGGTGCAGGCGGCGGGTCTCGGCAACGGACACGATCTGGTGGGCCGCTTCTTCATGGACCATCCGCGCCTGATGACGGGCACGGTGAAGTTCACGAAGGAGTGGTCGCGCAACAAGCTGTACGACATCAAGTATCACTATCAGAATGCCGCCGTCGCCGCGCACGGCACGCATATCTCGTCGCAGTTCGCGCTGACGCACGACGTCATCAAGCGCGAGAAGCTGCTCAATTCGCGCGTCTGGTTCTTCTCGCGTTTCTTTGGCGAAGGCAGTGCGGGATCGGAGGCGTTGATCCGCTGCCGCGAGGCGCTGCATCGCAAGGAACAGCCGGGCCGCGTCGCGCGCGACGATTATTTGACGATGGCCGCGCATCCCGTCGATACCGTCGGCTTCGGTCTCACGCGTCTGCTGCAGTTGCGCGCGCTGATCTCGGACGTGAAGCTGCAGGCGATCGTCGAAGCAGAGCCGAACCGCGACAGCCGCGTCACGCTGTCCGATCGCAAGGACGCGCTGGGCCTGCCGCGCGTGAAAGTCGACTGGCGGCTCACGGAGCTGGTGCAGCGCACGTTCGACCGCACCTTCCAGCTGCTCGCCGACGAACTGAAGATGATGGGCGTCGCCGAGGTCGAACTCGACGAGCCGCTCGAAGGCCGCGCGTCGTTGCCGGCGAAGCTCGAAGGCACGTGGCATCACATGGGCACGACACGGATGCACGATTCACCGCGTGAAGGCGTCGTCGATCGCGACTGCAAGATGCATGGCGTGAGCAATCTGTATGTTGCAGGAAGCTCGGTGTTTCCGACAGTCGGTGCAAACTTTCCGACGATCACGATTTCGGCGCTTGCGTTGCGGCTGGGCGAGCATCTCGCGCAGCGGCTCGGCAAGCCCGACACGGCGACGATTCTGCCGATCGGCGAGGCGGCCGGGAGCATGCGGTTTGGCGTGTCGAATGCCGAACTGGGCAAGCTGCCGATCGCAGCGCAATCACTGGTGCGGGCTGGGGGGAATGAGGCGATGTGAGGGCTTCGCTACCCGCGAAGACAGACACGCAGCAATAAAAAATCCCGCGATGCACATCGCGGGATTTTTCTTTGTACGCCTTCGCAACGTGTGCGAAGGCGCAAAGCAGACTCAATTCACCGACGGCTCCCTCTGCGCCGGCACCTTCCTCGGCATCGCACCAGGCGTATTCTGCGGCGACTGCTGATCGGCGGCGCGAGGCGCAACGGCGGGCTGAGGTTGCAGCAGCGCAGTCAACGAATCGATCATGCTTTCGATACCGAAGCGCGCGTCAAACGTCCTGCGCGCCTGCTCGCGCATGTTCCCCTTCGCGGCTGCATCGAGCGAATGCCAGTTCAGCAGATTGCGCTGCGTGCCGTTGATCGTGTCGCTCGACACGAAGCCCGCGTGGTCGTTTTCCACTTCGCGCCACACGCCGACCTTGTCCGACAGCAGCACGGGCAGACCGCACGCCAACGCCTCCGCCACGGCCACGCCAAAGTTCTCCTGATGCGACGGCAGCGCGAACACATCGCTCGCATAGAAGGCGCCCCATTTCAGATCGCCCTGCAGCATGCCCGGCCACGCAATTCGTTCCTCGATCCCGCACGAGCGCGCGAGCGCCTGCAGTGGCCGCTGCCAGCCCGTTGCATCGGGACCCGCAATCACGAGATGCGCCTCGGGGTCGCGCTGCGCGTGATCGGCGAACGCGTGAATCAGCAGATCGCAGCCCTTCTTTTCGTGGATGCGCCCGAGAAACAGCACGATCCGCTTGCCGCGCAGGGCCGGATAAGTGCTCAGGAACGCTTCGCGCAGCGCCTGTGCATGCGGCGGCGGAGCGTTGGTGCCGAACGGCACGACGCGTTCGTTCGCGCGATACAGCCAGAACGACTGCCGCGCGAGCAGCCGCTCTTCTTCCGTCGTGAAGATCACAGCGGCCGCGTCGCGCAGCACGCGATATTCGGCCCACGGCCAGTACGCCCACTTCTTCAGATGCTTGAGCGGGTACGTGCGCTTGAAATACGGGTCGAGCATGCCGTGCGTGTACACGTAGTACGGCACCTTCGACGCGCGCAGCGCGCGCCAGGCGCCGAAGCCATGGTATTGCCACAGTCCATGCACGATCACGGCGTCGAAGCGCTGCGCCTCGCGGCTGAGCCACGGCACGAAATCGGGTGTGAAGCCGTAGTAGTTGCGGCCTGGACCGAGCGCATGCACGGGCAACGGGAAGTCGCGAACATGCGGCGCATCGGCGGCATCGAGCGACGCAACCTCGACCTCGTGACCCAGCGACGCCATCGCGACGCCGCTCTGTCGTACACCTTCAGTCGGTCCGCCTGCCCGCGGGTCGACTGTCGAAAGTAGATGAAGAATTTTCATTGGCGAATAACACGGCGTAGTGCGAAAAGGACCGGCGCAGCCGGGCGATGAAACGAGGCAATCCGCGTGATGCACGACATGCGCCGCAGCGCACGTCACGCGGACGCCGGCATGCCTCGCTGACGCAGATCGCGTGTGCGGTCTGCGTCGTACGGTTCTGACCCTGTTGCGTCTTTCAGCGAGCCTCGCGCGGCAGCCGACGCGAACGGCGCTGGGCGGGGTGGCTGGACGGGCGGTTGCGTCGGCGGTTTCTGCGCGACGGCTGTTGCGCGCGCCGATGGCGGCGGCGTCACGGGCTCGACTCTCAAGCGCGCCTTTGCGTCCAGTTGTCGATGCAAACGGCAATACGTCGCGACGGTCAAACCGAGCGCGACGCCGAATACGAGTCCCGAGAAACGCGGCCCGAGTGGATTGCCGCCGATCGACTGGGCAGGCAGCGCGGCGAGCAGCAGGAGCGAGCGGCCAAACACGGGCAAAAGTGGCGCACCGGGACTTTTCGCGCGCCATCGTCGGTAAGCGAGCGTGCAGTGCGCCAGCGTCACCAGCACCGCGAGCGGCAGCGCGAGGCCGAACAGCAGGCCGCCCGCGAACAGCTGATAGATCCAGAAGTTGTGGCCCGCCGCCCATTCGCGGATCGCGTAGAAATCCTTCTCGCTGATCTGTCCCGCGAGATCAGGCAGATATTGCGGCGAATAGCGGTAGTAATGGCCGTAGCCCTCGCCGAGCAGCAGCGATTGCGTCGACGAGGTGACCTGGTCGAACTGATCCTTGATTTCGGCAAGACGCGTGATGGTCGTCGGGTCTTTGCCCGTCTGCGTATTGGAGGCCGCCGTGAAGCGCTGCATCCAGTGCTCGCTGACGGACGGCATGCTCAGCACGGCGAGCGCGCCCATCGCGCCGAGCACGATACTCACGATAAACGTACGGATGGCCGAGCGCAGCAGGTAACGCAGCGACGGCGCGCTCATCCACGCGGCCATCATGAACAGCAGCACCGTGCCGACCAGCAGACTGCGAGTCACGCTCAACAGCTCGACGAGCACCGTGCCGAGAAACACCGCGAGCATGAACGGCGAAAAGCGCCGCGCGAGCACGAATTCGTGCAGCAGCACGCCTTGCAGGCCGAGCAGCGTCACCGAGACGATACGAAAGCGCACGTCGGCGATGCCGCCCATTCCGCCGCCCGTCGCAATGCCGAACACGAACGTGAAGACCAGACAGATGAGGTTCGCCCAGAAAAGGGCCTTTTCCATCTGCCCGATGCGGTTTTCAGCCCAAGGATGGCAGGCCATCGCGTAGCCGAGCAGAAACAGCAGAAACGGCAACACGACGCGCAGATAGTTGCCGAAATCGTTGCCTTGCACGAATTGCGCGATCAGGCTGCCGGGCACGCTCAGCACGAGGCAAAGCGTGACGAACCGGCGCAACGGAGACGCTTCGCGAAAGCGCGGCGCGATGAAGATCAGCGCGAGCGCGGCAGCGAAAGTCGGCGCGACGAGCAGGATCTGCGCGGCGTGGCCCGAATCCGCGTCCGGTGCCTTGTAGTCGAGCGCGAGTGGACACAAGCACATCCAGATCCACAACGTAGCGTACTTGTTGCGCATCGATTCTCCCTCTCCCGGTGCGGTGCGATATCTTCATCGTGGCAGGGCGACGCGCGCCACTGTTCAGTCTGAATATAAATGGAGCGCCTGGCGTGAAGTCCGGCACAGGCGTAATACGCCTGGGTTCTGGCGGGGTCAAACGATGCGCCAAAAGCGTCTGGTCAGACGGTTCGGCACGCGCGGCCAGGCTGTCCGATAAGGGCAGCAACTTGGCGTACGGGTGCGCGGGCGAGCAAGCAACATGGTTGGAATATCGTGCGAAAAGTGCCCGTCGACGCATGCCTGCATGCATTGAATGCGCCAGGTCACTCAAGGCACGAGCGAGGCAGTGGCTCTCCGCGTGGCGGCTCACAATCAAGACTAGCAAACGACGTCGAAGGGGAACAGGCATGAAGCTATTCGGCAGCGCGCAATCGATGATGCGAGGCAGGTCGGTCGAACTCGACTTCGTGCGCGGCATCGCGATCATCGCGGTGATGGGCTACCACTTTCATGTGAATCACACGGGCAGCGCGCTGATCTCGATCATCGAGTATCCGCTGAAGAACTTCGGCCGCGAGGGCGTGAACCTGTTCTTTACGCTGAGTGGCTTTCTCGTCGGCGGGCTGCTGCTGCGGCAGTACGCGGAGAAGGGCCACGTCGACGCGTGGCGCTTTATCGTGCGGCGGATGTTCAAGATCTGGCCCGCTTACTACGTGCTGATCCTGTTTCATTCGATTGTCGGCCGCCATCCGCTGGACACGTTCCTCTGGCAGAACCTGACACACTTGCAGAACTACTTCGGCACGTCGATCTCGCAGACATGGAGCCTCGCCGTCGAAGAGCACTTCTATCTCTTTCTGCCCGCCTTGCTGCTGCTGTTCGCGCGCTGGAAGATGCGCGCCGGCTCGATCATCAGCGTGCTGGGCGGGATCTGCGTGATCGTGCTGATCGCGCGTTGCCTGGAAGTCGCGGGCGGCGATTTGCAGGCAGCGTTCTTCTATACGCAGTACCGGATCGACAGTTTGCTGTACGGCGTGATTCTCGCCGCGATCTACTGGATGAAGCCCGATGTCTATCAGGGCATCGCGAAGCGGACCGGCTGGCTGCTGGCAGTGGTGGCCGTGCTGGTCGCATGGCTCGTGCTCGCGACGAAGCACGAGCCGCTCGATGAGAGCATCGGCTATACGATTCAGGCAATCGGCTTTTGCGCGTTCATCGTGCTGATGCTCGAGCACTCGGGCAAGGTGCGCGATTCGCGCGTGTACCGCGCGGTTGCGTGGCTTGGCGTGTACTCGTACGGCATCTACCTGTGGCATTCGCTCGCGCTCGCGCCCGGCGACATCGTGATCCGCAAGGCGACGGCACTTGGCTTGCCGCCCGCCGCGATCTGGTTCGTCGCGCTGGCCGCGCAGGCTGCCGTCGCGATCATCGCGGGTTACGTGATGACGCGCGCTGTCGAGTATCCGTTCCTGCGGCTGCGCAATGCGCTGTTCCCGGCTAAACGCAACGCGTCGGTGCGCGAAGAAATGCCCGTCGGCGGGCAGCTGTCCTGATTCCGGCCCATTCATTGCTGCAGCATGTTGCACGCGTCGCGTGCGCGCAGGCGGGCGAAGCATCCGGCTCGCAAGGGGAGGATTTGCGTGAGCTTCACAGGAACGCTGACATGGCTTGACCGTATCGGTGACCGCTGCGTGGTCACCACGGCAACGAGTGCGTCCGTCACGAAGACTGCGGCGCACGACGAAGCTCGCGTCGCCGCACTCGACGCCGGACGCGCGCTCGCCATCGTCGGCGTGATTCTCGTGCATCTCGCGCTCTTCATGCCCGCGCTGCCTACGTGGCTGCAGGCCGTGTCGGATATGGGGCAATACGGCGTGCAGCTGTTCTTCGTCATCAGCGCCGTGACGATCATGCTGACACTCGAAGCCGAAACGAAACGCTTCGGCGACGACCGCTCGCTGATCGCGCGACGCTTCTACGTCAAGCGCTTCTTTCGCATCGCGCCGCTGTATTACGTTGCGATTGCCGTGTATTCGCTCGGCAATCATCTGGCGGGACGATTCGATACGCAGGTCACGGCGGCGCATGGCGTTAGCGACGTCGTGGCGAATCTCGTCTTCATCCATGCGTGGGTGCCGAGCGCCGTCAATACTGTGGTGCCGGGCGGCTGGTCGATTGGCGTGGAGATGTCCTTCTATCTGTTCGCGCCGCTCATCTTCATCGCGACGCGCACGCGGCGCGGCTTGTGGCGTACGTCGCTGGCGTTGCTGGTGATCAGCGCGGTGGCGCTGACGGCGGGCGCCTGCGCCGACGACGCCTGCACCGTCGAGAACAATTCGTTCATCTATTACTGGCCGCCGACACAACTGCCATGCTTCGTCATCGGCTTCGTGCTCGCGCGCTATGGCAAGCGGCTTCTGTTACGCGACGGCATGAAGCTGTCGATGTTCGGCATCGCGTGTACGGTCGCCGCTTGTGCAGTGCTGCTCGCGCTGCTGTACGCGACGGGTTCGGGGCTTGGCCTCGCGCACTGGCTCGCGCCGACGGTCGCCGCGTGCGCAGCGGCCGCGCTGTTGCTGCTGCTCGCGCAACTGCCGCGCCGTTATCCGGGCGCGCGGATCGTTGCCGCGTTTGGGCAGAACAGCTACGGGTTGTATATCTGGAGCTTCGTCGTGATCCTGGTCGTGCGCGTTGCGTTGAAGACGCCGCTCGATGCACTCGATCACCGCGTGCCCGTGCTCGGCTTCGCGATTGCTGCCGTGTTCGCGTGTTGTGCGAGCTATGTGGCCGCGCGGATCAGCGCGACGCGCATCGAGCGGCCTTGCGCGCAATGGGCGCGTCAGGTGCTGCTGCCGCGCGTCGCGCGCGTGAAACGGATCGAGCGGGTGAGCAGCGAAACGTCGGATTGAGCGGTGCGCCTGCACGCATGCCGATGCGGGGGATCACCGCTGCAATACGCGCGCCGTATCAGACGCGCGTTTCGACAGCGGCCGTGATCGCCTGGCGCAGCGTTTCCTTGAATTGACCGAGCGTGTTGCGCGCGAGCAGATGATCGAGCGGACGTTGATGCTTCTCGCCGCGCTGCCATTGCGCGGCAACTTCGCCGAGCGCTTGCGTGATCGATGCCGCCGACAGGTCGTCGAGGCACGGCCCGAGTTGCCCGCCGCGGCAGAACCAGCCGATCAGCCCGTCGCTCGTTGCGACAACGGGCTTGTCGAAGCGATAGGCCTGCACGAGCACGCCGCTCATTCCGTAGTGGCCTTTGTAGCCGAGCCAGACGACGTCGCATGCGGAGAACAGGTCGCGCTCCATCTCGTTCGAAACGAACTGATCAAGGATCACGGGCGCGGGCTTCAGGATCGGAATGAACGCCCGCATGAAGCCGCGCACTTCCTGGTCCTGTTCGCCGGCGAGCAGGAGCGTCGGCGCGTCCTTCATGCCCGCGAGCGCTTCGGTGAGTTCGCAGATGCCCTTGCGCTCGCTGATCGAGCCGTAGACGAGCAGATAGCGGCCAGCGGGATCGAGCCCGAGACGCTCGCGCGCGACGAGGGGGTCTTCGGCCTTCGCATCGGGGAACGGATCGGCGACGTATTCGACGGACGCGCCATGTTTCGGCTTCGCGCGGCCGACCCATTCGGGCAGTGTCGGATCGATCGACAGCAGCGTGCGCAGCCCTCTCGTATGGACGGCGCGACGAAACAGCAGCGATTTCAGCGTATTGACGAGCGGCCGTCCCGGCGTGCGCACACCGACCTTGCGATGATGGAACGTCGCGCGCATCGTGATCGCGATCCACGGCGTCTTGCCGAACGGCGAGCCGAGCAGCGGCAGCGCGTGAAAGAAGTAATCGACATACGGCACGACGACGAGACGTACGCGTTCGGCGCGCTTGACGGAGTCGTAGGCGAGCTTGAAATACGCGTGAAACCGCGCGTAGCTGATGCGCTTCAGGCCGCGGCTGTGACGCTGGCTTTCCGCGTCGACGAAGGCGATCTGCAGGTCCTCGCGCCTTGCCAACATGATCTCGCGGGCGAGGCGATGGTCTTCGTTCGAGTTCTCGGTCACGACGAGAACGGGATGGCCGGCTTCGAGGCAGGCCTGTGCGATCCACTCGACATAGCGCCACCGATGCCCGGTGAAATTGGGCTCAATGATGACGACATAGCCGAGTCTCGCAGCATCGGCGATGGGGGCTTCGATTGACACGAGATGGGTTGCACGTTCCATGGCGATCTTAAGGAGCAGCCTTGCGTTCACCTTAGCATTACGTATTCGGCGCGAACCGACAATTTCGCCATTTGTTTGGCGACAACGGACAGCCGGAGGGGGCGGGTTGCCGAATCTGACTGACAGATGGCGTCCGTGTGCGGGTGTGGCGGGTTACCTTGAGGGACGGCGTGCGTGAGCCGGCGGACAGGCTGTGTCTGCGGCGCGCATGGGCATGTGCAACGGGTTGAGGTGGCGCTAGAGCGCTAACTTGGGTCGACAGCTTTGCATGGGATCAGAGTAGGCGCTGAAGCGCTAACTCGGGTCGACAAAGGAGAAAAACATTGCGGACGATGAGGCTACCGGCGTTTTCGTTCAGGGCAGGCCTGGGTTCGAGCGCAGCGACATGGGTGCTGTTGCAGCAGGTGTTGATGCGCGGGCTCGTTGCCGTCAAGTTTCTCGCGATCGGCCGCATTCTCGGACCGGAAGCGATCGGCAGCGTGAGCGTCGCGCTGCTCGCCGTCGCGATTGCGGAAGCCATGTCGGATACGGGCCTTTCGCAGGCGGTGATCCAGGGGCAGGCCGCGCCGTCACGCGATGAACTTGGCTCCGTCTGGACTACGCTAGCGACGCGCGGCCTGATCATCGGCGTGGCGCTCGTCGCGATCGCGCCGCTGATGAACAGCCAGTTCCATCTCGGCGGCGCGCTGCTGCTGTTGCAGCTCGCCGCGCTTTTGCCGCTGTTGCGCGGCATCGCGTCGCCCGCGTATTACGTCGTGCAGCGCGAGCGGCGCTTCCAGCATGTCGCGATCATCGAGGTGTCGGCGGCTTTCCTCGACTGCTGTTGCGGGCTGGCACTCGCGCTGGCGGGCGCGGGTGCGTACTCGGTGCTGCTCGGGATGATCGTCGGCGAGTCGCTGAAGACGACGCTCACGTGGATCACGATGAAACCGCGTCCGCCTATCCGCCTGCGCTGGTCGGGTATTGGCCACTACATTGGTTTTAGCCGCTGGATCTGGGCGGGCAGCGTCGTCAATCTGATCCTCAACCAGTTCGACAAGGTGGTGGTCGGCAAGCTGCTCGGGCCCGCGCAACTCGGTGCGTATCAGATGTCGTCGCGGCTCGCGCAGATGCTGCTCGCCGATGCCGCGATCGCGATGTCGCAGTACCTGTTTCCGACCTTCGCCGCGCGCCACCGCGCCGATCCGCATGCCGCCGCGCGGCTCTTCAGGCGCTATATCGGCGTGATCGCGCTCGGGCTGGTGGCGGTCGTGATCGTGCTGCGGCTTGCGGCGCACTGGCTCTTCGCGCTGATACTCGGCCCGGCCTGGCTGCCCGCCGTCCCGCTCTTCAAGATCTTCGTGATCAACATGGCGATCGGCGCGCTGATCGCGGTGCTGGTGTCATATCTGCGGGCCGTCGGCGACGCGAAGGCGACGACGCAGGCGTCGGTGATTCAGGTGTTCGTGCTGCTCGCATGCGTGCCGCCAGCGACGCATTACTGGGGCGTCACGGGTATCGCATGGGCGATGACGGTCGGCCTGAGTTCGGCGGCCGCGTGGATGATCTATCGCACCGCGAAGGTGATGTGATGCGGATACTTCATCTCGTGCTGGAGCCGCGTCTGTCGGGTGCCGAAGTGCTGGCGAAGGATCTCGCGATACATCAGCAGCGCGACGGCAGCGTGGTCGGCGTGACCGCGCTGATGCCCGAGCGGCCCGACTTCGCGCCGTTCACGCGCGAACTGACGAGCCACGGCGTCGAGTGCGTGTTTCCGGCCAGGCGCCCAAGCCTGCCTGGCAAACTGATGCATCTGGCGGGCGTGCTGCGGCGCTTTCGGCCCGACGTCGTGTTCGCACATGCGACGATCCCCGCGTTCTATGCGCGCGCGCTGCCGAGCAAGGTGCCCGTGATCTACGTGATGCATTCCGCCGTCAACGACTTCGAGCGCAAGCTGTTTCGCAACGTCGAGCGCGTGCTGTCGTCGCGGGCGAGGGCGGTGATCGGCGTGTCGCCCGCGAACCTGCGGGACTATACGGACTGCGTCGGCTCGCATCCGCTGTTGACGATGATCCCGAACGGCGTCGACATGTCACGCTTTGCATTCGACGACCGGCCGCGCTCAGGCGATACGCCGCCGCAGATCGTGCAGATCGGCCGGTACACGTCGGTGAAGAACCAGTTGCAGACGGTGCATGCGTTTCGCGAGGTCGCGGCGCAGGTGACGGATGTGCGGCTGCAGTTGTACGGCGTGGTCGAAGACCCGGCCTATCTGGCCGCGATCGAGGATCTGGTGAAGAAGCTCGGGCTCGAAGGCCGGGTGAGCGTGGATGGTCCGCATACGGACGTGAGCGGCGTGCTGCGCGCGTCGAATGTGTTCGCGATGCCGTCGCGTTCGGAAGGGCACAGCATTGCGTTTCTGGAGGCGTTGGCGTCGGGGATACCCGTCGTCGCGAGCACGATCACGCCGTTCCAGTTCGCGAAGACGCTGCCTTGCGTGCAACTCGTCGATACCGACGATACGGCCGCCTATGCCGCCGCGCTGCTGGGCGCGCTGGCGCAGCCTAAGGTGCCGAGGTCGCTGGCAGGCTTGACGCTGCAGGATACGGCGCAGCGCTATCTGGCCGTGGCGCAGCAGGTGATCGGCGCGCGGGCTTAGGTTTCCTGCTCGGGACGGGATGAAAAGGCGCCGCGTGGGCTTTGCTCGAGGCCTCGATCAAGGCTTCAGCGACGCGCGAACGATCTCGGCCAGCTTTCTGCCGAGGGTCGGCGAATTCAGCTGCTGATACTTCGAATAGGCGGCGGTGCTTGCCGCGCGCATCATTTCGGGCGACATAGTCCAGACCCGCCGCAGCGTTTCCGCGAGTGCATCGACACCGCCTTCGCGCGGATAGAAGAACCCCGTGCTGCCTTCTTCGACATAGCCCGGCTCGGGACCCATGTGCCGCTGCAGCTCGTCGTGAACGAGCGGCGGCAGGCTCAGCCCGAACATGTGGACCACGCTCAGGCCCGCTGCCCCCGGATAGCAGCCGATGCGGCAAAGCCGGCTGATCGCCGCGATGCGGCTTTCGTCGAACACCGGTCCGTACCAGATGACATAGTCGCGGTCGCCGTACACGCGCTTGAGCTGCGCGCCGTGCTTGCCGCCGCCGACCAGGTGCAGCGTGATCTGATGATCCTCGCTGCGCAGACGGCCGACGGCTTCGATCAGCGCGCCGACGTTCGAGTCGTCGCGCAGCCGTCCAAGGAACAGGATGCCCGTTTCCTTGCCCGACTTTTCGGCGGGATCGACGGTGTGTTCGACGGTCAGCGAGTTATCGGCCACGATCAGTTTCCCGGAAGGACAACCGACGCTTTCCAGTGAACGCTTGGACGCGTCGGTGTAGCAGATGTATTGCGTCGACAGCGCGACGGCGATCCGGTAGCACAGTGTGCGGATCACACCGACGTCGTCTTCGTGCCGGTACAGGCCCTGACCGTGGATCAGGACGGGAATGCGCATCGCGCGGCCGGCCATCAGCGCGAGCCAGAGCGACAGATAGCGGATGTCCGCGAATATCAGCACGGCAGCGGGGCGCTCGCGCACGATTCTTCCGACGACTTCCCGCTGCATGTTGATGCCCGGAGAGAAGAAGTGGCTGATGTGTGTTTCGACGAACTCCTCGCACGCGGGGTTCTCTCGCGAAAAGCCATTCGATTCCACCCCTGCCGAACTGGCAAAAAGCTTGACGGAAAAGAGCCGGTTCAGCGACTCGACGACTTCCATCCGATAGTGGGCGATCATCGGCTGCACGTAGAAGACGGTCCGCTTGTCGGCGGCCGCCGTGCTTTTTCCCAGCGACGCAGTACTCCAATCGGTAAGCAGTTTGTCGGTCACCGGATCAACCCTTTTCAGGTTAGAGATGCGCTGATGATTGAAGGTCGGTTGGATTATGCAGTAGACAATTCGCTTACGCGGATTAATTGGCTGAAATTGACTACGGAGAAGGGTTTATTGTCGGGAAAACACTATTCTTGCCGAATGGCGATTGAGATATGGCTGAAACGGTGCGTGCCGGTTATCGCAATGCATGCGTCTGGTGCAGGCCAGGCAAGGGTTTGAGGTGGAAATCGAATTGTTGGGTGTTGCGCAACGTCTACGCTGAAAACATATTGTTTGCCGGTGACATTCGGAATTAATTAAGGCTTTTTATTGGTTGTAAATGAAGTTGGACAATTGAATCTGTCCAGTAATTTTGGCGTAGCCTTAATGAAAATGAAACTCGCTGTGGGTAATTTTTTCGCGTGGGATGACGGCGTTTGCGCGTAGCGGGCAGGTGCGAATGCGTTAATCAGACGCGTTGGCGGCGACTGCAGAATGGCGGCAAGTCCTATTAGCATGACGAATTGGCCGCCGGAAATGAAAAGGGCTTAGCCGAAGCTAAGCCCTTGAATCTTTTGGTAGGCCGTACGGGATTCGAACCTGTGACCAACGGATTAAAAGTCCGCTGCTCTACCAGCTGAGCTAACGACCCAAAAGAGAAGCGGAATTATATCGGCCGAGCCAAAACGTGTCAACCGGCGCGGCCCGACCAACAAGCGATCCACGCAAAAGAAAAGCCCGGAACGATGAAGTCCCGGGCTTTCCGGCGAGAGGCGCGCGTATCGGTTATTGAAGCGTCGACACTGCGCGTTTTACTGCATTCAACACACCGACCTTGCAGACGCCCGGCTCATGCCGGACGCACAAACATCACTTGATCTGCGAGAGCTTGCTTTGCGCCGATTGCGCGACATCCGAGCCGCCGTACTGCGCGACGATCTGTTCGAGCGTCTTTTTCGCGGCGGCCTTCTGACCTTGTTCGAGCTGGTTGTTCGCGATAGCCAGCAGTGCTTCCGGCGCCCGCGGATGCTGCGGATACTTCTGCACGACGCCTTGCCACACAGCCGTCGAGCCCTTGTAGTCGCGCAGCGCGTAGAGCGCGTTGCCGAGCCAGTATTGCGCCGTAGGCTGATACGGGCTCTGCGGGTACTTCGCGATAAAGCTGCGGAACGACGTTGCCGCGTTCTTGAAGTCACCGCTGCGGAACTGCTGCGAAGCCGCGTTGAACGCGTCCGTTTCACCCGGCTGCACGGCGCCCTCGACGCCATCGACCGTCTGCTGCTGCGGCTCGAACTTCTTCAGACGACCGTCGAGGTCGGTGTAGTAGTCCTTCTGCTGCTTCTGCAACGTGGCGACCTGATTGGCGAGGTCCTCGTTCTGCCCGCGCAGCGTCGCGACCTGCTGGTTCAGCTGGTCGAGGCGATTGGACTGATCGAGGATCGTGCGTTGAGCCGCCGACAGCTGGCTCGACAGACTATCGGTCTTGGTGCGCAGATCGAGAATCGCCTGGCGAGCCTGATCGTCGTCGAACATGCCTGCGTGCGCGGGCAGGGCCATCATGGCCGTTCCCGCGACGCAGGCGGCTGCGGCCATGCGCAGCCAGGAGAAACGGGGCGTCATACGGCTTGTCACCTATTACTGTTGATAGACGAGGTCCGCGCGGCGGTTTTGCGCCCACGACGCTTCGTCATGACCCGTTGCCTGCGGCTTTTCCTTACCGAGGCTTACGGCTTCCATTTCCGAATCCGGAACGCCCAGCAGCGACAGCGAGCGGCGGACAGCTTCAGCACGCTTCTGGCCGAGTGCCAGGTTGTATTCGCTCGTGCCGCGCTCGTCGGTGTTGCCCTGGATCAGGACGTGACGTTGCGGATGGCTCTTCAGATACTGCGCGTGTTGCTGCAGCAGCGGCTGGTAGTCGTCCTTGACCGAGTAGCTGTCGAAGTCGAAATAGATGCTGCGCTTGGCCAGCGGGCTGTTCGGATCGTTCAACGGATCGACGTTCACCGTGGCGACATCGTTCGGGTTAGGCTGAGCGCCCGTCGCGCCACCCTTGTTGGCGTTTTCGTCGAGCTTGACGCCCGAATGACATGCAGCCAACGCGCCGACCATACCCACGGCAAACGCGATACGAAGTTTGGACATCATGCTTCACTCTCCTTGTGTGTTATTGCATAAACGGGCCCCAGGAAGGCTCGCGTACGATGCCTCCCTGAACGGACAGGACCTGCCGCGTCCGACCATCGGTCGATACTGCGGCCAACACGCCACGGCCGTTCACCTGAGTGGCGTAAAGAATGTACTGACCATTCGCCGCGAAGCTCGGCGATTCGTCGTGTGTTGTATCAGTGAGCGCCGTCGCGACGCCCGACTGCAGATCCTGGATATACAGTTTGAAGCCCCCGCCCGTGCGCGAGATGTATGCGAGCTGCTTGCCGTCCGGGCTCACGCGCGGACTCGTATTGTAGTTGCCCGTGAAGGTCACGCGCTGCGCGCCGCCTGCGGACTCGCCGCCGGCCGGCATTTTGTAGATCTGCGGCTGGCCGCCACGGTCGCTCGTGAAATAGATGGACTGGCCGTCAGGAGAGTACGACGGCTCGGTGTCGATCGCGCTGCCTTGCGTGAGGCGGCGCAGGCCGCTGCCGTCGGCATTGACGGCGAAAATCTGTGTGTTGCCGGTGCGCGACAGCGCGACGGCGAGCGTGCGGCCATCAGGCGACCAGGCGGGCGCGCTGTTGTTGCCCTTCTGGTCCGACACGACGACGCGGCGGCCCGTAGGCAGATCGTGGATGTAGACGATCGGTTTTTTCTTTTCGAACGACACATACGCGACCTTCGTGCCATCCGGCGACCACGCCGGCGAGATGATCGGCTCGGGGCTGGAGAGGGCGATGTGCGCGTCCTGGCCGTCCGAATCGGAAATCTGCAGCTGATAGCGGTTGCCCGTCTTGATCACGTACGACAGACGCGTTGCGAACACGCCGCGGCCGCCCATCAGCTTTGCATAGATGTAGTCGGCAACCTTGTGCGCGCTCATGCGCAGGCCGCTTTCCGGGCTGACCAGTTCGAGGCCGCCGAGGCTTTGCTGGTTGACGGTGTCGTACAGCTTGAAGCGCACCTGGTACTGGCCGTTTGGCAGCTTGGTGACGCTGCCCGCGACGAACGCATTCGCGCCCTTGGCCTTCCAGGCGCCGAGATCGACGGAATCGCCTTCCGAAACGGGCGCGCTGCCGGCGTCGATATTGGTGAATTTACCGCTGCGCTGAAGGTCCTGGCGGACGATCGTGCTGATCTGCTGGGGAGAATTGGCCTCGTTGGCAAAATTTGCCGTGGCGATCGGGAACTGGGTGGACCCGACGCCCGTCACGAGGACGTTGAGTTGTGCATGGGCGGCACCGCCGGCGGCGATCAGACACGATGCGACGAGCGCTCGCAGGCCTAGCTTGGTCATCAAACTCATTCTGTATAGGTTCCCCAAAAACGAATTGCTAACACTTCACGACTACAAACAGACCGACCTACGCAGATTTCGTTCCCGGTCCGCCCGCGACAGCGTGCGAATCGGAAACGCCTGCGTCAGGCGGCTGGACGCAGCGTGATCGTAAAACTGCCTGGCGTCTTGCCGTCGATGTCCTGAGGCATCGGATCCGACCGCTGGACGGCTCGCAGCGCGGCGTCGTCCCACGCCTGGTTCCCGCTGCTGCGGGTGACGGTCGCGCTCAGCAGCGTGCCCGTCGGCGAGCAGCGCACGGAGACGACCGTTTGCAGGCCCGACGTATCGCCCGACCAGATGATGTTCGGACGAACGCGGCGCTGGACCTTCTCTGCATAGCCCGGCGATGTCGCCGTGCCGCCCGCGCCGCTGCCCGTGCCGCTCTTCGCGAGACCGTTGCCCGTCGAGCCTTCGCCGCCTGCCACGCCCTGCAGCGCGGCAAGACGCTGACGGCGCTCGGCGTCGAGCTTCTTAGCGGCTTCGGCGGCCTGCGCGGCAGCCTTGGCCTTGGCGGCTTTCGCCGCGTCAGCCTTGGCCTGCGCGTCGGCTTGCGCCTGCTTCGCTTCCTGTTCCTTTTGCTGCTCCTTCTGCTCTTCCTGCTGCTTCTTCAACTGCTCCTGCTTCTGCTGGGCGAGTTGCTGCTGCTTGAGCTTGTCGGCCTGTTGCTGCTGTTGCTGTTTGAGCTTCGCTGCGGCGGCCGCTGCGGCCTGGTCGGCGGCGAGCTGCTGCTGGCGCTTCGCCTCGGCTTCCTGCTGAGCCTGCAGCTTCTGCTGACGCTGCTGCTCGGCGAGCTCGGCCTGACGCTGCGCTTCCTGCTGCTTGCGTTTCTTTTCCTGCAGCGCGATATCGGCCTGTTCGTCGTTGACCTGCGGCGCGGGCCTGACGGGCACGGGCGGCGGCACAACGGGGCGCGGCGCCGGTACGTCTGGCACTTCCGTCCACAGTTCGGCTTCGGCGCCCGCGGGCGTGCTGTTCTGCCAGTGAATGCCGTGATACAGGAAGAACCCCAGCAGCACGTGCATCACCGCGGCGAGCGCGAACGCGCGCCACGTGCCGCGCTCGCGCGGCGGTCGAAGCGGGTAGGCGTTTTTCTGTCGGCGGGTCATTGCGATTTGACGAGCAATCCAACGCGCTTGACGCCACGAGCCTTCAGGTCGGACATCACGTTCATCACGACTTCATACTTGACGGTTTTGTCGGCGGCAATCACGACGGGCTGGTCGGGATGCGACGCCTCACGGTCGGTGACGAAGCTGCGCAGATCGGCCTGCGTCATCGTCTCCTGTTGCGTCGCGCCCGCGTCGTCCTTGTACTTGACGTTCATGTTGCCGTCGGCCTTGATGTTGACGACGACGGGCGGCGTCTGCTGCTGCGGGGCGGCGCCACCGACAGTCGGCAGGTTCACGATCGACGGCGCCACGAGCGGGGCCGTCACCATGAAGATCACGAGCAGCACGAGCATCACGTCGATGTACGGGACGACGTTGATGTCGGCCATCGCGCGGCGCGAGCGGCTGCCGCGCATGCTGGAACGGGCTGAACCGGCCATCGTGGACTCCTTAATGGGCCTGACGTTGCAGGATGTTCGAGAACTCTTCGATGAAGGTTTCGAAGCGGATCGCGAGGCGGTCGATATCGTGCGCGTAGCGGTTGTAAGCGACCACGGCGGGGATCGCGGCGAACAGGCCGATGGCCGTTGCCGTCAGCGCTTCGGCGATGCCCGGCGCGACGTTCGCGAGGGTGGCCTGCTGGACGTTCGCGAGGCCGCGGAACGCGTTCATGATGCCCCACACCGTGCCGAACAGACCGATATACGGGCTGACCGAGCCGACCGATGCGAGGAACGCGAGATTGGCTTCGAGCACGTCCATTTCGCGCTGGAATGCGGCGCGCATGGCACGGCGCGCGCCGTCGAGAATCGCGCCCGGATCGTTGAGACGCTTTTCCTTGCCCTTCAGGAACTCACGCATGCCCGACTCGAAAATACGTTCGAGCGCGCCGATCGTGTGACGGTTGTTCGCGGCGCTCTGATACAGCGCCTGCAGGTCGCCGCCCGACCAGAAATCGCGTTCGAAGCGTTCAGTCTGCGCCCGTGCGCGGCGAATCGCAAACCACTTGCGGAAGATGAAAGTCCACGACATCAGCGACAGCAGCAACAGCAGCGCCATCACTGCCTGCGCCAGCAGGCTCGCATTGAGAACGAGGGAAATGATCGACAGATCTTGTGTAGTGTTCATAGAGGTTCGTTGTAACGTCCCGGGTGGGGCGTCCGGCTGCAAGGTGAGTCGAAGCGTTCGGTTGGCATTCAGTTGGCAAACCGGAAGCTTCGGCGGGTTCTTCGCCGAACCATGCTTGGTCTTGTTGTGACCGTTACGAGTTCACTGTCCAGCTAACAACGACGCTCAAATACTCGTCGTTGACACGCTGGGGCCCGGTTCGCGCCGCAACGCGGCGTGAACCGGCGGAGGAATGGCGGCCGGCTTCATCGATTGCGAGTCGACACAGCCGACGCGGATCGTGCCCGTCGCCAGCAGCGTATCGTCGCGCCAGGCTTCCTGAGCGAAATCCACCGATGCGCGGCCGAGCCGCTCGATCCGGCTGACGATGCGCAGCATGTCGTCGAGCCGGGCAGGCGCGCGATAGTCGAGCGCAGTGCTGCGCACGACAAAGAGCGCGCCCGATTCTTCGGCCAGCTTGCGTTGATCGACGCCGCACGCGCGCAGCCATTCGGTGCGCGCGCGCTCGAAAAATTTCAGGTAGTTCGCGTAAAACACGATGCCGCCGGCATCGGTGTCTTCGTAATACACGCGAATCGGCCAGATAAAGCCGATTTCCGCGCCGGACTGACTGTCAGACATATTCATGGCGCGCATTTTACCGGAACGCAAAAGCGCGCCGCATTTTTGGGCACTTTCGTGTCCGGTTGTGCTCGGCCTGCACGACGGGCGTCGCGTCGCTGCTACACGATCCGGCCGACGCGGCGCGCCCGTGAAACCTAGCCGCGGTGGATGTTCAGGCCCGCAAACGACTGCGCGACAGGCATCAGTTCGATCGTATTGATGTTGACGTGCGCGGGGCGCGTCGCGATCCAGTAGATCGAATCGGCGATGTCTTCGGCCGTGAGCGGCTGGACGTTCTGATAGACGCCCGCAGCCTTCTCGTCGTCGCCGCGGAAACGCACGTTCGAAAACTCGGTGCCGCCGCACAGGCCCGGCTCGATGTCCGTCACGCGAACGGGCGTGCCGTGCAGGTCGGCGCGCAGGTTCAGGCTGAACTGGCGCACGAACGCCTTGGTCGCGCCGTACACGTTGCCGCCAGGATACGGGTACATGGCTGCCACCGACCCCAGATTGAACACATGCCCGCGACTGCGCTCGATCATGCCCGGCAGGAAGGCGCGCGTGACCTGCACGAGACCCATGCAGTTGGTGTCGATCATCGTCGTCCAGTCGTCGAGCACGGCGCGCTGGGCGGGCTCAAGGCCGAGCGCGAGGCCGGCGTTGTTGACGAGCACGTCGACGGCGGCAAAGTCGGCGGGCAGCGCGTTGGGGACGGCTTCGACGGCTGCGCGGTCGCGCACATCCAGTTCGAAGGGCAGAAGGTTTTCGCCGAGCTCGTCGGCGAGCGCCTGCAGGCGATCCTTGCGGCGCGCGGTCGCGACCACGCGATGGCCGCCCTTGACGAAAGCCCTGGCGATAGCGGCGCCGAACCCTGCGGACGCGCCTGTGACGAACACGATCATTGCTGTTCCCTGGTCGGTGGAGAAAGGCCACAAGCCTACTTCCAATGCGGCAATGCGGCAAGAATGACCCCGCCGCGCGAAGGCACGTTCAGGCGGGCCGCCGGGCGGCCACTGCCACGGCAGGCCGGGGCTTCTGGCCGCCGTGGCGGCGCGCCGGCCGGCGCGGTTGCCTCGGTTGCCTATTCGACCCGGTTCCAATAAACTAACGCGCTCACCCCTGCGTGACTGGCGATAGAACCCCATGCTGTCAAGCCTGACGGGTTCAAGGTGGAGCGTCCCACCGTGAAGCGCAGGGTGCCGTTTTGCCGTTCGCCTGGGCAGCCATGTTTCGCGCGCGCCGTCGTTTGCGCTGCCGGTGGTTGTCCTGACTCGCGTGTGCGGCACCTCCTTCATACGCCGCGTCAAGGCTCCCACCATCAGCGGTGGCCAGCAGTGCTGCGTACCCAATACGCTCCCGGCACACGACCTGCGCACGATCCGGTCAACCTGAACACACTTAACGGAACCAGCATGTTTGACAAAGCCCAAAGCACCATCGCCAATGTCGATCCGGAAATCTGGAAGGCAATCCAGGACGAAGACCGCCGTCAGGAAGAGCACATCGAACTGATCGCGTCGGAAAACTACACGAGCCCGGCGGTGATGGCCGCACAGGGCTCGCAGCTCACCAACAAGTACGCCGAAGGCTACCCGGGCAAGCGCTACTACGGCGGCTGCGAATACGTCGACGTCGTCGAACAACTGGCGATCGACCGCGTGAAGCAGCTGTTCGGCGCCGAAGCCGCGAATGTCCAGCCGAACTCGGGCTCGCAGGCGAACCAGGGCGTGTTCTTCGCGATGCTCAAGCCGGGCGACACGATCATGGGCATGAGCCTCGCACACGGCGGCCATTTGACGCACGGCTCGCCCGTCAACATGTCGGGCAAGTGGTTCAACGTCGTCAGCTACGGCCTGAACGAAGCCGAAGACATCGACTACGACGCAGCCGAGAAGCTGGCTCAGGAACACAAGCCGAAGATCATCGTCGCGGGCGCATCGGCGTTCGCGCTGCGTATCGACTTCGAGCGTCTGTCGAAGATCGCGAAATCGGTTGGCGCGTACCTGATGGTCGACATGGCTCACTATGCTGGCCTGATCGCAGCGGGCGTGTACCCGAATCCGGTGCCGTTCGCCGACTTCGTCACGACGACCACGCACAAGAGCCTGCGCGGCCCGCGCGGCGGCGTGATCCTGATGAAGGCGGAGTTCGAGAAGCAGATCAACTCGGCCATTTTCCCGGGCATCCAGGGCGGTCCGCTGATGCACGTGATCGCGGGCAAGGCTGTTGCGTTCAAGGAAGCACTGGCGCCGGAATTCAAGGAATACCAGCAGCACGTGGTCGACAACGCGCGCGTGCTGGCTGAAACGCTCGTCAAGCGGGGCCTGCGCATCGTGTCGGGCCGTACGGAAAGCCACGTGATGCTGGTCGACCTGCGCGCGAAGAAGATCACGGGTAAGGCAGCGGAAGCGGCACTGGGCGCGGCGCACATCACCGTGAACAAGAACGCGATTCCGAACGACCCGGAAAAGCCGTTCGTGACGAGCGGCATCCGCCTCGGTTCGCCCGCCATGACGACGCGTGGCTTCGGCACGAAGGAAGCCGAGCAGGTCGGCAACCTGATCGCCGACGTGCTGGACAACCCGGAAGACACGGCCACGATCGAGCGCGTGCGCGCGCAGGTCGCCGAGTTGACCCAACGCTTCCCGGTCTACCGCTAAGCCGCCATGCGCTGCCCCTTCTGCCGGCATGACGATACACAGGTCGTCGACTCGCGTGTGTCCGAGGACGGCGCAGCGATCCGGCGCCGCCGGCGCTGCCCGGCCTGCGACAAGCGTTTCACGACGTACGAGCGGGTCGAGCTGGCGTTGCCCTCGGTCGTCAAGAAGGATGGCAGCCGCACGGAGTTCGATCGCCGCAAGATCGTGGCGAGCATGCAACTGGCGCTGCGCAAGCGTCCAGTTGCTGCCGACGCCATCGACGCCGCCGCGTCGCGCATCGAGTATCAGTTGCTCGGCAGCGGCGAGCGCGAAGTACGCAGCGAGCGTCTGGGCGAGCTCGTGATGAACGAACTGCGCGCATTGGACACCATCGCGTACGTGCGCTTTGCTTCCGTGTACCGGCGTTTCGAAGACGTCTCCGAGTTCGAGGACGTCATTGAAGAGTTTCGCCGGATGAACGCTCCGGCCGCGCCCGCGAAGCCTTCCCGCAAGCGCTGATTTTTCGCGCATCCGCATTCTCTCTCCCTGAAGTTCTGCCGCGAATTCACTTGATGCACGGACATTCTCGTGCAGGGATTCGTGCGTCCGCCACCTGGCCATCCGGCTAATTGTGGGAGCGGTTGCGCATCGTTAGAGTCGTCGCATTCTTGGCGGAAATCGAGGAATGCTGATGAAACGAAACGCTCATACGCGGCGCGTGTGCCGCGGGTTCACGCTGTTTGAAACGCTCGTCGTGATCGCGTTGCTCGCGATCGTCGCGACGTTGACGGTGCCGTCGTTCGTTGCGTGGCGCGTACGCGATCAGGTCGACGCGCGCGCCCGCGCGCTGTTGTCCACACTCAGTTACGCGCGCGGCGAGGCATTGCGGCGCGGCGCGCGCGTGACCGTGTGCCGCATCGATGCCGCGCGGCGTTGTCTTGCGGCGGGACAGCCGTGCAAAACGGGTGTCGTCGACTGGTCTTGTGGATGGGCCGTCATGATCGAGCGTGGCGGCGGCTTCTATCCGTTGCGCGCGCAGCCCGATCTTGCGCCCGTCAGCATCGTTGGCGCGCTCACCAATCTCACTTTCACGCCACCCGCGGGCCAGGCCAACGGCAGCTTTCGCAGCTTCGATATCGGCCCGCGTGTCGAATCGAAGGCGACGCAGGGTAAGGACTGGCGACGCTGCATCCGCATCGCGGCGGGTGGGCGGGCGCGCATCGTCGACGGCGCGTGCGGAGCGGCGGCATGACGCGCGCTCGTCTTGTCTCGCAGCGCGGTCAGAGCTTGCTTGAAGTGCTCGTCGCGGTGGCTGTCACGGCCGTCACCGTGCTTGGTCTAGTCGCCGTGCAATTGTCGATTGCGCGAGACGCGCGTGCCATTTCTTATCGCGCGCAGGCTGCGCTCGTCGCCGATGCGATCGCCGAGGCGGCGCGCGCGCCGAATCCCAACGACGCGGCGATCTCGCAATGGAGAGCGCGTGCAGCGAATCTGCTGCCGAAGGGTGATGCGGGCACTAGTGGCGGTGGCGCCGATCTTTCCTTTGCCCGCGCGACATGGGCCTGGCGGGACAACATGCCGCGCAACGCGTCGAATCCGGGCGACATGATCGACATGCCTGCATCGTGCGGCGATGCGGACGCGCCGCAAGACGTTTAATGCGTCGCGATGGCGTTTTCCCGGTGAAGTCGCCTGCTCCCTTCACGCGTGCATGTAGCCGACGCGTGGACTTCGGCCACACGCTCCTCGAGATGACGATAGCGATGGCGCTTGGCCTGATCGTGACCGCAGGCGCGGTGTCGCTTTACCGCTCGCAGCGAATCGCCTTCACGCAGGCCGCAGACGCAGCGCAGATCCACGATGCGGGCATGACCGCGTTGACGTTAATTGGCGAACAGTTACAGATGGCAGGCTTCGTTCCCGCCGACATGCCCGGCACGTATACAGCGCGCCCTCGCCTGTTCGGCTGCTCGGGCGGAAGGCCGATCGGCGCCGATGACAGCCTGACCTGTGAATCGCTCGCGACGCATTCGGATGGTGTCGCGGTGCGCTACGTGGCCGATAGCGTTTCGACGTGGCCATCCACGGCAGGACTCGCGACCGACTGTCTCGGGCAGGGCGTCACGAAGACGGACGCCGATGCGCCGGGCGTATCCGTCGTGAACCGCTTCTATGCGAAGGCCAGCGGCTCGACGGGCGAGCCCGAGCTGTACTGCGAAGGAACGGGGAAGGCCAATTCGTCGCAGCCGCTTGTCGAAGGTGTCGAGCGCGTGCGTTTGCGGTATTGGCTTGTGGCTGCATCCTCTGCGATGGACGCGGCGCAGTTGTTGCCCGCGCAATGGGCCAATGTCGTCGCCGTCGACGTATGCGTGCTCGTTCGAGGCGCGCCGCAGACGCTCCAGTCGCGCTATCTCGATTGCGAAGGCGTGTCCGCGCTCAGTGTCGATGCGCGCGTAAGGCGGGCGTTCTGGCGGCGCGTCGCGATACGCAACAACGAGGGGCGCGCAGCGTGATCTCTTCGCCGTGCAGACACAAACGACGGTTGCACCGGCATGCACACGATCGGGGCATTGCGCTGCCCGTCGTGCTGCTGATCGCGGCAATGATGCTCGCGACCTCGGCTGCGTGGTTCGAGCAATCGGTGGCGGCCGCGCGAAACGCGGCGGGTATGGCCGACCATCTGATCGCGCTGCACGCAGCGGACTCGGCTCTGTCGACATGCGCGCGCAATGTCGTCAACGGTGCGCTTGCGGGCATGCCGGGCATGTCGGGCGTCGGCGGCGAGCCCGTCGGCTGGAAATCGCAAACGACCTTCGAAGCCAATGCAATCGCGCCATTCGCATGGTGGCCGACCTCGCTGTCGTTTCGCGCACCGCAATGCCTGATCGAAAAGTGGCAGCTGACGAACCGCGCAAGCGCGCAAACCTGGCTCGTCACCGCAAGAGGCTACGGGCGCAAGGTGGATTCGCAGATGTGGCTGCAACTTCAGTTGGTGGTCGAAGGCAGCACGATCGAAAAACACTGGCGACGCGTTGCTGCGCGCCCTTTTTGAGTACACATCCCGTCATGACCGTTGCAATGAAGACCAATGATCGCGCTTTTTCGCTACTCGAACTGATCGTCGCGCTAGCGATTGCGGCGACGCTGGCCGCCTTCACGATCCCGTCATATCACGGCCATATCGCAAAAGCGCACAGAACGGACGCAGCGTCCGCGCTCTATCGCGCGGCGCAGTTCGCGGAATCTGCCGCCCATGTGGATGGCGCGCCGTTGCCGTCCGGTCTCGATCAGGCGCCGCAGGGCGGGAGGGCGGTGTATCGGCTGCGCATGTTGCCTGCCGACGATTCGAACGGTGGCTACGCGCTTGAGGCGCAGCCATTGGAGAACGGTCCGATGGCAGAGGACGCGTGCGGCACGTTCATACTCGACGCGACAGGCTCAAAGTCGAACAGAAACGCCGCGATCGCTGACCCCGACGATTGCTGGAGCGCGCGTTAGACGATGAGGTGATCTTCGAAACGCGCCCGATCAGGGCGGGCTCATATCGGCATCGCCAGACGCGGCAGCCGACGTCCCCGGCTTGCGCGATTCGCGCTTCACCTGCTGATAGATGCGATACGCCTCCCACGCGGCAAGGCCAACGCTGCCCCACTTGAGCACGGGCTTCGCGGTCCCGACCACGGTGGCGCGGAGCGGCTTCGCGAGCAGCAGCGAGACGATCGAACTGATCAGCGGGTATTCCTTGAGTAGCGCGCCGATCCCTGCCGACGCGCCGCGCCGGCGTCCCCAAGGCATCCCTCCGGCGAAGCCCGGCACGATGAACTTGAGCCAGCTGAAATGCGTGACGGCGTTGCGCAGGTCGAGCGTTGCCTGCGCGAGTTCCATGCGCTCGACGTCCGCGCGCACGATCAGCAGTTCCTTGCGCAGCGCGCGCAGATGTGGCGCGCTCAAGTCTTTGGCGGTCGGTCGGCGGCTGCGGAATGCGTTCTCGGAATGGACCTGACTCATGGTTGATCGATGGCAATGGACAGCGAAAAAAGCTGCGCTGCGTTCAGCGTTTGCGGAAAATCTCGCGGTCTTTCTCGAATTCGTTGAGCGTGGCTTCGAAGATCATCGGCGAGTTGTGCAAGCCGCTGCGCGCCCGCAGCGCAAAGCCGATCGCCGCGATCGCGTAGACGATCGTGATGCCCGCGAGCGACTGCCACCGGTAAGTGTCCCAGAAGGCAATCGCGATCAGCGCAGTCAGCGCGATCAGCGCCATCGTTGCGAGCATCATCGCGGCCAGGCCCATGAACAGCACCATCAGCAGCCGGTCTTTTTCTTCGGCCAGCTCGATGCCGATCAGTTCGAGCCGCGTCTGCAGGATCGAAAAGAACGAACTGAGAATGCGCCGCAATGGCCCGCGGTCCCCGCTCTGCGTTTGTGTATCGATCATGGCTTCAGCGTATTGCGCGCGAGGATGCGCGAAGAAGGTGCGGACAGGGCGCGTGCGCCCGTCCGCCTGTTAGCGAAGCGCGCCGGCCGCTCGACCTCGCGGCAGGCTGCTTCACGCGCGCTTTCACGCGCGTTACTTACGATTGATCAGCAGGCCCACCAGCACGCCGACGCCGGCTGCAATGCCAATCGATGCCCACGGATGTTCGTGGACATAGTCGTCGGTGGCCCGCGCGGCCTTCTTGCCTTTCTCGACGACTACGACCTGCACGTCGGCTGCCTTTTCCTTCGCCTGCTTGAGACGCGAGAGCGCCGTCTCGCGCAGTTCAGAAGCGCGTTCGCCAGTGGCGCTCGCGGCCTGCTTCAGCAGATCTTCCGCGTCTGCGAGTACGGTTTTGATATCCGACATCAATCTCTCCTTGTTGACTTCCGACATTGACTGCTCCCTTCGTGCGCACGCTACGCGTGAATCGTAAACCATAGAAACGGCCGCTGGCGAGCCAGCAGACCTTACGACTGACCGTGCGTCATGGGCTTTGCGTGAAGCGCGCAATACCCGGACGCCGTTGCATGAAGCGTTCCCGAACGTCACAGGCGTTTCATATTGCCCGTTTCGGACTGTCCCGCTCAACGTGTTGCAGAACACGCCACCGTTTGATGGAGTTGATCTGTCCCGCTAAGTTTCGTACATCCGGAAGAAAATTACAAAACCTGATAAGCGTCGCAGCCGATGTTCGTTAGAAGTGCATGTCCTGATCCCTTATGCTCTAATTTGTACCCCTCGTCCGGCCGGACGGGCAAATCATTCGAACAACTTCAAGGAGCTGCACTATGAGTCTACGTCTTGGCGATGTCGCACCCGATTTCGAGCAGGATTCGAGCATTGGCCGCATCAGGTTTCACGAATGGCTTGGCGACAGCTGGGGCGTCCTGTTTTCGCACCCCGCGGACTTCACGCCCGTCTGCACGACGGAACTCGGCCTGACCGCGAAGCTCGCGAGCGAATTCGACAAGCGCAGCGTGAAGACGATCGCATTGTCCGTCGACAATAAGGAATCGCACGCCGAGTGGATCAAGGACATCAACGAGACGCAGGCCGCGAGCGTCGGCTTCCCGATTCTCGCCGACGGCGACCGCAAGGTGTCGGAACTGTATGACATGATCCATCCGAACGCGAACGCCACGCTGACGGTCCGGTCGCTGTTCATCATCGACCCGGCGAAGAAGGTGCGTCTGATCATCACGTACCCGGCCAGCACGGGCCGTAACTTCGATGAAGTGCTGCGCGTGATCGACTCGCTGCAATTGACGGACAACTATCAGGTCGCGACGCCGGGCAACTGGAAGCATGGCGACGACGTCGTGATCGTGCCGTCGCTGAAGGACGAGGAAGAGATCAAGCGCAAGTTCCCGAAGGGCTACAAGGCGCTGCGTCCGTATCTGCGGATGACGCCGCAACCGAACAAGTAAGCTTCCGCTTCTTGTACGGTTCAAAAAAAAAGCCCGCGTTCGTTGAGAACGCGGGCTTTTTGCTTACTGCTTTCCCGAGGGTTTGCGACGAATCGCAAAGCCTCAGAAGAACGCCTGGATGCCCGTCTGTGCGCGTCCGAGAATCAGCGCGTGAATATCGTGCGTGCCTTCGTACGTGTTCACGACTTCCAGATTCACCAGATGCCGCGCGACGCCGAACTCGTCCGAGATACCGTTGCCGCCCAGCATGTCACGCGCCATCCGCGCGATGTCGAGCGACTTGCCGCACGAATTGCGCTTCATGATCGACGTGATTTCGACGGCGGCCGTGCCTTCGTCCTTCATCCGGCCAAGGCGCAGCACGCCTTGCAGGCCGAGCGTGATTTCCGTCTGCATGTCGGCGAGCTTCTTCTGGATCAGCTGGTTCGCGGCGAGCGGCCGGCCGAACTGCTTGCGATCGAGCGTGTACTGACGCGCGGTGTGCCAGCAGTCTTCCGCCGCGCCGAGCGCGCCCCACGCAATGCCGTAGCGCGCCGAATTCAGACAGGTGAACGGTCCGCGCAAGCCTTTCACGCCGGGCATCAGATTCTCTTCCGGCACGAACACTTCATCGAGAACGATCTCACCCGTGATCGACGCACGCAGGCCGACCTTGCCGTGGATGGCAGGTGCGCTCAAGCCTTTCCAGCCTTTCTCAAGGATGAAGCCGCGAATCTCATCCTTGCCGTCCGTTTCGAGCTGCGCCCAGACGACGAACACATCCGCGATCGGCGAATTCGTGATCCACATCTTCGAGCCGGACAGCGAGTAGCCGCCGTCGACTTTCTTCGCCCGCGTGACCATGCTGCCCGGATCGGAGCCGTGGTTCGGCTCGGTCAGGCCGAAGCAGCCGATCCATTCGCCCGTCGCGAGCTTCGGCAGATATTTGTCTTTCTGCGCGTCGGAGCCGAATTCGAAGATGGGGACCATGACCAGCGACGACTGCACCGACATCATCGACCGGTAGCCTGAATCCACGCGTTCCACCTCGCGCGCGATCAGCCCGTAGCTCACATAGTTGAGGCCGGGGCCGCCGTATTGCTCGGGAATGGTCGGGCCGAGCAGGCCCAGTTCGCCCATCTCGCGGAAGATCGTGGCGTCCGTTTTCTCGTTACGGAACGCTTCGAGCACGCGCGGCGCGAGCTTGTCCTGCGCGTAGGCATGCGCGGCGTCGCGCACCATGCGTTCTTCTTCCGTGAGCTGCTGGTTGAGGAGCAGCGGGTCTTCCCAATTGAATTGCGCGGCGGCTGCCATGACGTATCTCCTGAATCGATCAGAGCGGAACGCTGAAACGCCGCATTCTGATCTCATGCTTGACTTGAGTTCCGCTCTGCGAAACAATGTTTTGCAAAACGACGACTGAGTTTAGCACCCGATGTCGAAACCTGCATCCATAACATCCCCAACGTCCGCCTCGACGCGTGCGTCCGATCCCGTCGACGAACGCAAATTCGTCGTCGCGCTGGCGCGCGGGCTCGACCTGCTGCGCGCCTTCCGTCCGGGCGAGACGCTGCTGGGCAACCGCGACTTCGTCGAGCGCACGGGTTTGCCGAAGGCGACGGTGAACCGGCTTGCCTACACGCTGACGGTACTCGGCTATCTGCGCTTCGACGAGGCGCTCGGCAAGTACGCGCTCGATGCTGGCGTGCTGTCGCTTGGTTTTGCGCTGCTGTCGGGCACCGATACGCTCGAGCTCGCGCGTCCGCACATGCGCGATTTCGCGCGCGAGGTCGGCGCGGCTGTGTCGCTCGGATGCCGGGACGGTCTGGACATGATCTACCTGGAGACGATCCGCAGCGAGACGGCGCTCACACTCGGGCTCGCATCCGGTTCGAAGCTGTCGATGCTGACGAGTTCAATGGGCCGCGCGTATCTCGCCGTGCAATCCGGCGCCGCGCGCGCCGCGCTGCTGGCTGAACTGCAGCGGGCAGCGGGCGACGAAGGCGCGCAACTGGTCGCCCAGGCGCAAGAGGAAATCGACAGGTTCGCGCGAGAGGGTTGTTGCTATTCGTTTCGCGACTGGCACGACGACGTGAACGCCGTGGCCGTGCCCTTCAGCGACCCGCGCGATGGGCGGCTGCTGGTGCTGAGCTGTAGCGGCCCGGCGTCGTCGATGGGGGAGAGCGTATTTCGGGAGGTGGTCGCGCCGCGTCTGAAAGCGTTGGCGCGCCGTCTGGGGCCGGCCCCAGAACAAGCTTAAGCCGTCCGGTTGTCATGCACGATGAACAACGGCCCCTGCACGAACCGCACATCGTATTGCTGCAACAGATCGAACTGAGTTTCAGTCGCCACGCGATTGAAGATCAACGGAATTTTTAGCCGATTCGCATAGCTGACCAGCGGCTTCACCATCGAATCGCGCAACGCCGAAGCGGCATCCATCTTGATGAAATCCAATCTCGCCATGTCCGACACGGACAGGATCTGCCCTGCGTTCGGCAGATTGCCGGCGACCTTAAATCCATAGTGCTGATAGCTCTTGGTCAGATAGCCAAGAAACGTCTTATGCGCGACCGCCGCAGCCGGCAGTTCGATCACGACTCGCGACGGATTTAACCCAAACGACATCAGCACGGCCGAGAAATGCCGGCCGTGGTCGTAGCGCACGCTCTTCAGCAGCCGCTCATGCACGCGCAGAAACAGCAGGCCGTGCCGCTGCGGACCGAAGAAGTTGACGGCGTGCATCGCGCGCGACATCCGGTCCAGCGCGACCAGTTGCTGGTCGTCGGGTACATGGTCGAACGGGTCGAAGCTGTCGAGCGGCGTGCCGTCGGCCAGTTGCGTGACGGCCTGGACACCGAGTTCATCGCCGAAACGGTCCGCGCTATCGGGCGACGACGACAGCGACTGCGCCAGCGCATGCACCGAAATGTCGAAGATCGGTTCATAGCTGCTGCCGAGCTCGACGTCGCCGTAAGTCGCAATGGCTTCGCCGCTGCGTGGGCCTGTGCCCATTCTCAGATGCTCGCCGAGAAACGGGTGAGTGGAAGCGCGTTCGACGAGTTCGGGGATGGTCAGCGGGATCATGAATACGTGGGGAGCGGACTTGGATCGCGGCGGGGCGCCGCACGCTTCGATGGTAGCAGCGGCGACCGCTCTTTCATGCACCAAATACTGATATGGATTTCGCCATTCGTGTGGCGATCGATGCCCGATCTAGGGTTTACGTTAATTTCACTAATCGGAATCTGTTTTACTATTCGTAAATTCGTGCTGCAGCCTTTTTACCCCGTTCCGCAGGAAGCGAAAGATGAGCGAATCCCACCGTTCTGCCGATGTGATCGAAGTCGAGCGCGCGCTGGCCGATGCGCATCGGCCGACGTTTCAGTTGATGCTGCTCGTGCTGTGCGGGCTGTGCCTCGTCATCGACGGCTTCGATGCGCAAGCCATGGGCTACGTCGCGCCGAGCGTGATCGGCGAATGGCATGTATCGAAGGCCGCGCTCGGGCCCGTGTTCAGCGCGAGCCTGTTCGGCATGCTGCTGGGCGCGCTCGTGCTGTCGGTGCTGGCGGACCGGATCGGACGGCGCCCGGTGCTGATCGGCTCGACCTTCTTCTTCGCGCTGTCGATGCTCGCGACGCCGTTCGTCTCGACCATTCCCGCGCTGATCGCGCTGCGCTTCATCACGGGGCTGGGTCTCGGCTGCATCATGCCGAATGCGATGGCGCTGGTCGGCGAGTTTTCGACGCCCGCGCACCGCGTCAAACGGATGATGCTGGTGTCGTGCGGCTTCACGCTCGGCGCGGCCATCGGCGGCTTCATCAGCGCGGCGCTGATTCCCGCATACGGCTGGCGCGCGGTATTCTGGGTCGGCGGCGCGGTGCCGCTCGTGCTCGCCGTGGCGATGTTCGCCGCGCTGCCCGAGTCGCTGCAATTTCTCGTGCTGAAGGGCCGCAATGAACGCGCGCGGCAGTGGCTGGCCAAGTTCGATCCGTCGCTTGGCGTCGGCCCCGGCACGCGCCTCGTCGTGCAGGAAAAGGCCAGCGGCGGCGCGCCCGTCGCCGAGTTGTTCCGCGCGGGGCGTGGGCCCGTCACGCTGATCCTCTGGGGCATCAGCTTCATGAACCTGATCGATCTGTACTTCCTGTCGAACTGGCTGCCGACCGTGATGCGCGACGCCGGCTATTCGCCGTCCACAGCCGTCATCGTCGGCACCGTGCTGCAAACGGGCGGCGTGGTCGGCACGCTGCTGCTCGGCTGGTTTATCGAACGTTTCGGTTTTGTGCGCGTGCTGTTCGCGTGCTTCGCACTCGGCGCGCTGAGCGTCGGTGCGATTGGCGTGGTGTCGCATGCACTCGCGTGGCTGCTCGTTGTCGTCTTCGCAGGCGGCTTCTGTATCGTCGGCGGACAGCCGGCTGTCAATGCGCTCGCCGGACACTTCTATCCCACCACGCTGCGCTCGACGGGCATCGGCTGGAGCCTCGGCATTGGCCGGATTGGCTCGGTGATCGGGCCGCTCGTCGGCGGACAACTGATTGCGCTGAACTGGAGCAACGCCCAGCTGTTTCACGCGGCCGCCTTGCCCGTGCTGTGTTCCGCATTGCTGGTGCTGACGCTTGCCGCCGCCACGCGTCGGCGCGGCGGCCTGGCCAAAGCGCAGACTGCTTGAGATTCATTGGAGACTTTGCATGGAATCATCCACACGACGCGAAATCCAGCCGGGCTATCAGTCCGGCTTCGTTAACGAATTCGCTACGGAAGCCTTGCCCGGCGCGCTGCCGCAAGGCCGTAACTCGCCGCAGCGCGCGCCCTATGGGCTGTACGCGGAACAACTGTCGGGCACCGCGTTCACGGCGCCGCGCGGCCATAACCGCCGTTCCTGGCTGTATCGCATTCGTCCCGCTGCCGTACATCAGCCGTTCACGGCGCTGCCGTCGCACCGGCTCGTCGCGAATTTCGCCGACGTGCCGCCCACGCCGCCCAACCAGCTGCGCTGGGACCCGCTGCCGATGCCGACCGAGCCGACCGATTTCATCGACGGCTGGGTGACGATGGCGGGCAACGGCGCGGCGGAAGCGATGAGCGGGTGCGCGATCCACGTGTACGCGGCCAACCAGTCGATGCAGGACCGCTACTTCTACAACGCCGACGGCGAACTGCTGATCGTGCCGCAAGCCGGGCGTCTTTCGATCTTCACTGAGATGGGCAAGCTCGACGTCGAGCCGTTCGAGATCGCGGTGATTCCGCGCGGTGTGCGGTTTTCGGTGGCGCTGCCGGACGGCCGCGCGAGCGGCTACATCTGCGAGAACTTCGGCGCGCAGTTGCGCCTGCCCGACCTCGGTCCGATCGGCTCGAACGGCCTCGCGAATCCGCGCGATTTCCTCACGCCGCATGCCGCGTATGAAGACCGCGAAGGCGACTTCGAACTGGTCGCGAAGCTGAACGGCCACCTGTGGCGCGCGGACATCGATCATTCGCCGCTCGACGTGGTCGCGTGGCACGGCAACTACGCGCCGTACAAATACGATCTGCGTCACTTCAATACGATTGGCTCGATCAGCTACGACCACCCGGACCCGTCGATCTTCCTCGTGCTGCAATCGCAAAGCGACACGCCGGGCGTCGATTCGATCGACTTCGTGATCTTCCCGCCGCGCTGGCTGGCCGCCGAAGATACGTTCCGTCCGCCGTGGTTCCATCGCAATGTCGCGAGCGAGTTCATGGGCCTCGTGCATGGCGCGTACGACGCGAAAGCCGAAGGCTTCATGCCGGGCGGCTCGAGCCTGCACAACTGCATGTCGGGCCACGGCCCGGACGCCGACACGTTCGAGAAGGCGTCGAACATCGACACCAGCAAGCCGAACAAGGTCGACAACACGATGGCCTTCATGTTCGAGACGCGCACGCTGATCAAGCCGACCCGCTTCGCGCTCGAAACGGCGCAGCTTCAGGCGCATTACTACGAGTGCTGGCAAGGTCTCAAGAAACACTTCAATCCGGAGCAACGATGAACGCATCGAGCGATCTTCAGGCGACGCTCGACGCGTCGCGCAAAAGTTGGGTCGAGTCGGCGAACCAGCCGTCCTGCGACTTCCCGATCCAGAACCTGCCGTTCGGCATCTTTAGCGATGGGCTGAATGCGACGCGTCGCGCGGGCGTCGCGATCGGCAACTGCATCGTCGATCTGGCCGCGCTCGAAAGCGCGGGCCTGCTGACGGTGGCGTCGTCGGGCGCGGGCGACAGCGTGTTCGTGCGCGACGCGCTGAACGATTTCATCGCGCTTGGCCGCGACACGTGGCGCAGTGTGCGTATCCAGTTGAGCAAACTGCTGTCGCGCGATCACGCGACGTTGCGCGACGACGCCGAACTGCGCAACCGCGCGCTGATCCGTCAGTCCGACGCGACGCTGTATCTGCCCGTGCAGATTCCGGGCTATACGGATTTCTATTCGTCGAAGGAACACGCGACGAACGTCGGCTCGATGTTCCGCGATCCGAAGAACGCGTTGCTGCCGAACTGGCTGGAGATTCCAATTGGGTACAACGGACGGGCTTCGTCGGTGGTGGTGAGCGGCACGCCCGTGCGCCGTCCGAACGGACAGTTGAAGCTGCCCGATCAGGAGCGCCCCGTGTTCGGTGCGTGCCGCAAGCTCGATATCGAACTGGAGACGGGTTTCATCGTCGGTCGCGGCAATGCGCTTGGCGAGCCGATCAAGTGCGGTGAAGCGGAAGATCACATCTTCGGCATGGTGCTGCTGAACGACTGGAGCGCGCGCGATATCCAGCAGTGGGAATACGTGCCGCTCGGCCCGTTCAACTCCAAGGGTTTCGCGACGACCATTTCGCCGTGGATCGTCACGCTGGACGCGCTCGAACCGTTCCGCGTCGCGCAGCCCGCGCAGGACCCGCAGCCGCTCGAGTATCTGCGCCACGCCGGGGAGCACGCCTTCGACATTTCGCTCGAAGTGCTGCTCAAACCGCACGGCGCGAGAGAAGCGACGACCATCGCGCGCACGAACTTCCGCCACATGTACTGGACGATGGCGCAGCAACTCGCGCATCACACGGTGTCGGGCTGCAATACGCGTGTCGGCGATCTGATGGGTTCGGGGACGATCAGCGGACCCACGGATGATTCGTTCGGCAGCCTGCTGGAACTGACCTGGAACGGAAAGAATCCGCTGCAACTGAAGGACGGGGGCACACGCGGATTCATCGAAGACGGCGACGAACTGACGCTCGCGGGATGGTGCCAGGGCGATGGTTATCGCGTCGGCTTTGGTACTTGCGTCGGCGAGATTTTGCCGGCGCATAAGTAACGCTGTAGCGGCACGTCACACTCGACGCGCATTGAACCAGCAATCCGCGCGCGGCGTCACGCCCGCGCGGACCTTGGCATAGTCTTCACGACGCCGCGTTCACGACGCCGCGCCGCTTCTCCCACAACGCCGCCGCGAGAAACGCCAGCGCGCTCGCGAGCACCACGCCGATCATCGCGTCATTGCCCACGCTCTTCATCAACGCGCCCGCAATCAGCGGCCCGCCAAAGCTCGCGATACTCCACGACGCGCCGACCAGCGAACTCGCCGACACCAGCGCCACGCCGCGAAAGCGCTCGCCGCACGCGACCAGCGACAGCGTATAGATCGCGCCCGCCGCCGCGCCGAGCACGTAGAGCAGCGGCCAGCATAGCCACGGCGACTGCACGGCCCACGGCAACAGTGGCAGCAGCACGACGACCAGCACCGCGCAGCCGATATGCACGCGCTCGCGCCCGAGCCGGTCCGCGAGCCAGCCGATGGGGAACTGCATGGTCGTGTCGCCGAGCAGCAGCGCGGATGCGAACAGCACGGCCACTTCGCTCGGAATGCCATGCGCCATCGCGAAGAGCGGCATCAGTGACAGCGCGATCGTATCGAACAGCGCGAAGAATCCCGTGCCGATCACGAGCGCGGGCATCTGCGGTAACACGTGTCGCCAGCTGCCGTGCGGCTCGTGTTCGTCGGATGCGTGCGGCGCCGAGCGGATCATCGACAGCACGGGCAACGCGATCAGGAAGATCGCGCCGCAGATCAGAAAGCGCCAGTGCTCGAACCGCGCAATCTGACTGACGAGCACGGGGCCCGCCATCTGGAACAGCGTGAAGTTCGTCGCATAGATTGCGACGACGCGGCCGCGCGACGCATCGTCGGCGAGCTGGTTGACCCACGCTTCGCCGATCGTGAACAGCAGCATCAGCGCCGCGCCGCATAGCGAGCGCAGCACGGCCCAGACGAGCAGATTGGCGGTGAGTTGCATCAGCGCAGTGGCGATCGCGACGATCAGCACCGAGCCGAAGATCGCCTGCCGGCCGCCACAGCGCGCGGCGAGCCAGCCGGCAATCGGCACGACGAGCAGGCCGCCGCCCGCCTGGGCGGCCGTCAGCAGGCCGACGACATCGGTGCCGTAGCCCGCTTGCGTCAGCGCGAGGGCGGTGAGGGGAAGTGTCGCGCCGCTGCCGAGGCCGACCACGGCCACGCTCAGGATCAGCGCAAGGAAATCACGGGAGAAGACGACTTTCATATCGGGCGAGATGCTACACCGCCCGCATGTCACGCGCACCCTGTGATGGCAAGATGCACGCTCCGGGTATGTCGCGTAGCGCGCTTAGCCCGCCACGGGCAAGCGCCGGTCAAGCGACACCGACCACCACGTCAGCGCCACCGCTCCCGCCGCCGTCGCGACGCCGACCCACGGCAGCGACGTGAGCGGCGCGCCCGCGCCGATCGCCATGCCACCGAGCCACGCGCCCGTCGCATTGCCGAGGTTGAACGCGCCTTGATTCAGCGTCGAAGCCAGGTTCGGCGCGCTGCTCGCGCGGTCGACGATCAGCATCTGCAGCGGCGGCACGATCGCGAACGCGAGCACGCCCCACAGGAAAATCGTCAGCATCGCGGGGATTTCGCTGTGCATCGTCATCGCGAAAACGGACAGGATCGCGACGATCGCCAGCAGGAACGACAGCAGCGACTGCACCGGGCGCCAGTCGGCGAGCTTGCCGCCGATCGTGCTGCCCACCGTCAACCCAAGGCCGAACAGCAGCAGCACCATCGTCACCGCATGCGGCGTGAAGCCCGTCACGTCTTCGAGGATCGGCGTGATGTAGGTGAAGGTCGAAAACAGGCTCGCCGACGCCAGCACGCTCGTGCCGAGCACCATCAGCACCTGCGGGTTCTTGAGCACGGTGAATTCGTGGACGAGGCTCGCCTTCTGCATCTCGATCTTCGACGGCAGACACACCGCGAGCGCGATGGCCGCGATCACGCCGATGCCCGTCACGGCCCAGAACGTCGCGCGCCAGCCGACGGCCTGACCAAGCGCCGTGCCGAGCGGCACGCCGAGCACGTTGGCGAGCGTGAGACCCGTGAACATCAGTGCGATGGCCTGCGCCCGGCGGTTCGGCGCGACGAGGCCGGCTGCGACCACCGAGCCGATGCCGAAGAACGCACCGTGGCAGAAGGCGGTGACGATGCGCGCGGCCATCAGCACCGCGTAGCCCGGCGCGATTGCGCACAGCAGATTGCCGAGAATGAAGATGCCGATCAGGCTCATCAGCGCTTTCTTGCGCGGCATGTTGGCGACCGCGATCGCGACGATCGGCGCGCCGATCGTCACGCCGAGCGCATACGCCGACACGAGCATGCCCGCCGCCGGAATCGACACGCTCAGATCGCGCGCGACGTCGGGCAGCAACCCCATGATGACGAACTCGGTGGTACCGATTCCAAACGCGGCAACGGCAAGTGCAAGCAGGGGCAAAGGCATGATGGGACTTTCACGGGAGGGTCGCGGCGGCGGACGGGAAGGCCGTTCGCGTTGCCGTCGCGCGTATTCGGGACGAGTGCGCGTGCGCCGGCAAAGGGTAAATCAGTAGGGGATTGTACCTAAGCCAATTCGGCTGTGCGGCCTGCTTCGCGCACTGTTGTATTTCGTCGATTGCGGCGCGAATTCGGCGCGATTTCGCAGCGAAAACCCCTTATTTCAAGGGACTTTTTTCTCTAGCGAGCCGCCGTGACGGCCCGCGCCCGCGGCGAACGCGGCCGCTCCCGCCACGCCCTGGGAGAACACGGCCGCGTAGCCGCCTGCGCCTTCGCGGCGCAGTGCTTCGGGCAAATCGCCGAGCGGCGAGTTTTCATAGACGGAGCGGCGGTCCGCCAGCAGTGCCGCCTGCGGGAACGCGGCCAGTTCGGCGGCGAGCTGTTCGGCGGCGGCGCGCGCTGCACCCTTCGGCACGACGCGGTTGGCAAGGCCGAACGCGAGCGCTTCGTCGGCCGTGACGGCGCGGCCCGTCAGGATCAGATCGAGCGCGCGCGACTGGCCGATCAGACGCGGCAGCCGGATCGTCCCGCCATCGATCAGAGGAATGCCCACCCTCCGGCAAAACACGCCCAGCACGGCGTCCGCTTCGACCACGCGCAGATCGCACATCGCCGCGAGTTCCAGGCCGCCCGCCACCGCATGGCCGGCAATCGCCGCGATTACGGGCTTGGTGAACATCATGCGCGTCGGTCCCATCGGTCCGGGGCCGCTGCCGTCGGCGTGCAATTCGTTGCGCCGTTCGTCGTCTTGTAAAGCAGTGAGGTCCGCGCCCGCGCAGAAGGTGCCGCCCGCGCCCGTCAGCACGGCGGCGCGCCACGCGTCGTTGGCCTCGAAGCGGCGGAACGCGGCGGCGAGGGCTTCCGCCGTCGGACGATCGACGGCATTGCGGCGCGCGGGACGGTCGATGACGATCGTTGCGACGGCATCGACCGGGAGCACAACTTGCTGTTTCTGTGCAGTTGGGTTTTTTTGTGCAGTTTCGATTCGCACGAATTCGCCGAACTGTTCGCTAGCCATCGTTCTCTCCGGTTCGGGCTGCATTGCAAGACCTAGACTGGATGAAGAGCACTGAAAAAAACCGGTTGTGCGTGCGGCGACACCCTAAAGAACCGCGCAAAACGACCGCTAAAGCAGAAGCAAAAGCCTGCGCGACGATGCGTGGCGCACGGGCGGCGATGCAGCGCGAATCGCTTGCCGCCAAGTCACGTGGTTTTAACAATCGACTCGTAGCTTAGGCGAATTTCGAACAGCCAGGGCGCGCGCACGCACCGGCGCATGGAGTACGCCCGATGTCCACACTGATGCAACTACCGACTCCGTCTCCCGCGGCATCGCCGTCGTCCGGCAGCGAGCCTGTCTGGATCGTGCCGCTGCAGGAACATCCGCCGTATGGTCACGTGCGTCTGAAGCGCGTCTTCACGACGGACGGCACGCGCCATCAGGTGGTGCTCGTCGATGCGCGCAAGCTCATTGCGTGTGCCGATCGTGACGATACCGATTATGTGCTGCCGCCTGTGCAGGAATGGCATCCTGGGAAGTTGCGCGGTATTCGCGAGTTTCTCGATGCTTCCAACGTGCGCATTCCGCAGATGCCGTATGTGACGATCTCGACGCGCCGCGCGCCGGGGCTGCTTGGCTGGCTCAGGCTGGAACATGAAGGTGTGGTCGCGTTCCGCAACGGGCAGCATCGCGCGCGGTACATGATGGCGGCGGGCGCCGTGTGGTTTCCAGTGGAAGTGCATGAGCGCGAGGCGGCACTCTTGCGGCAATACTGTGGTGCGTCCGATGATGCGCGCATGGCGTTGCGGCCTACTTCGGGGAATGTGGCTGGCGGGCCGCGGGCGTGATCGTTGTGGGTTTGTCTGCGATGCGTTGGTTTGGTTTGCTCGTGTTTGCGCTAGCATCCGCGCGACGGTGTTTTTGGCCTTTGCGTGAGAGCAATAAGCAGAACCGCACCCCAACCCACACTGCTTGCGTAGCAAAAAAAAATCCCAGCAAACCTACGCTAAACCCATTTCAGCCGCCCGTAGGCGCCTCGACGACATTCCGCGCCGTGCCGTCGCGCCACGCTTCAACATTACCGAGCGTAGTCTGCGCGATTTCCGTCATCGCCTCGCGGGTAAAAAAAGCCTGATGCGCGGTCACAATCACATTAGGAAACATCAACAGCCGCGCAAGCACGTCATCCTGCAACGGCAGATTCGAGTGGTCCTCGAAAAAAATCCCGCCTTCTTCCTCGTACACATCGAGCCCGAGATGCCCCAACTGGCCGCTCTTGAGCGCGCCGACCAGCGCATTGCTTTCGACCAGCCCACCGCGCCCCGTATTGATCAGCATCGCGCCGCGCTTCATCTTCGCGAGCGCGTGGCGATCGATCAGGTGATACGTCGACGGCAGCAGCGGGCAATGCAGGCTCACGACGTCCGAATCCGCGAGCAGCGTATCGAGCGGCACATAGCGCCCGCCGAGCGCCAGCAGCTCGGTGGCAGGCGGCCCGGGATCGTGCGCGAGCACCTGCATGCCGAAGCCCGCCATGATGCGCGCGAAGCAGCGCCCGATAATCCCCGTGCCGATCACGCCGACCGTCTTGCCGTGCAAATCGAAACCGAGCAGTCCGTTCAGCGAGAAGTCGCCTTCGCGCGTGCGGGCCACGGCGCGCGCGAGTTTGCGGTTCAGCGCCAGGATCATCCCGACCGCGTGCTCGGCGACCGCATGCGGTGAATAGGCGGGCACGCGCACGACGCCGATACCGAGCCGCTGCGCCGTCGCAAGGTCGACGTGATTGAAGCCCGCCGAGCGCAGTGCGATGAGCCGCGTGCCGCCCGCATGCAGGCGTTCGAGCGTGGCGGCGTCGACCAGGTCGTTGACGAACGGGCACACGACGTCGAAACCCTCGGCGAGGACGGCCGTGTCCGCTTCGAGATGCGACTCCTGGAAGTGCAACTCGTAGCGGTACGCGGCATTCGCCTCCGTGAACGTGTCGATATCGTACTGGCGGCTGCTGAACAGAATCATGCGCATGGTCACTGGCCTCCTGATCGACGCCCGCAGGGCGTCATCGATGCGTGAGCAACCGCGCGCGGCTCACGAAGCATGCTGCGCGGCGGGATGCAGGTCGTGCGCGATGATTGCATGCGCGTCGGTGGGCAGCGCTGACGCCGGACAACCCGCATGCTCGAGCGTGTAATCGACGAACGCGCGCGTTTTCGCGGGCAGATGACGGCGGCGCGGATAGACGAGCGACACCTTGGCCTGCGATTCGTCGACGGTGTAGTCCTGCATGATGCGCTTCAGCGCGCCCGTTGCGAAGTCGTCGGCGACGAGCGGCTCGGGCAGCACCGCGACGCCCATTCCGGCAATCGCCGCGAGCCGCACCAGCAGCGGGCTGTTGACCATGTACGACGGATCGAGCGTGACGGGCTGCGCGTCGCCATCGCTTTCGATGAAATGCCAGACGGTCGGGCCGCGTTGCTCGGAAGGCGTCGCGATGCACGAATGCAGCGCCAGATGATCGGGATGGCGCGGCTCCTCGCGCGCAGCCAGATAGGACGGCGCGGCGCACGGCACGAGGCGCTGCGTCGCAAACGACAGCTCGACACTGTCGGTATCCGCCGACGCGGTCGCTGGCATCGGGCCCGCAACGAAGAGGCCCACGTCATAGCCGTCTTCGATCAGATGCGGCAGGCGCTCGGCGAGCGTGAGCCGGATATGCACCTTCGGAAAGCGCCGGCGGTAACCGTCGAGCAGTTGCGTGAGCGCCTGCGGCGACAGCGCGCCCGTCGCGACGACGCGCAGCGTGCCGCCCGGCTCGCGCTCGGTGCCCGCGACCGAGCCTTCCAGATGGTCGAGTTCCTCGAGCAGTCCGCGGCAGCCTTCCAGATAGTGCGTGCCGGCCTCGGTCAGCGAAAGGTTGCGCGTCGTGCGGTTGATGAGGCGCGCGTGCAGGTGCGCTTCGAGTGTGGCGATCGAGCGCGTCACGAGCGCGTTCGATACTTTCAGCTGCTGGGCCGCGCGCCTGAAGCTCTGTGTTTCGGCAACCCGGACAAAGACCCGCATGGCATAGATCTGATTCATGGTGGCGCCCTCGTCTAGCGCGGTTCTGCCGCGCGTCGTTGACCCGGCTGTGGCGTGCGGCAGCTTTCTGCGTCGGCCTTTTGCGGGTGTCATACCTCAGATTGCAGACAATCTGAGGGTTCGGAAATTTTGCAGATCCGGCACAAAAATAATATTGACAGTCGCTGGCAATTACAATATCTATTAAAACGACGGCGCTATTTCGAAATTGTAAAAAGGCTGGCGTTTTTGTCATATAGCGGAATCTATCTATACGATTTCCGCGCGCTTCAAATGCGGACATAAAAAAAGCCTTCGGCTGCAAGAGCGTGTTCCGGGTTGTTCGACAACTTTGCGAGGGAACGATGTCTGTCAACAGAAGCAACACAAGCTGATTCGGGGCTTCTCGCCGATCGCGCTGTTTCATCTGACGTAAATCCGTCAGTGCGGCGCATTTCAACCGCTTCGAATATCACTGGTTAATCCGGCGGATATTCGCGCGCGCTTCAATTAAACGCGACTAATTGCCGTGCGGATTATCGCGGTCTATTTTTTAAAAAGATTCATACAACGTTCCGCTTTGCCGGGAAATCCGAACATGGTCGCCGAATTGCTTAAGTCTCAGCCGGAGATTGCGCTGTTCGCGAGTCTTGCGCTCGGATATTTTATCGGCTCGTTCAAAATCGGCCCAATCCAGTTGGGCGGCGTGTGCGGCACGCTGATCGTGTCGTTGCTGCTCGGGCAGACGGGCGCGCGTATTGGGCCCGACCTCAAGAACATCGCGTTTGCGCTGTTCATCTTCGCGCTCGGCTTCACGGGCGGGCCTCAATTCTTCGCCAACATCGGGCGCGGCTGGCGTTACGGGCTGTTGTCCGTCGTCGAAATCGTCTCGGTGCTCGCGCTCGTGATGTTCGCCGTCTGGCTGCTGCATCTCGATCCGGGCACGGCAGCAGGCCTGCTGGCGGGCGCGGCGACCGAGTCGGCGGTGATCGGCACGGCGTCGGAAGCCGTCGCGAAGCTCGGCTTGGCCGAGGCCGAGACGTTACGCCTGCAGGCGAACATCGTCACTGCCTACAGCGTCAGCTATCTGTTCGGGCTTATCACGATCGTGCTTTTCACGAGCCAGTTCGCTGCGCTGCTGTTGCGCGTGGATCTGCGCGACGAAGCCGAGCGAGTGTGGCGGCAACTCGGCGGCGGCGACTCGCTCGGGGAAGGGGAGCGGCTTGCCGCGCCCGCGCTGGTGGGGCGCGCATTCCGCGTCGGTCCGGCGGCGGGCGTCGCGATTGGCGCCTTCGAGGCGAAATACGGCCACAACCTGACGATCGAGCAGATCGAACGCCGCGGCGCGCCGCTGGCCGTCGCGCCCGACGTCGTGCTCGCTGCCGACGACCTCGTGCTGGTCGATGGACGGCGCGAGGCGCTGGTTGCCGCTGCGCCGTCGCTCGGCGAGGAAGTCGCGTCGGGCCATCATTTCTCGACGGCACTCGCCGAGATGGTCGACGTCGTGCTCACGCGCAAGGACGCGCACGGCGCGACGATCCGTCAGTTGCGCGAGCGGGCCGACCCGGACCAGGGCCGCGGCATCTACATCGCGGCCGTCACGCGGCTGGAGTCGCGCGTGCCCGCGCTGCCCGGCACCGAACTGAACCGCGGCGACGTGCTGACGCTGGTCGGCGCGAAGGCCGACGTGCTGCGCGGCGCGAAGCGGCTGGGCTACCTGCTGCCCGCCACCTTGAAGACCGATTTCGTCTATCTCGGCCTCGGCGTGCTGATCGGCATGGCGATCGGGCGATTGTCGGGCAGCATCGGCGGCATCACGCTCGCGCTCGGCACGGGCGGCGGATGTCTGCTGTCCGGGCTGCTGTTCGGCTGGATCCGTTCGCACTATCCCGTCATCGGGTCGCTGCCGCCCGCGGCTGCGCAAATCATCAAGGACTTCGGGCTGGCGACCTTCATCGCCGCCGTCGGGCTGTCGGCCGGACCGGATGCGATCAAGCTCGTGCGCGAGTATGGCCTCGCGCTGCCCGTCGCCGGGATTCTGATGGTACTGGTGCCCGGTCTGCTGTCGCTGTGGATCGGCCGGATGTTCCTGAAGCTCGACGCGCCGATGCTGCTCGGCGCGATTGCCGGCCAGCAGTGCAGCACGCCCGCAATCAGTGCGCTGGTCGGCGTGACGGGCAATTCGACGCCCGTCATCGGCTACACGATCACCTACGCGTTATCGAACATCCTGCTGCCGCTGATGGGTCCCGTCGTGGTCGGGATGGCGGCGAAATTCGGCGGCTGACGGGGACGACCGGCGCACCCGGCACGAAGCCGCGGGTTTGCGAATGGGCAAGTAAGGCTGAGGCGAACAAAAGCAAAATCGAAATGCCCGCGCAACCAGCAAGGCTGTGCGGGCAAGGGTCGCGGACGGTAGTGCCACGTCGTCTGCTGCGTTTCGCCGCGGGTCGCCCGCGCGCGCTTTTTCTTGAGAGGGCACGATGGATCTGATACACAACATTTTTCACAAGTCACCCGAGATAGCGTTGTTTTTATCGCTGGCCGTGGGGTACTTCATCGGTCAGATCAAGTTCGGCAAGTTCCAGTTGGGCGGCGTCGGGGGCTCGCTGCTGGCAGCTGTCGTGATCAGTCAGGCGGGCGTGTCGATCGACAGCGGCGTGAAGGCGGTGATGTTCGCCGTCTTCATCTACGCGGTCGGTTACGACTCGGGGCCGGGCTTCTTCAACTCGCTGAACCGCAAGACCTTGCGCGAGATCGCCATGGCGCTGTTTCTCGCCATCTCGGCGCTAGTCACCGTCATCATCTGCGCGAAGATTTTCCATCTGAACAAGGGGCTGGCGGCGGGCCTCGCGGGCGGCGCGCTCACGCAGTCGGCGATCATCGGCACGGCGGGCGATGCGATCGCGCGTCTCGGCCTGCCCGCCGAAGAAGTGAAGTCGCTGCAGTCGGACGTCGCGATTGCGTACGCGGTGACCTACGTGTTCGGCTCGCTCGGCGCGATCATCGTGTGCGTGAACATCCTGCCGAAGTTCATGGGCCGCGACCTGCGTTCGGCCGCGCTCGACGCCGAGGCGAAGCTCGCGGGCGGCACGCCGTCGCGTGCGCCGGGGCAACTGGCGGCGCTGCCCGAGCTGGTCGGGCGGGCGTTCAGGGTCGGGCCAGCGGCGGGGCGCAAGGTGTCCGAGATCGAAATGGCCGCGCAGGACTTCGTGTCGATCGAAAAAATCCGCCGCGCCGGCAAGGAGATCGAGCCGGGACCGAATGTCGTGCTCGCGGCTGACGACGTCGTGCTCGTTGTCGGGCGGCGCGAGGGCATGGTGCCCGTCGCGCCGACAATCGGCACGGAAATCTCGGACGTCACCGACGTCAGCGCCGTCATGCAGACACGCCAGGCCGTGTTCACTGCAAAAGGCCTGAACCACACGACGATCCAGAAAGTGCGCGAAACCGTCGATCGCGATCTGCGCCACGGCGTGTTCCTCGAAAGCATCACGCGGGTCGGCCAGCCGGTGCCGATCATGCCGGAGACGAAACTCGAGCACGGCGACGTGCTGACCTACTTCGGCTCCGCGAAGGACACGAAGCGCGCCGTCGCGGCGACGGGCTACGAGCTGCCGTACTCGATCAAGACCGACTTCATCTACATGGGCGTCGGCATGGTGATCGGCCTGCTGATCGGCCTGATCGTGGTCAATATCGGCGGCGTGCCGCTCACGCTCGGTTCGGGCGGCGGCTGCCTGCTCGCGGGCCTTGTGTTCGGCTGGATGCGCGGCAAGCATCCGATGTACGGCGTCATGCCGCCCGCCGCATCGAGACTGTTGCAGGACTTCGGGCTGGCCGCGTTCGTGTCGGTGGTCGGGCTGAACTCGGGGTTGCAGGCCGTGACGACGATCAAGCAACTCGGCGTCACGATCTTCCTGCTCGGCGTGGTCGTGACGCTGGTCCCGCTGCTGCTGACGATGCTGTTCGGCCGTTACGTGCTGCGTTACGACAACGCGGCGATTCTGGCGGGCGCGCTGTCCGGCTCGCGCAGCGCGAACCCGGCGTTCGGCGGCGTGCTGGACAAGGCCGAAAGCGCCGTGCCGACCGTGCCGTTCGCGATCACGTATGCGATTGCGAACGTGCTGCTGACATTGCTGGGGCCGCTCGTCGTCGGGCTGGTCTGAACTCACACCGCCGACGGGCCGTGCGTGCCGTCGGCGGAACCGTCTGTACGTATTGAAGCCGGTGCGCGGCACGAGCCGTTGCCCGTTGCCTGGAAAGCGCCGGCGCATTTCCCCTTTCACTGGAGAACCGATCATGGCAAAGGACAACAAGAGCAAAGAGCAGGCAGCGATGCAGGCGCTCAGCCCGTTCGAGCTGAAGGACGAACTGATCAAGGCAGCAGGCGGCGGCGCCGTCGAGCGCCCGGCCAATGCGTCGATGCTGAACGCCGGCCGCGGCAACCCGAATTTTCTCGCGACGATTCCGCGCCACGGTTTCTGGCAACTGGGTCTCTTTGCGATGCGCGAATCGGAGCGCTCGTTCGCGTATATGCCCGAAGGCGTCGGCGGCTTTCCGAAGCGGGAAGGGCTGGCCGAGCGCTTCGAGCTGTTCCTGCGCGAGAACAAGGGGCTGCCCGGCATCGAGTTTCTCGCGGGCGCCGTGTCGTACGTGCGCGATCAGCTAGGCCTGTCGGGCACTGATTTCCTGTACGAGATGTGCGAAGGCATTCTTGCGTCGAACTACCCGGTGCCGGACCGGATGCTGAAGCTGTCGGAGGTCATCGTCGGGCAGTATCTGCGGCGCGAGATGATCGGCAAGTATCCGTTCGTCGGCGAGTTCGACATCTTTGCCGTCGAAGGCGGTACGGCCGCGATGACGTACATCTTCAACACGATGAAGCAGAACCATCTGATCAAGGCGGGCGACACCATCGCGCTCGGCCGCCCGATCTTCACGCCGTACATCGAGATTCCGACGCTCAACGACTACGAGCTGAATGTGGTCAATCTGGATGCCGATGTCGAGAACAACTGGCAGTACTCGAAGGCCGAGCTCGACAAGCTGCGCGATCCGAAGGTGAAAGCGTTCTTCCTTGTGAACCCGAGCAATCCGCCTTCCGTGAAGATCAGCGACGAGAGCCTCGAATACATTGCGGAGATCGTCAAGGAACGCCCCGACCTGATCCTGCTAACGGACGACGTGTACGGCACCTTCGCCGACGACTTCGTATCGCTGTTTGCGCTCGCGCCCAAGAACACGATTCTCGTGTACTCGTACTCGAAGTATTTCGGCGCGACGGGCTGGCGTCTCGGCGCGATCGCGACGCATAAGGACAACATCCTCGACAAGCTGATTGCCGAGCTGCCGAAGGACGCGAAGAAGATCCTGCACCATCGCTACGAGTCGATCACGACGGAGCCGGAAAAGCTGAAGTTTATCGACCGGCTGGTCGCCGACAGCCGCACCGTCGCGCTGAATCACACGGCGGGCCTGTCGACGCCGCAACAGGTGCAGATGGTGCTGTTCTCGCTGTTCTCGCTGATGGACACGCCGGATGCGTACAAGAACGCGCTGAAGCGCCTGATCCGCAATCGCAAGCGCGCGCTGTTCGAGGAAATCGGCATCGCGTTCGACGAGAAGGACGCGAACCAGGTCGACTACTACACGATCATCGACATGGAGTACTTCGGCGAGCGCGCGTATGGCCGTGAGTTCGTCGACTGGCTGCTCAAGCATACCGAGGCGTCGGAACTGCTGTTCCGTCTGGCAACCGATGCGCGGGTCGTGTTGCTGCCGGGGATGGGCTTCGGCACCAAGCATCCTTCGGGGCGCGTGTCGCTGGCGAATCTCAACGAGTCCGACTATCGCAAGATCGGGCGCGCGATCCGCAAGCTCACGGAGGAATACGTCGAGCGCTACACCAAGGAGACGGGCAAGAGCATTCAACGCAAAGAGGTCAAGTGACAATCCGGCAGGCAAAGACCGGGATGCATCTCTTGCGCAATCGGACATATGGGTGAATGATCGAAAGACGGCCCGCCGCCCGCAGGTGTTGCTGCGCGCGGCGGGCCGTTTTCCTGTTCCCGTTCCCCGTTCCATGCGTTCCGATCATGACCATTACAACGTCCAACGTCGTTCCCTGTCCTGAAGTCGAATCGCTCGACGCGATTCTTCCCGAAGAGCCACTCCTGATGATGGGCGCCGGCCCGGTGCCGATTCCCGCCGCCGTCGCTAAGGCCAATGCGATCGTCATCAACCATCTGGGCAACACGATGGCGAAGGTGGTCGGGCAGGTGAAGACGATGGCGCGCTACGTGTTCCAGACGAACTCGAAGTGGGTGCTGGGCGTGGCGGGGCCGGGCTCGGCGGCGATGGAGATGGCGATCTCCAATCTCGCGTGGCAGGGCACCCGGGTGTTGAGCATCAAGAACGGCTTTTTCAGCGCGCGGATGGCGGAGATGGGCCGGCGCGTTGGCGCCGATGTCTCGCTGCTGGAAGTTGGCGATCGTGCGGTCGCGACGCTCGAGCAGGTCGAGGAAGCGATCCGGCGCACGCGTCCGGAGATCGTGACGATCGTGCAGGGCGAGACGTCGAACACCGTCTGGAATTACCACCTCAAGGATATTGCGGCGCTGGCCAAGAAGGCGGGCGCGCTGGTTGTCGTCGATGCCGTCTGCACGCTGTCGACCATGCCGCTCGAAATGGATGCGTGGGGGATCGATGCCGTGATCACGGGCGGGCAGAAGGGGTTGTCGTCGATTCCGGGTGTTTCGCTGATCGCGTTTTCGGATGCGGCGTGGGAGCGGGTGAAGGGGCGTCCGCATGCTAGTGCGCATTGGTGTCTGGATGCGTCGCTGGCGGAGAATTTCTGGCACAACGCGGGGTATCACTACACGGCGCCTGTGTCGGGCGTGCTTGCGTTGCACGAGGCGTTGCGGCTTGTTTGCGCGGAGACGCTGGAGAAGCGTTTTGCCCGGCATTTGAAGTGCTCGCTTGCGTTGCAGGCGGGGATCAGTGCGATGGGTTTGGCCTTATATGCGCCGGCTGAGTGCCGGTTGAATTCTGTTGTTGGGATTGAGGTGCCCGTTGGGCAAAAGGCGGGACTGACGCCGGCGGATATTTGCGCGCATATCTCGCGGTTTCATCAGGTTGAGATTTCGGGGTCTTTTGGGTTGCCCATTGTGCGGATCGGGCAGATGGGCGAGCAGGCTCGCGCTCATAACCTCTTTCGTACGCTGCATGCGTTTGGGCGGACTATGGTTGAGCTCGGGGTTGGGGTGGATTTGCCAGCTGGTGTGGCGGCGCTTGAGCGGGCGCTGGCTGGTAGGGATTGAGGTTTTTTTGTCTGCGACGCTGGGTGGGTTGCTTTGTGTTTTTGCTGGCGTTCGCGGTTTGTCTTCGTGGTTCAGGTGTTGCCGGTCGGTGTGTTTGCCTTTTCGCTGGCATCCGCGTTACGGTGTTTTTTGGCCTTTGCGCTGGCATCCGCGAATTGTTAGCGTGCTTCAGGCGTCGCCCCTGTGCGGGGCGGCACCTACTTTTCTTTGCCGCCGCAAAGAAAAGTAGGCAAAAGAAAGCGGCTAACACCGCCAGTTCTAGTTCTTGCCTGAGCGCCCCCACAGGGTCTTACGCTTCACACGGCAATCACGTGACCCATGTTCGTAGCCAGCGCTCTTGCGGTGCGCCTCACCCGCTTCACGCTCCCGCGTTTCAGCATGCCTTACCAGATAGTCCCCCGCCGCCCAGGTGGCAAACTGTGTGTAGGCCGTAGCACCACACACGCCTCACTCCGGACCGATAGCGCCCGCGTTCCACCCTGTAAGAGCGCCACGCTATACGTCGCGACAACCTACACACAGTTTGCCACCTGGGCGGCACAAACCATTCGCTGCCGCTAGCACGTGTGCGGGTGTTTGAAGTGGGTGAGGCGTTCATTCGAAGCGTTGGCAACGCACGCAAACAAAGATGTTGTCGTGTGAAGTGTGGGGACGTTGGGGGCCCGTGGACAAGAACAAGAACTGGCGGTGTTAGCCGCTTTCTTTTGCCTACTTTTCTTTGCGGCGGCAAAGAAAAGTAGGTGCCGCCCCGCACAGGGGCGACGC
>NZ_FNDI01000078.1:0-1498 GCF_900100565.1 Paraburkholderia steynii | reverse complement strand
TCTTACTGTGTCATAAAAATAACAATTGTGATATTGCTTGTTTACCTACATATAATGAGGATACCCAGGCATAGAGCGAGAAGCAATGGATGCGCAAAGGCGGTTTGAGCAGTACATTGAACATCTGGCTGGCGGCCTGGGTCATGCGGATCGCCACTCAGGACTGAAGGCTTACTGCACAGGCCTGATGTTGCCGTTGACACGCAAGAGTGTCGAACCAATGGCCGCAAGCGTGGATCCGCTTCACGCCAGCGCGCGGCATCAGGCATTGCACCACTTCGTGGCCAAGGCCGACTGGTCGGACGACGAGCTACTTTGCCGGGTCAGCCAGTGGGTCGTGCCGCGGATGGATTTCTCCGGTGGCGGCTTCTGGATCGTGGACGACACGGGATTTCCAAAGAAGGGCCGCCATTCCGTAGGTGTGGCGCGTCAGTACTGCGGAGTGCTGGGCAAACAGGATAATTGCCAGGTCGCGGTCAGCGTGTCACTGGCCTGCGAGCAGGCCAGCATTCCGGTTGCGTGGCAGCTCTATGTGCCGCGTGAATGGGCAGAGGATGATGAGCGGCGCGAGAAAGCCGGCATTCCCGCGCAGATCGGGTTTGAGACGAAGGTGCAGATTGCCTTGCGACAGATCGAGGCCCTGCTGGCTGCGGGTGCGCCCCGACATTGCGTGCTGGCCGATGCGGGCTACGGAATAGACAACGCCTTCCGGCAACGTCTGGACGAACTGGGATTGCCTTATGTGGTCGGCATCACCTCGGCTCTCGTGGTCTGGCCACCGGGCGTCGAACCATTGCCGCCCAAACCGTATGGCGGCATGGGCCGCCCGCCTGTGGTACCGCGCCGCACACGCGCCCGACAACCGGTGAACGTGAAGGACCTGGCGCATTCACTGCCTGCTACTGCCTTCACCACGCTCAGCTGGCGGGAGGGTTCGAACGAAACACTCAGCGGACGTTTCGCCGCGGTGCGCGTGCGTCACGCGGGCGGCAATACCGGCAAGGCGAGGTTGCGCCCCGAGCAATGGCTGCTCATCGAGTGGGCCGCCGGCGACGCTGACCCGCTGAAATACTATCTGTCCAACCTGCCGGCTGATACTGCGCTGGAGCAACTCGTGGCGCATGCACACATGCGTTGGCGTATCGAACGTGATTACCAGGATCTGAAGCAGGAGCTGGGGCTGGGACACTACGAAGGCCGGGGATGGCGTGGGTTTCACCACCACGCCGCACTGGCGATCGCGGCCTACGGGTTCCTGCTCTCAGAGCGTCTCGCTACCGGTACCCCGGTCAGCGCCAAAAAAAACTTCGCAGCACGCCAGACACCTGCAGTTCCCGACGATTACATTGCGCGGGGAAGTCCGGCGCGCACAGCGCCACACGGCTGACTCGATTGCCACCATCCGCTACGAACTTACGGTCCGGCTGGTCGCCGGGCTCGACGCGTGTCCATGCTGCCGAAGTCTGGGAAGACGCCTTTATTTTATGACACAGTAAGA
>NZ_FNDI01000083.1:0-1216 GCF_900100565.1 Paraburkholderia steynii | reverse complement strand
ATCTGATTTATTTGGGACGCAACGACAATCAGATAAAAATCCGGGGCTTTCGCATTGAGCCAGGAGAAATCGAGAAATGCCTGACTGAACATCCGGACGTGGCGTCCGCCGTTATTGTGGCGAAGGGTGAGAGCTCCGAAAAATACTTGGTGGCATATGTAGCTGTCAGGTCTCAGCCAGAGGGCGGAGACGGTGAGGCATTTCGTAGCCACCTGAAGGAGGCTCTACAGACGGAGCTTTGCGACAAGCTTCCCGGATATATGGTGCCTTCCGTCTTCATGCTTGTAGAGAGTCTTCCGACGAGCACGAACGGAAAGCTTGACCACAAATCGCTACCGGAGCCAACTCCCCCTGTTTCCGCAAGCATGCTGCGCGCGGCAGATCAGAACGAGACGGAATTGACTATCGCCGAACTCTGGGGCGATGTACTGGGAGTGTCTCTGGTAGGAAGAGATGATACTTTCTTCGAGTTGGGAGGCCACTCTCTACGTGCGATTCAGATGTTGGGTCGTATTCGATCAACTTTCGGAGTCGCACCTTCCCTAGGCATCTTGTTCTCTAAGCCAAAACTTCGCGACTTTTCTGCAGAATTAACTAAACTTCTGAAAGAAAGTAATGATGCCCGGATCCCTAGTATCGAAGTGGTGACTCGTAGCGATCTTCTTCCGGTCTCCTTTTCCCAACAACGCCTATGGTTTCTTTCTCAAGATGAGGACGTTAGCTCCAGTTATAACATTCCTGTCGCGATACGTTTAGTGGGAGCTTTGAGTACCGATGCGCTGCGAAAAAGCTTCAATGCCCTCATGCAACGACATGAGTCACTTCGGACGGTTTTCGCGCTGATCGGCGGCCATCTGCACGCGAGGTTGCTGCCGATTGATGTTCGATTAACACTCCTCGAAGAGGATCTGTATACGCGTTCTGACGGATCCGAAGCATTAGGGACACTGCTGCGCGAAGAGAGCCTGCGGCCTTTTGACCTGACAAGTGGCCCTTTAATTCGTGCATGCTTGATTCGGACGGCTCCGGACGAGCATGTGCTGCTGTTTACCGTTCACCATATTATTTCGGATCGTTGGTCGGCGGGCATTCTTCTAAACGAACTCAGTGCCTTCTATACGGCCTTTGTCCGGGGTTCGCCCAGTTCACTGTCACCACTGGAAATCCAGTATCCGGATTATGCCTCCTGGCAGCGTACATGGTTCAACGATAACCG